>CAYUNP010000074.1:0-22662 GCA_964446085.1 uncultured Pirellulaceae bacterium
AAAAGTTGTGGCTGCGGCGTCTGGCCATTAACAGTCGTGGCTGCGGCGTCTCGCCGCAGTATTTATCAACAGTGCTCAGACACACGGCCACAATCCTGCTGGCACTCCAACAACCGCTGGTTTCCCCTCAAACTTTACGCATCGCTAAAAATGCAAACTTTTGATGGATTGATGATCCAGTGCCATCCGATAGACAACAGAAGGCGATTTGTTCCTGTGCAGTTAATCGCTGCGCATCATTTCGTCTACTGTGGTTTTTTGATTGGCTTCCCGTCGCGGTTTTTCGCAAAAATTACGAACCTTGTAATTTGTTCATTGACGTGATGAAGTGATTTTTGATAACTACTCCCCCTGTCAAGTTGCTCTTCCGGGTAACGCCGACAAACTGAAATCATAAATCCGGTGGAACCGGTCGTAACCGACTTCAGTTCCACTAAAAGATATCGCGAGCCAATCACGGAGGATTGAATGGCGACTACCGTTGCAAAAAACGAAGAGATTCTTGAAGTCTGGAAAAAGTACAAGCCAGACTGCAGCGACAAAGACCTGCGGAATACTCTCATGGAACGTTACTTCCCTTTGGTGAAGTATAACGGCGAAAGAATCTGGCAGAGATTGCCAGACGGCGTCGAACTCGACGACCTGATCTCGGCCGGAGTTTTCGGACTCATGGACGCGATCGACGCTTTTGATCTGGAGCGTGGCGTCAAGTTTGAAACTTACTGTGTGCCACGTATCCGGGGTGCGATGCTTGATGAACTGCGAACGATGGACTGGGTTCCTCGTCTCGTTCGTTCCAAGGCCAGCAAAATCGGAAACGCGACCAAGCGTCTGGAGACAAAGATGGGCCGCAAGCCCACCATCCAGGAACTTGCCGCCGAGATGGAGCTTACCGTTCCCGAAACGGAAAAAATGATCAGCGATGCCAATGCCGTCGGATTGATCAGCCTGAACAAGAAATGGTACGAAACCGACAGCTACAAGGACGTTCGCGAAATCGACATCCTTGAAGACAAAAAGGGCGAAGACCCAACACGTCGGATTCAAAAGAATGACTTGATGCGACTGGTCACCAAGGGCCTCAATCGTAATGAGCGTCTGATCATCATTCTTTACTACTACGAAGAGCTAACGATGAAAGAGATCGGCCAAACGCTTGATCTCAGTGAAAGTCGCGTTAGTCAGATGCACAGCAGCATCGTTCAACGGCTTCAGCATCAACTTGGTGCTCGTCGTGGCGAATTTGGTCGAGGCCGCACAAAATAGCGGATCTACCAACTAAAACCCAGAAAGCAGCGGTCGATTTCGGCAGCTGCTTTTTTCGTTTACATCCAACGAGCGTCGATGTCGAAATCGAGTTCGTCTGTCACCACTGAATCAATGATCGCCAATTCTCTCTGCATGGAAACGGCTGGCTTTTGCGGAAGGTACTTGTCCTCCAGATCCATCAGCGCTTCGGCGAAAGAGAAACTGAAATCAAAGAACCGTTCCATATCGACCGTGATCGGGCGATCGCCATTGAGATCCAGCGTGGGACGCTGACAAAGCTTTACTGTGTCAGTGGAAGGCGTAGAAAGATATTCGCTAATTCGATTGTTCATAAATTGCTCCTGTTCCGTTTGGGCCAACGTCCCTGAAGGCAGCAATTTCGCAATCATTGCGATAACATGTAGACGTTTTAATCTGTCACCCGGTTCGAACGAACGCCAATATTTCCTGTTTGATAGCAGATTCACATTGAAAACAGTTTTCTTCGAACCTTTGTTCGCAAGGCACGTACTTACCGTCAGTCAACTGAATTCGGTACAAAGTTGCCCAATTGAAGCTGAACGACACTGAACAAACCGTACGAATCGCTGGCGTTACGCGATTTGAAAATTCATCACCAAAAAACAAAGGTTCCAGATTCGCTAGCACACTGGTCGATACCATTCATGTTCGCAGTGCTTTGGTCGCTTGACACATGGATGGCACAGACATCGACTGAGTTTGCATTAGCTGGTCGGCTTCAACGGATGGAGCCAAAATTCACCAGCTATTTGCGAAAAATGGAATTGTGCTAAATCCAAAATAATGGAATCCTGTGCGTGAATGGTTCATTCACGAGTGGAAACCTCAACCCCCGAAACCGGGAGAGACCAATATGCAAATCAGACCAACATCAAACGTTCAGTCAACTTCTTCTGTCAGCCTCCAAGCCAACAATGCGACTTCGGCAGCCGACACGAATCATTCAATCCCTGTCGATCAGGTTGATATCTCGGCAGAAGCTCAATCAATCAGCCAAACAGGTACGGAGTTCCGCTCCGATCGGGTTAACGAGATTCGCGCCCAGATCAGCAGCGGTGTTTACGAAACGCCAGAAAAGATTGATGCTGCCATCAGTCGCTTGCTCGACGAGATCGCGTAACATCCAATCGCGTAACGCAAATTCAAATTACCCTTCCGATTCCGGAAGGGTTTTTTATGCGCGATCCAATCGCAGGTGCGACTGTACTGCCTGCTGATCATAACCCGCCGCGTTAGCAAGGGATCGATCCATTGATTACGCGTCGGGTTAGCTTCAACAGTTACAGTCTGGTGGGATGCCATCGCCAAGCATGATCGCTGGTGGCACATCAAGAAGACCGGCTATTTCTTCATCCCGCGCAACATGGCCCACAAGTCCGCGACTTCCTGATCCGACGCCTCGTTGAGCAACCCTTCGGGCATCAAGGAAAGTGATGACTTTCGCCGAGCCTCAATGTCAGCAGCATCGACTCGTACAATCTCTCCCGTGCTGGTCGCCAGCATAATCCCGGCCATCGATTCGTAGACGACACTACCACGAAAGAACTGTCCATCTTCGGTTGCAACCACGACAGCACGATAACGATCGGGAACATTGTCATTTGGATCAACAATCGCTCGCAGCACATCTTCACGCGAGAATCGGGAAGCAACACCCGCCAAAGACGGTCCGGAATTTTGTCCCCCTCCATCGTGACATGATGCACACTGGAATTTCCTGTAGGCCAATTTGCCACGTGCGGCATCGCCCGTCGCAAAATCAACTTTTGAGAAACGTTGCACCAATTCCTCCACCGAAGCAGTGGCTTTCATCTTGAGCGAATGCTCTTTCGTCAAATACTGCTTCCATTGCACAAGCGTCGCTTTCTGTTCCCTGATCCTGTCCGCTTTCAAATCGTAATTACGAACCTGATACCCGAACGACTGCTTTGTCCATTTTTGCAGCAGCATCACAATCTGGTCACGCACTGAAATTTCCGGATTGGTCCAACCGAGTTGCCTCTCAAGTCGCAGCAGGGCTTCGAAATCGCCACTGACAAGTTTGTTACCTTCAAGCCTCTTCAATCCGATCAAACTGGCTTTATTGACAGTCAAATTGAATGACTTCAATCCGCGAAACAGAACTTTCCAGTCATCCGCTACCGGTTTTGAGTTAACGGCGCTCACGACGACATCTGTAAATTCGTCACGATCAGAAAAAGTGCGAATCAAATCAACGTAACGGGTGTCCGCTGCAAGGCATTGCAACTGTTGCCGGGTCGCGTCATCGGGATTCAATTGCAATTTGGCAGCAATTTTTACCCGAGCCATCGGTCGAAAGATCTCGGGCAGCGATTGATACATCCAGGTGTCACTCGGTTGACCGAAGGAAGGGTTTTGCACGATCGCTTCCGGAATACTCATATTTCGAAACAGACGAACCGCCAACTGTTGCATCCTTGGCGTCCAGTTTCGATCCACTGGCAGATTGGTGGCATCGATTTCGCGCCGAACATTCAATAAAGACTCAGCCACATTCACGACCGACGCTGCATTGAGTTTTCCGCCTGCTACAGCAAGGCAATTCAAATAGTGAATTCGCTTGACAGGTCTGGCTTCATATCTGGCGAAGTCGCTCAGCGCATTTGCCAACCGATCATCTTTCGGCGCCAACATTCCGATTAGCCGGGCCGTTTCAAAGACATTTCTCCTGCGATCAAACAGGGCTAACAGATCTCTGACAATCGACTCTGATTCCAATTCTGAAAAGTCTATCGGCGTTTTCGCCTGATGCCCGGCGAACATGCGATCACCATCGCACCCACCCAACATCAACTGCAACGACCTGACCGAATCCGAAACTTCACTCTCATCACAGGTTACTGTTCTCGCGAGGCGATCGACGAATGAAAGCGACTCTCCACCGGGATTCCGACGTGACTTCTTCTCTTTCATTGAATCGTTGCGAGCATCTTCTTCCGCTGGTGTTTCGGTTTTCAAATCCGCCGTCCTGGAAATTCGATACAGTGCACCTTCCGTTCCGCGACCTCCTGTCGTCACCAACAATTCACCGCGGTCTGTGAATTCCAGGTCCGTAATGGCAAATCCAAAATTACCTTTGGGCTTGGCAAAGATCTCAACTTTCTTGCCAGGTCTTGCCACGCCGATGCGTCCAAAAGTCCAATCGCCCACAAAGGCCGCTTGCTGATACAAATCACCAAAGGTTCTCGTGTCGCAAACCACGACACCGGTAGGGCTGCCTCGACCAAGCTCACCAACGAGTTCCGGCATGTCGAAAAAACTGGCCGGTCGCTTCCAACTGGTTGATACCCATCCCGCGTCATCTCCAGCTTTGACTTTGAAGATACGAGTCGGCCGATACCACGGCAGCGAAACATCCCGCTCACCATCACTGTCATAGACGAAGATTTCGCCATCGCTGTTGAAATCAAAATCGTAAGGGTTACGAAAACCGTGACAGACAATTTCCGCCGCGAAGCTCTCTCCTGTGCCAACATCAGCCGGAAACCGCATCAAAAAACCGGCACGTGGGTTCTTGATCGGAGAACTGGCAAGCGAGTAATACTGCTCCCGGATGACGGTCGCGTTTCCGCAAAGCACATACCACCATCCATCGGGCCCCTTTCGAATCGCATGCGAGCCATGTTCCTTACCCGTCGTGATCGTAACGACATTTTCAAAAACAAACGGCTCACCGGCGGCTCTGGAAACAGATCGCTTGAGTGCTCCATCAACCGTCAGCCACATTTCTTTGCCGTCAAACCAGATGCCCTGGGCGATCCTGTTTGTTTTGGCCAGCGTCTCAAAGCTGTCGAATAGGCCGTCGCCATTTCCATCAATCAAACGACGCACATAGCCCGGACCAGAAACGACGGGCTTCCCTGCGGGATCAACCGTCATCGCAGAAGCGTCGGGTACCAAATCGTTACCAGCGACTTTCTGAATCCCGTATCCAGCAGGCAGTTCAACAGGAACTTCCTGAGCGAATATCGTACACGAACAGAAGGCCATCGAAGCGAGCACGATGATGCTTTGAAATATTTTGCACATGCATCAATTATAGCGAACGCAAAGCAATCAGGTGTCAACAGATTCGTCGACTTGTCGTTTCGCCTTGATAACGATCGCCAGCCCAACCGCGGCAACAACACACCCCACCAACCCCCACAAAGGCGGAATCTTCTCAGCCTCTGCCGGGAACCAGGAGTATTTGCTCAGCTGTGGTTGATAGTAACCCAAAAATACGACGACGGCGTTGTGTATCGAGTGAAGAATCACACCGGGCCAAATCGAATTCGATTTCCATGCGAGATAGCCAAGCAAAATTCCGATCAGCATCGTTGGCAAAAATCGATCCAGCGAAATGGCACTGTTGGAAAGAATGTGAAAAACGCCAAACAGCATTGCCGTCGTCAAAATCGCGGTCCACGCTTTCCACTCGCGTGACAACGCTCGCAACAACATGCCACGAAAGAACCACTCTTCGCAAAATGCCGGGGTCAACGAGAAACACAAAGCAATAATCGGAGGCGCAACCTTACGAAATTGGACAACCTGATCCTGGCTGAGCTCAACCAACACTTCGTGGCGAGAACTGGCTGCCGATTCTCCAGCAATCATGCCGTAAATCGCATAAGTGCCTTCGACCATCAGCATCACAATCGGCCACAGGCTCAGCCCAAGAATCAGAGCAGCGACAAAGAACAGCACCGAGGTTCCTCGCAAACCAAATCCGCCACGAAAGTCGACTCGATTGAGCCAGGCAACAATCGACGGGGTCACGAAAAACGAAAGAATCAGGAACGAAGCCATTAACAGGCTGAACATGGAAAAGTTATTCGCCAGCGACTGTCCGACCCTTCCCAGCACTCCGATAGAAAGCATATTGATCGGCAGTAGCAACACCAAACACAGCAGCGCCGGGACGACAGGCACACGCAGTGACTTTCGCTTGGGACGCGTCAACAAACTGGACAGGCTAAGCTGTTGTGAATACAGAATCGAATCGGCTCCAAACATCCGGGCCGCAATCGACAGGGCCACGAAGGCATAAACCAGTGTCGAGACCACAGCGATCACCGCAGCTCCCACCTCAACCTGGCCGGCCATCACATCCCGAGCCAACACCAACAAGTTCATCATCGGCGTCACGGCAGTCAACCCACCAAGCACGACCGATGGCGACATCGCCAACAAACCCGGCCCGAGCGACAACAGGATGATCGGCACCAGATAAGCTTGCGCTTCCTTGAACGATCGTGCAAAGCTGGTCACCATCAGCAAACAAGCCGCGAAGAAGGCTGCGAAGAGAACCAGCAACAGGAACACTTTGAAAATAATCCCTGGCGTCAAACCGCCACCTGGCAACATTTGATCCAGCTGGAACACCCACATGACGATCGTCATTCCGACCAGATTCAGAATCGCCGTTAACACCGCAACGGTGACCACCGCGATGAACTTGGCCAGCAGGATTCCCATTCGCGGCACCGGAGCCGCCATCAGGGTTTCCAGAGTTCCACGTTCACGTTCTCCGGCAGTAAGATCGATCGCCGGATAAACGGCTCCTGTAATCGTCATCAAAACAAGAGCCAGCGGAATCATGGAAGCAATTGTCCCGCCCGCCGAACGGCCGCTACTGATTTCGATTCGCTTCACTTCAGGTTCGGCAATCGGAAGATCTCTACCGGGACGTAGCAGTGCATTCTTCACATAAATATCGTTCCATTGACGAAAACGGCTACGCAGATAGTCTCCCGCTTGCGAGGAAATCACGTCTTCGCGATGAATGATCCTGACTCCATTAACACGACGATTTGCCAGATCGATATCAAGAATCAGCCCCACATCGGCATCGCCCTGGGCAACCACCTGAGTGAGCTCACTCTCTTCGAGATTGTCGATAAAGAGCCAGTTGTTACGAGATAGCGAATGACCAAAATCAGGCTCATCGACGACCACCCGATAATCCAGTTCAACCTCTTCGTCAGCTGAATCATTCGGCGTCGCTTCCTCGTTTTCACGTTCGTCCTCTATCGCAAACTCATACGCTTCGATTCCTTTGGACACCTGATCCAGAAATCCAGTTGACTGAGCCTGATTCAAATTGGACGACAAAATAATCGTGTAGTTCGGTTCGTCTCCGTTGGCGGCATTGCCAAGTGAAGACAGAAGGAAGTTCTGAAACACGAGGCTGAGAATGGGGTACACCAGCAGTGGCATGAACACCAGCGTTACAATCGTGCGTCGATCGCGCAGCGTTTCACGAAGCTCTTTCTTCGCCAGTCGCCAAATCCGGGCGACTCCACCCCGGCTCGCCCCGTTCCCGTTTTTAGTTGTTTGATTCAATCAAAATCCCGTCGTCGGCGCTTCAGCCGACATAAACTTCCCATCAATAATGTCGACAAAAATTTCGACCAGATCCTGCCGCCCGGTTTTCTGCCGCAGATCGCCCAGCGTTCCTCCCAGAACCAGTTTTCCCTGATGCAGTAAGCCAAACCGATCGCAAACACGTTGTGCCTGCTCCAACCGATGCGTGCACAGGATCACGGCCTTGCCCTGTTGTCGCAGCAAGTCAATATGCCGAAAGATCACCTGGCTTCCGACTACATCCAAACCAAGCGTGGGTTCATCAAAAATCATCACGCTGGGGTCATGGATCATTGCCCGCGCAAGATTGATTCGCTGTTTCTCGCCAGTGCTCAAACCGGCACAGCGGCGATGCAGAAACTCTTCGAAACCAAGCAGTTTTGAAAGCTCTTCAATTCGCGCGTCACAGTCGTCGGTGCTCATCCCGTACACGTCACCGAAGAAACTGAGCATCTCGTGAGCCGTCAGCCACTGATAGACGCCTGCCGAAGAAGACACGAATCCAACGCGACGTTTGACTTCTTCGGGCTGTTCATCCGAACGAAACCCGTGAATTTCGGCGTAGCCCTGATTGGACTTGAGCAGCCCCAAGATCATCCGCATACAAGTCGTTTTGCCGGCTCCATTGGGCCCCAGCAGCCCAAAAACCTCCCCGGCATCGACGTGGAAAGAGATTTGATCAGCCGCAACGACGTCGCGATCTGGCAATTCAAATCGCCTCGTCAATTCATGGACATTAATTATGTTCGGCATACTCAAATTGGAATCCGTACCGCGTAGAAACGCCACCGGGGAAAAAGGAATTTTTTTCATACGTGCAAACAGTGGATTCGGTTTGAACGAATTTTGGGATTCCGTAAACTGCGGCTCCGGGGAAGCATGAATTGCGCTATAATCCGTGTCTCAATTCGACAACTCCCTCGCCCAGTGCTGTGACCCACGAAACACTCAATCCTGAAGATTGGCTTCCGAATTTCGGGCTGCCGGGGTTTCGGCCCGGGCAACGCCAGGTCATTGACGCCGTCATTTCCGGTCGAGACACGCTCTGCATCATGCCCACTGGCGGCGGCAAGAGCCTCTGTTTCCAGCTTCCCACAATCGCCCGATCCGGCGTCACGATCGTCATCTCGCCGCTGATCGCGCTGATGAAAGATCAAGTCGACTCCCTCAACGCGATCGATATCCCCGCGACGTTTATCAACAGTTCGCTTTCGCCTGACGAGCAGCAAAATCGCCTGGCCAGGATGGCCGCCGGGCAATACAAACTGGTCTACATCGCCCCCGAACGACTTCGCAGCAATGCCTTCATGCGAGCGATCAGCAAAATCGAAATCCAGCTGCTGGCCGTCGACGAAGCTCACTGCGTCAGCCAGTGGGGACATGACTTTCGACCGGACTACGCCAGACTGGGAAAATTCCGCGAACGAATAGGCAACCCACAAACCGTCGCCCTGACGGCCACAGCCACCGCGTTTGTCCAGGAAGACATCTCAAAGATTCTCAACCTGGAAGAACCAGCAACTTTTGTCACCGGTTTTGCCCGAGACAATCTTTCTCTGTGTGTTGAAACACCCAACGGCAACCACGAAAAAGACCAGCGACTGATCAAGTACCTACAGGAAACCCAGGGGGCCGGAATCATCTACGCCTCGACGCGGAAGAACTGTGAGCATCTTGTTGAACTGTTGGAATCCAACGTCGATCGCAGCCTTGCATTTTATCACGGTGGACTTGCTCCCGATCAGCGTCGCGCGGTTCAGGAAAAGTTCATGACTGGTGAAACGCCGATCATCGTGGCGACCAACGCTTTCGGCATGGGCATCGACAAACCGGACCTGCGATTTGTTGTGCACTACAACATGCCTGGCAGCGTTGAAGCTTACTATCAGGAGGCGGGCAGGGCAGGGCGTGACGGCAAACCGTCTCAATGCCTGATGCTGTTCTCCTATCAGGACAAGTTCATTCAGGAGTTCTTTATCGAGAACTCCTATCCATCGCGGGAGACGATTCGCGACGTCTACGAGTATCTGCGAACGATCCCTGCGGACCCAATTGAGATGACGCTGCAGGAGATCAAGGACGAGCTGGATCTTTCGATCGGCACTACGGGAATCGCGACATGCGAAAACTTGCTGGAGAAATCGGGCGCTATCGAGCGACTCGATTCCAAAAACAATGCCGCCGGAATCCGCATCGATTCGGACATGAGAACGCTGATCGACCTGTTACCGCCGGGGCAGAAGACTCGACGTCATGTACTTCGAGGACTTGAAAAACTGGTCGGGGATTTTCGTGGCGAAGTCGTTCTGTTTCAGCCAACCTGGCTGGCCGAGCGGCTGGAAATGAAGTGGACAACCGTCAATCAGCACATTCGTGAACTTACCAAGCTCGAGCCGATTAGCTTTGTTCCTCCGTTTCGCGGCAAAGCCATTCATATGCGTTGCCGTGACAAGAGCTTTCGGGATCTGGACATCGATTTTGGCGAACTTGAACGTCGCAAGAAAGCCGAACTGGAGAAACTTCAGTCAGTGATTCGTCTGGGCACGACACGACGCTGCCGGCAGCTTGAAATTCTGGAGTACTTTGGCGATTCCGATCGACGCCGCTGTGGCTCCTGTGACAACTGTGACAAACGACCAAAACCCAACAAAGGAAACTCAAAGCATGCCGACCCTGAAGCTTCGCTGTATGCCGCGCAAGTTGCTTTGAGCGGAGTCGCCCGTACGCATGGTCGAATCGGCAAGACTCTGATCGCGCAGATGCTCAAAGGTTCGACGCAGAAAAAACTCAAAGGCATGGGCCTTGATCGGCTGAGCACTTTCGGGCTGTTGAAAAAACTTCGCACCGACGACATCGTTGAGCTTATCGAATTTCTGATCGACAATGGCTATGCCGATCAAATCGAAACGACCAAGTTCCGACCAGTCGTGCAAATCAACGATGAAGGCAAAATGTTAATGCTCGGTGAGCTTAACATTGATCTGACGGATCGCATGTCGACCAAACTGGTTGACCAAATTGGCATCAAGCTCAAAGGCAAACAGCCCCACCTGCTGCCGACTCGCGACGAGGCAGAAGAAGTTGACGAAGCCGATGAAGTTGAGGAAACAGAAGAAGTTCACGAAACAGAAGAGGTCGATGCAGTCGTCTCGGAAGACAGCGAACAGGAAGAAACCGGTTCTGATTCAGATTCAGTTCGTGAGGTCGATGAAAACAACATCGCCGCAAACACCGTCCCTGCGTCAGAACCAATTGTTCGAATTGAAGCCGCTGAAGAGTCGCTTCCCAAGCCTGGACAGGTTCGCCCAACCTATTTTTGGACCTGGCGTCTGTTCAAAGAAGGCTACTCACTGGAACACGTTGCTCAAGTTCGCCAGCTTGATCGCGAGACGATCTTTGAACACGTGCTTCGAGCAGGCGAAAACAATTTCGCGATCGATGCAGCCTGGTTGCTCGAAGAAGAGACTCGGCAACGGCTATCATCGTTTGTTCAGGAAAACGAAGGCCAGCGACTTCCGCTACTGTTGGCAAAGCTGCCCAATGGAATCGAATCCAACGAGCTGATGCTGTTTTTGAAAAGCGAAAACGTTGCCGAAGTGACCCAGAATATTTGAGTCGGCAAATCGCCAATTCCCGTTTTAACCAACATGACAGAAAGCCGTCGGCGTAAAAGTGGTTCACGGTGGAAACCACCGTGCCACATTCGATCAGTTACTTTCGCAACTCGGCAATTTCCGCTTTGATCGATTCGAGTTCCGATTCAATCTTTTCGACTTCGCCCGGCTCATCCGTTTGAGCACGAGCGGCCTTCAGCAGCACCTGTTGCTTCTCCTGCTTTTGACGCAGGACTTCCAGTCGTTTTTTGGTTTTCTTGTCCACGATGAACCTCGATGGTGAAACGTCCAAACCGGTGTCAGGGAATCAGTGACACCGAAGCGGATCCATTTTGACTATCGAGGTTTTACCTCACGGTTCTTTCGCTGAAAACCGATCGCAGCAAGAGACTTGTAAACTTCGTCCAAAGTCTTCTCGCCAAAGTTGGAAATGCTAAGCAATTCGGCACGTGTCGTGTTCAACAAGTCCTTGACGGTAAAGATACCTTTCTCTTCAAGGCAATTCGTCGTGCGAACAGTTAAGCCGATCTCAGCCGTACTGAGCTCAAGTTTTTCTCGCAAATCACGAGCTTCTTCTTCGGCAGCGCTAAGTGGAATTCTGGTTCTGGCCATCAGGGGTTCCTTCCCAATAAATGTATGATTGAACTTTTTGAAATTCCGGCCGACATATCCCGTTCGACTTCAATGTCGAATCTGATCTACTTCGCGGGCAGATGTGTTTGTCGTCCTTGCTTCAAACTTCCCCAAGTATATCACATCACCAGGAACTCAAAAGCAGACGCACGCTTTTGGTCATAAAAAACAGCCTCAACCGCTAGCAATCGGGGCCATCCAATTCAGACCTGCACGACGCTCCAACAAACGATTTGCAATGAGCCAGTCGCACTTACCGCAATTTCAAAATGTATTTTCTCAGACGACGTTCAAGCGTATCAAAATCGGTTCCGAACGTTTCGAGAAAGAACTTCACCCGTTGGTCTGGCGTGTAGTTGCGGAACTCATTCGCGTTCGCGTCGGCAATCACGAATTTCAGGTACTTGTCGGTTTCCTTTTCCGCAAGATAGAAAGACAACCCCCAGGCAAGACTATAGGCCAGGTCCGCATCGGTCACGAAAATTCGGTCGTTACGCAGCAGCGTTTCCAATGTGTCTCTGGTTCGACCAGACTGAATCATCTTTTTCAAGTCGGCCAAACGACGTTTGTTGACTCGGCTGGAAGTTGGTTGATTTGGCTCGTTCTTGCGAAACCCACTGGACTCAAAAAGCATCGCAAAGCCTTCCGTGGTCCAACGCGGAACGGCACAAAGTCGATTGTGGACGCCCGTGTTAAAAGCTGCCTGATGAATCGTCTCATGGACGACGGTAACGTTGGCGAAGCGTGCCAATTGTCTTGCGATACTCGGGTCCGACGAAACGAATGTTGTAACTCGATTACTGATCCGTGAGTAAAAACCGAATACGCCTCTCTTGAAGATGATCTCGTTGGCTAGCGTGCGATCGAATTCATTTCGCGAACCCAATACAACCACGACCATGGGGAATCTTGGCTCTGCGATGTCGATCCTGTGACTCGCAAGATAAGCCTTGAACTGTTGATAGTACCGCTCGTACTGCTGCGCCCACTTCTTGCGGCTGGTGCGAGGGTAGACGACGGTAAAGTGCTTTGAGGATTTAACGAGGTAACGATCGCCGTACTGTTTCGCTAGTCGATCCTCCAGTTCTTTTTTGCTGTAGGGTGCGAATCCCTTTGAAAAGATCTCCAGCTTTGACTGACGAGGCAAAACGGTGATGCGCCCATCCCAACGGAGAAGCGCCAGTGTTTTGCTGTCCTGGCCAAGTGGTCTGCCGTAGTAAACTTTACCTTCGTGTTCAACACGGACGGTGATGACCTTCTTGATCGGGCCTTGCCCCTTGATCTGAAGAAAGACCTTTTTTTTCTTGCCGTCTTGCTGAGCGACTGCGCACGGCGGCAAAAGCATCGCAAGAATAAAACCCAACAGCAGCATGCGAAGCACATGTTTGGGAAATCGCATTGGGCTGCTGAACATGAGCTTCCTTACGCCTGATCGGAAGCAGTTTCCCGCTCGGATTCTGTGTTGTCCTTCAGTGACGGCTCCGTCGAATCAGCAGACCCATTTCTGGAAGGCTCCTTGACGCCATTGTTGGGGCGCACCAGCTCGCCATGGACCGACTGACCAATCAAGTCAGCGATTTCGTAGCGATCAAGTTCTTCCTTCTCCATCAGGCCATCAGTAATGGCTTGCAGGTCATCACGATGTTTCAGCAGCAATTCATTGGCAGCCTTCTGCGCCTGAGTCAGGATTCGCAGGACTTCCTGATCGATGACTTCCATCGTATGTTCGCTGAAGGAACGCGATTTTTGCATCTCGCGACCGAGAAACGGATCCTCGTCCGACATCTTGTAGCTGACGGGACCGAGCTTCTCACTCATTCCCCAATGCGTCACCATCCGTCGCGCCATCGAAGTGGCACGCTCAAGATCGTTTTCGGCCCCGACGGTAAGCTCATTGTAAATGATCGTCTCTGCCCCGCGGCCAGCAAGTAGCACAACCAGGTGGTCAATGATTTCCTGTTCAGACAGGTTCATTCGATCTTCATCGTGAACCATCTGCGTCACACCGAGGGCCTGCCCGCGTGGGATAACGGTTACCTTGTGGACCGGGTTGGCACCTTCGAGGAACCAGGCCGCGATCGTGTGGCCAGCTTCGTGATACGCGGTGCGCTCTTTCTCTTTTTCAGTCAGGACTTCCTCACGAGCAGCTCCCATCAGGACCTTGTCGTGAGCGTAGTAAAAATCGTCCATCTCGACTTTGTTCTTGTTCTTGCGAGCAGCCCAAAGTGCGGCTTCGTTGACCAGGTTCTGGATGTCAGCACCCGTCATGCCGGCAGTCGCTTCGGCCATCGCTTCAAGATCGACGTCTTCAGCCAGTGGAACTTCACGAACGTGAACCTTGAAAATCGCCAGTCGCCCAGCTTTTGTCGGGCGGCTGACCGTGACGTGACGATCGAATCGACCAGGACGAAGCAGAGCCGGGTCGAGGATGTCCGGGCGGTTTGTGGCCGCCAGGATGATCACGGAGTCGGTTTTGTCAAAGCCATCCATCTCACCAAGAATCTGATTCAACGTTTGCTCGCGCTCATCATGCCCGCCACCAAGACCGGCACCTCGCTGACGCCCCACGGCATCAATTTCGTCGATGAAAATGATTGCAGGTGATTGCTCTTTAGCCTGAGCGAAGAGATCACGAACACGGCTGGCACCAACACCAACAAACATCTGAATGAATTCGGAACCATTGACGTTAAAGTACGGAACGCCTGCTTCACCAGCAACAGCTCGGGCAAGCAACGTCTTTCCGGTTCCCGGCGGTCCGACAAGCAGAACACCTTTGGGAACACGACCGCCAAGCTTTTGGAATTTCGTTGGGTCTCGCAAAAAGTCCACGATCTCCTGAAGATCGGCTTTGACGCCTTCCAGCCCAGCAACGTCCTTGAACGTGACGGGCGTTTCGTTGGGCTCATATCGCTTCGCGGTACTGCGGGAGAAATTCGAAAGGAATCCACCACCGCCCATCATCTGACTTTGGCGACGCATCATGAACATCATGATTCCGATAATCCCCAGCGTCATTAAACCGAGGAACATCAACTGATAGACCCATGGTTCAGTCTGGCGTTCATACTGAAACGAAACGCCGGCTTTGCTGAGTTTTTCCTTGAGCTTCGATCTTGAAACGTCGTCAAGAGCTCCAATTTCCACCAAGAAGTTCTTTTCGAGTTTGTCGCTCTCTTTCGGCGGAACGAGCTCACCTTTGAGGTTTCGAGTTGGTTCCGGATCGGGAATCGTCTTGAACGTTCCCGCGGCGAGACTTGGTCCGATCTCAACGGACTCAATCATGCACTTGATGTCATTGTTGCTGCCGTCTTTATACTGCTTTCCATCGAGTTGTTTTCCCTCAATCAGCTTTTCAAAATAGCCGTAGGAAATCCTCGATGCCTGCTGCCCGGGAAACAACAGCGAGTAGACGAGAAACATCATCAGCAGGGAAACAAGCAACCAAATCGGAAACCCGCGCATTGGCGCACGCCCCTTCTGTTCGTTTTCGTTTTCCTGGTTGTTCCTGTCCTCTTTTTCGTCCATCAAAATTCTCAAAAATGTGTATTCGTGGCTGCCGCCTCAATATGGCACCAAGTTAACCGAAGAATTCTAGTCTATTTATAAGCAACTGACGATGCGGTTTCGCCAGCGAGTGCTGGAGGGCCTTATTTTCGCGTCGCGAAACCGGTCTGTGAGATTTCAAGCCCCGCATGACACTTACGATGCCACATTTTCGCGCCCAGTAAACGGTGGTGGCGCCGAATGTAGCGATCGTATTGGCGGATGATCCCGCGAGCAAAATCTGGCAGCCAGAGAGGGTTTTGCGGCGTAGAGTTCAGCAGACCCAAACTGATCCGATTTCCCCAATACCTCAATGTCAAAATCTAATCGAATCCTGTCGTTGCTTGCAGTGCTCACAGGGATCTTCTTTGCCGGTGATGTCGCTTTTGCGAAGCAGATTACCCTCGAAAAGCAGGATCTGAGCGAAAAGAAAACTTACCTGCTGAAAACGACCCAGGGCAAGCGACTTGCTGGCCGCGTCGATGCCTACGATCGATCGGGCCTGGTCATGACGCGGCGCAATGGTCGAATCGCAATACTGAAACCGCAAGAGATCAAATCGATCAAGGAAGTGGACGACACTTTCTACCCAAAGTCGTTTGATCAGATGCGAGTCAAACTGCAGCAAGAGTTCGGTTCAAAGTACACCGTTTCCACAACGCCACATTTTCTTGTGGTCCATCCGAAAGGTGGGTACGAAAAATGGGCTCTGCCGTTTGAACAACTTTTTGTTCGTTTTGAGGCCTACTTCAAGTCACGAGGCATGAATCTCAAGGATCCTGAATTTCCGATGGTTGCGGTCGTGTTAAGAACGCGAAACGAATTCAACCAAATTGCCAAAACGCACAGCATGGCGTCCAACGTGATCGGGTACTACTCGTTCCATAGCAATCGATTGATTGCTTACCAGCAAAAGATGCCCTGGTTAAACGAGTCACAGAACTGGGCCGACACGATGAACACCATCATTCACGAAGCCACACATCAGACGGCTTCCAATACTGGAGTTCACAGTCGCCTGGGCATTAACCCGCGATGGTTGTCCGAGGGCTTGGCCACGATGTTTGAAGCCAGGGGCGTCAACAACTATTTCAAATATCCCGAATTCGAAGACCGCATTAACTGGGAACGACTGCATTCATTGCGCAAACTCTATGAGGACGGCAAGGTCAAAGGAACCGTTGAAAAGTTAGTGACCAGTGATTCGCTTTTCAGACACGATCCAACAAGAGCCTATGCCGTTTCATGGGCGCTGTCTCTGTACCTCGCAGAACGCAACCCGCATCGATACGTGCAATACATCGAATCGCTGCAGCAAAACGAAATGACTTCTTCGAATTCGTCTTCGAGACGACAAAAACATTTCTACAAGGCGTTCGGAGATCCCGCGGGGATTGAAGCAGGTATGCGTAGCTTCATTGACCGGATGCCCAAAAGCGAAAAAAAGTAGCGAACTACCAACTCGACGGCAGTTGTTCCTGGCTTTCGATGTCGATAACACGACACAGGCACAGGACTCCGATCACAATCTTGTAGATGCCGACCACCCCAAGCAATGGCGGCAGCCAATATTGTGCTCCCAGTCCAATCAACGCCCAGGCAACGATGGGCAAGAAGTGAAAATGCAGGATTGAGAATAGCAATACGCCAACTGCAATCGCGACCGCAATCCAGATACAGCCAATGACAATGTATCGAAAGCCATTGGAGACGCGGTCTTCTTCGATGGAACTTTCACGCCGATCTCGCATGCGATCTTCTAGCGACTTCTCCTCAGACATGTACTTCTTGAGCACCGCTTCTTCCTGTTGCTGTCGAGCCGACGGGGGTAGTGAAGCAGTCTTGCTTTTGGCGTAAGGGGAGTGAGCAAAGGTTCCCGGAAGGTCCTTCTTGCCTGCGGCAGCCTTTCGTTTTGCCGCATCGAGATTGAGTTTCGGCGGTGGCGTTGGGCAAACAAAGGTAGTGTTACACTTTTTGCATTGAACGTCTTTCCCGGCAGTCGATTCGGGAACGTTGTAGATTGCACCACACTCACAGCGAATTTTCATCAGTTAGCTTCCATCACCCGAACGACGTCGAATCTCTTCGAAACCAATTCTAACTGAAGACAAGTTTCTTTTCGCGCACATAGGCAGTGACAAGGTTGTCAAAGTTGCTGGCCAATGGCGATTTGTGTTCGTCTTTGAGTTTTTCCTTTTCCAGTTCCTGACCAAAGGTCCAGTGAAATTCAATCACGTTTTCTTCGATGACGATCGTGCCTTCGATTCCATGCTCGTTGCAATGCTTGATGAAGGAAACCAATTCGGGTTCGATCTGCATTAAAAGTTTCTCAAGTTTCGCACGAATTTTTCCGGATCGCGGAATGCGAGCACCCCACAATTCGAATTCGCCCATTTTCTCATGGGTCAGGAACACCTGCCCGATGCCGTAAAAGAACCAGTCAGGGCCACTGAAGCTCGACACCAAAGCATACGGTTTCGGCAGGATAGATTTTTTCCCGGCGTTGGTGCGAAAGATCAAATGCCGTCCACCAAAACGATTGACGACTTTGTTATTGGCAGATTCGGCAGGCTGGTTCATCGACTTAACTGTTGTTCTTGAATCTGGTGTTGATGGAACGATTGAGCTTCCATGATAACGGATCTGGTCGCGGTGGTTAAACTACCTGTCGCCGCCCACAAAGTCTGAAGCTAAAACCCCAAATATTGAGAATACAAATTCTTGGCGACCGAGATTTCTTCGGTTCCTGAAACGATCGCCCTTCCGTCAGCGAATGCCGTGATCGAATAGTCATCAACATGAAACCGAATCAGAAATGGATTCTGCTCCACCGTTCCCAATCGCCGCAATCGATCGGCCAGTAAATCCAAATCGATCGGCTGTCGCTCGGCAAAGCTCAACTGCACTGCGTTGCGCCCGCACATGATGGCAGTCTGACTACCGCGTTCCCCGTTAAGCCAATGAAACCCGTTTTTTTTGCAAGTCGGACAGTCAACTTTGTCGCGAAGCGTTGACACATCCATGGTGCGGAACTCATTGGACCAAAGCCCCACGATGGTCAGCTTTTTCGAAACAGCATCCGTGTTCCCGGAAAGAACCTTGATGGCCTCCATCGACTGCACCGACGCAATCGCTCCGATAATCGGACCAAGCACGCCGAACGAATCGCAGGTGGCTGACGTTCCTGGCGGAGGTGGTCCGTCGAGCATCAGGCAATTCAGGCAGGCCGACTTTCCTGGAATGATGGTCATCGATTGTCCGTCTGCTCCCAGGCATCCACCGTAAATCCAGGGAATGCTTTCGCTGATCGAGACATCGTTGATCAGAAATCTTGTTTCAAAGTTGTCCGTTCCGTCAACGATCACATCAACTCCATCGACAAGCCGACGAATGTTGTTCGCATCGACGTCTTCGACAAAGGACTCGACTTTTACGTTGCTGTTAATTTCTTTTAGCCGTCGTTGTGCCACGATGGCTTTAGGCAAACCGGACTCAACATCTTTTTCGCTGAACAGAAACTGTCGCTGCAGGTTGCTGGATTCGAGAAAGTCACGATCGACGATCCGCAGCGTACCGACTCCGGCACGGCAGAGCGTCGTCGCAATCATCGAACCGAGCGCACCACAGCCGACCAGCAGCGCTTTGGAATCAGAAAGTTTCTGCTGTCCAGCGACCCCAATTTCCGGAAATCGGATTTGGCGGCTGTATCGCGTGAACTGCGTCGGGATGTTTGATTCGTCGGTCAAAACGGGAACTTGGGGCGAGCGATTTTGATGAAAGCCCAATTGTAGACCAGGCCGACCTTTCAACACAGGATGTGCGGGCATTGGGAGGCAGCCGCTTCAGGTGGTAGCCGTTCATTTCTGCATCGATTTGCTAACTCGAGTCCGTTTTTTAATGGGCCAGTCTGAGCATTGCCATCCGCAAATCACACCACTCCTGCAATCAGTGGTCAACATAAAAGTCGCAGCCATCGACAGGCACCAAACCGAACTTCTTTTCCAGTTCCGCCACGATTTCCGGTTCAATGAACATCACCAGACAGAACGCACGATCCCACTCGGTCGGATAAGCAAAAAATCTCTTTGTAAGCCCGCGACGGATTGCAATCGCATTCAACAACTCAACGATCGCCCGAGCATCATAGCGCCTCTCATAGTTTTCAACGGGTTCGGCTAAAGTAAACTCGTAGAGGCGGTTATTAACGGCGATTCCAAACGTTCTCTGGCCGTTGGTCTCTTCAGAAGATACTGAGCTAACCTTTATCGCACCCGACTCAGTCTCACCCAGCTCTGCCATGTAACCGGTGATGGCCCCGAATTCCCAGTCTTCACCGAACGCCAGATCACCGCTACCGGAATGCGCCAGTGCGGACATTGTAAATTTATGTGGATTGTCAAAGCCTTCATGAACGAAGCGCCACAAGTAGTGTTCGCGTTCTCCAGTGAGGAATTTCGATTCGTTTAATACACTGTCAACAGAAATTGGGTTTTTCGGTTTCAGCGTTTGGTTGACCCAACTGACGATGTCTTCTCGTTCGATGCCTTGCGTATGCCAGTGCTGGTAAAATTTGATCAACGGATCTGACGTCGTCGATTCAGGCAGTTGGGCCCACAGTGTTGCCAGATCTGAATTGCCGACCTGTTCAAGTAACCGTAGAGCTTTTACCGCGTAAGCTCCGTGGCCATTTTGAAAAAGCTGTTCGAGAATCAGATTCGACACTCCTGGGTCATGAGAACTTTCAAACAATGAAGCCAGTTTTTCACAGGCCGCCAGGTTGGATTCTTCTTTTGCCAACCTGGTGCAGACTTTGATTGACGATTCTCTTCCGCAACATTGTTCATGCAGATTTAAAAATTCGAGATGCCTGGCCGGGCGTTTAGGCGGCAAATTAAGAACTGCGTTGCTGATGTACTCGCGACATTGTTCACCATGGCCAAGGCGAACCAGTGCGTCAATTGCATCAGTATGTCGATAGTGAAGTTCAGGGTTTTCCAATGTCTCAAGGAACAGGTCTTTCGAAACGTTCGAACCGTGATAGACCACCAATTGCCAAAGTCTCCAGGCAAGATGACCTTCTGGTTTGTTTTGCTTTCTGAGGTCCCGAATCACATCGGCAAAACGACTCTCGATTCGGTCAGCAATTTCAACCAGCTCAGCCGTGTCGGAGAAATCCGTCATCAACAGCGTTCGCATCAGATAGTAGTCACTGTAATTGCGAGTTCGCTCTCTCGGGTCAAACAGGAAGGCCTCGGCCAATTCCAACACTTCTGCAGAAGGAGCATTTGAGATTAGCAACTGGAAAGGGTTGTCCGAATCTGTTGCCAGTCTGGCTTCCTCCATTCTGCGGTGCAGCCATGGCTGGCGATCAAGTCCCGTGTGAAAAAGTGCCGACTCGCTACGCCGGGAAAATCCCGAATCCTGCCCCACACTGGCTTTCACGAACTTCAAAAAATCATGGTCTGCAAGCAATTTTTCGTCTGGAAAAAAGTCAAATAGCCGCCACCGTTCTCCATCATCCTCGGCACGTTGGTTTTTTACTCGATTCAGAATGACGGACAGTGCGTCCGGGTCCCCAGTCTCGTCGAGAATCTTTACGGCAACGAGTGCGGATATGAAATCAGAACGTTCATCGCCAAGCACTTTCCTCGCCAGTGAAATCAGTTCTTCACGGTGGGTCTTCAGCACTTCAACATCGAAACGGAAATCAAAAACTGAAACGTCTTCCCGCAATTCCCTGATCCGGCGTTTTTCCGGGGGCCAGGGATGATCGCGGTCATGCTCTCGAAGCTTTGCTCCGTTCCAATATTCCCTGAGAATCCCTGGGACCTCATAGCCCACCTCGCCAAGTGGCGCAGGCACATCAACTTCCAATCCGACGTAGCACCTTTGCCGATGCATGTACCAACCAGTTGATACAGAAACCAGAATCACAACGACCATCACTGCGCGTAAACTGAATTGCATCTGGCACACCTTGCATCGACTGGAAAAGGACGATGCCTGGCCACTGCAATTTGAGCCAGAACGCCATCCGCTGATCTTTATTCGTCGGGACTCGACCCAGAGCCGAAACCGCCTCCTTTGGCTTTGGCGATCGGTTCAATTTTCTTCTGGGAGTTTAAAGTCCAGTCATAAGGAGCGAACGTTACTCCAATCTTTTTCTGACGAGCCTGGGCGATAGCCAGTTTGACATCTTCATCTTCAGACAAGCCCTCAAGCCAGCCAAGATATCCGTCAGGAAACTTGCCACTCCAGTCATTGCCATACCATTTCAGGATTCGGCTAAGAACCAGTTTGTCTTCTTTGGGGTAATATTTGGCGACTTGTTCACCATTGAGTTGTTCTGAGATGGCCTCATTTAGCTGCTTGTTGAGTCGCGCCATTTCGCGGCTGTAGTCCAGGTGAGCTGACTTGAGTGCATTGACCTGATTGTCGTCAAGGTCCAAATCGACAGTCAATTGCCCCAACTGATCGTCGGCCACTGCCTCGGCCAGTTCAACGCTGTCCGATACTCCTTTCTCAACACTGACATAGGTCGAATCGTTGGCGAAGAGACGACTCTGATCCTCCAGTTGTTTCAGGATTCGATCTCCGCGATACGCTTCAGCTCGAATCGATGGGCAACTTTTTGCGGCACAAACCAGGGCAACATGAATTCGAGGCTCGTCGAACTGAGGACGAACGGTCCCATGTTCAATGTCATTCAGGCTCACCGTTTCTCCTGCAAGGATGTGTTCCTGCAAATCGAAAAAGTCAACGTCATCGATGCTGAAACCCTGAACGGTGTCAGAGATTTTGTGTGAGATGACGCCATCAATCACAAAGGCATTGTAAGCATTGCAGTACAAAGCCAGTTTTTCTTCACGGGTTGATAGAGCATCGATATCACAATTACCGAGCTGGCGAATGTAATCGTGAAACAGATAGTGTCGCTTCATGCCATCGTAATCGACCAACCCGTCAGACACGAAGTTCTTGAGCAAGAAATCCCAGACATTGTGATCGACACCACTTGCATCCAACTGGACCGTCGGTTGGCTGCTTGGCCTCAGTTGATCAAATGCTTTCCAACCCACAAACAACGGGATTATAAACGACGCCACGGCTACCCAAAAGAAACCGCCGTAATATTGCTTGCCTTTACTCATTTGCAGTACTGTCCTGTTTTGAAAATGGTTGTCTTCTGGTCAGACAAGCCAACGCTTGC
>CAYUNP010000075.1:0-6068 GCA_964446085.1 uncultured Pirellulaceae bacterium
TGCCCAACATCGTGTTCATCATGTCCGACGAACTGGCTTACTACGAGCTTTCTCATATGGGCAACACCAAAATCCACACGCCCAACATCGATCAAATGGCACGCGAAGGAATTCGCTTCACACGTGCACTGGCGGCAGCCCCTGTCTGTGGGCCACTGCGATGTTGTTTGATGACCGGCAAACACATGGGACACGCGTCGATGCGCGACAATCGTGGCGGAACTCCCATCCGTGCGGATGAACCGACGATCGCTTCGATGCTCAAGGCTCGAGGCTACGCGACGGGCGGGTTCGGAAAGTGGGGGATTGGCGGACGTGGCTCTGAAGGTGTTCCCGAAACGCACGGCTTCGACGAGTTCTTTGGCTACTACGATCAGGTCCATGCTCACTCCTTTTATACGGCTCATCTGATTCGAAACAGCCAGGAAGTTCCTCTGCCGGGCAACAAGGGCGGACGAAACGGGGAAACGTATTCGCACTACGAGATCATGAAAGAAGGCTTGAACTTCATCCGGGAAAACAAAGACCGGCCTTTCTTCTGCTATTTACCGATCACACCGCCGCACGGCAAATTCGACATTCCAGCTGACGATCCAGCGTTTGATTTGTACAAAGACGACGCGTGGATGCAAAACCCCGACGTTTCTCAGGACGCAAAAAATTATGCAGCAATGGTCTCGATGATCGACGATGATTTGAAAAACGTATTGGATCTTCTGAAAGAACTTTCGCTCGATAAAAAGACGATCGTTTTCTTTACCGGCGACAACGGAGGAGAGAACCGATTCGCTGACAAACAACACCCTGGTGGTTTTTTTGGACCCAACGTGAACCCCAAAACAGGAGTCCGTTTTCGCGGCAAGAAACGTGAACTCTATGAAGGCGGATTGCGAATCCCTTTCCTTGTTCGCTGGCCTGAGAAAATCGACGCCGGAAAAGTCAGTGATCATTTGTTCTATCAAGTCGACATGATGGCCACGCTGGCCGAGCTAACTGGCTCCGAACTACCCGTAAAGACAGACGGACTTTCCATCCTGCCGACACTTGTTGGCGAAGATACGGCAGGTCATCCACAATCGAAGCACGAGTTCATGTATTGGGAATATCTGAAACAGGTCGCCGTTCGCAAAGGCACCTGGAAAGCGATCAAGCCGAATCCAAAAAGTGATTGGCAACTGTACGACTTGAAGAACGACATCAGCGAATCCAACGACGTCGCCGCCCAACACCAGGAGTTGGTTGCGGAAATGGCCGAGTTTGCCAGGAAAACGAGAATTCCTGCGAGGCCGGGAAAGTTCATCAGAACCGATTTGCAAAAACGAGATCGCATCGCGAGAAATGCGGTCCCGGAGCCTTTGGAAAAACCAAAATGAACCGTATCTACCTAATGAAATTCGCAGGAATGGTTCCAGCAAACCACAGCAAGAATGATGTTAGGTTTCGCGAACGGTGATTCTTTGCGAATAGACTCAACAGTTTGACGTTAACCTTTCGTGCTTGCTTCTCAACTCAACCGCAATTTGCCGTCTTGAATCGAGCCTTCGTGTAATTACCGTCACCACGTCCGGCACGCTGCTCTATCTTGCGTTTTTTGCAATAACTCAAAACTTCTACCACCCAATGCTCTATCGGAAGATCGGTCTGTCAACAGTCATGGCCTACCTGTTCCCCTTCGTACTCGCGGTATCATGCCTAACTGCAGTATGCCTGAATTTCATGTACAATCAGACGGCAAAACGAGCGCGCGACAACACGTTATAACAATGTGATGCACGCGAATCCAGACTTGCACGTGTTTTGAAATGAATGATCGCTGGTTCCGGCTCGGTGATCACGGACGTCATACAGACTGGCTTATGAATACTTGCCAACATTGTGGTGAAGACCTGCCATCAATTGTCGATGCGTATTGCCCATACTGCTCGGAGGCACTAGAGGAGTCTGCGTTAATACCTGACGCGAATGAAATTTCCGATCCGATCTCTGTTCCGGGTTTGACTGGGACATTGAAACTGGATCCCAAACTCGATTTGCCAGATGTTTGCGTACTTTGTGCGGCAACGACTGGAAGACGCCAAGTTGTCTATACGAGGGCACAAAATGAAACCAGGAAAATTGTGACGGGACAATTCCTGAAACGACTATTTGATGTCGGCGGGCCTTTGCTGCGAATATTTCTGAATAAAGCCTTTGATGAACGGCCTCTGCTTTTCCGTCTTCCTGTTTGTGAACGGCACTCCAACCTGAATTTGCCGGATGTTGTAGATGTGGTTGCAATTGGCAACTTGAAACACGCCCGAACTGCAAGGGTCTCGAACGTACACCCCGACTTTGTTACTGCTGTATCCGAGTTTTCAGCGAAGCGTTGGGAGCATCTTGCGTAGACAAATCTCATGCTCGCCTTTGTTTGGCCATTCCGTCAGGATGTGGAAAGCAAATCACCCGGCTGTCTGTATAACAAAGCGTTGAACCTAAGTGGTTTTTTCGTCTTGGTCAGCTAGTACGTTGGATGGTCGCAACCTCCCGTTGTATCTGACTCCGTTTTCACAACTTCAACACTTTTCGACGCCTCGGTAAACTCGGGCGTTATCTCGCTTATTTAAACAATGATTACGCTATCCGCCGACAATCTGACGTGGCTGAATACGGACGACGACTGCCCTGAAGACTTGTGCGCACACAGCACCGTTCAATTCTCGGTCGACGGTCTGGAGATTGTCACCCCATCAGACGAGTGGACGGTCAGCGCTTCTGCAATCTACCTTCTCCGGACACTTGAACGAAACCACACGAAGGACACTCCTGTAGGTGAGCATTTATTTCCGTGTTGCGGTTTCTCGTTGCATGAGGTCGATGGCTCAGACGATGTACTAATAATCGGTTGCCCAAACGGAATTGACGCGACAATCGAACACCTCGACGACAAAATTCGAATCACAGCGGCGTCTGGTGACTCAAGAACGGTTGCCAAATCAGTCTGGGTTGAGGCTGTATTTCAATTCTCTGATTCGGTTCGGGGATTTTACGATAAATCGGCAGAAAAAATTCCAGGTGACGATGTCGCTCGCGATGGCTTCAACAGGATGCTGCTAGAATGGGAACGTAGGCACCCGAGGCAAACAAACGCGGGGTAACAATGTGATCCACTCGAAGCCGGACCTGCGCGTGCTTTTGAAATGGATGATCGCTCGTTCCGGCTCGGTGATCACTGCCGTTATCATGCTTAGGCAAAGTTTGAACGAGACGCAAGACAACCCGGCTATCGCTGAAAAACAGTGGTACGTTTTCACCCTTGTAGCATTCGCTGCAATTGCCAGCTTGATGTTGGCAGGCTGCCTCCTAGCGAAACAGTTCGCACTTAACAGTGCGATTTCCAGAGGCATGGGAACCCCAACAAGCCCGCTACCGGGAATGTTGTTTTCTGGACTGGCATTCGCGGCCCCAATTCAGTCCGCATTTCTCTTGGCTCTTCTTCCATATTCAACGATTCGCAAGGTCGTTATCGCATGTTCGTGGATGGCAATTGTTATGATTGCTTTTGCAGTTGGAATCCAATCCCATCCGCATCAGGATTCGCCAGCCATGTTCCGATCCAACCTGCTCTGTATTCTGCCACTTGTTACATTTGGCTGTTACATACCGCTAGGCTTGCTAAATCTGCTTCGAGGCTGGAAATTCGTTCACAATTCATCGTCTGCTGAAAAGGCGAACACAAACATTTCAATATCGAGCCTATTTGCTTTGACGTTTGTGGCCGCACTTTGTCTATTCGCACTTCAGTTCGGCCCTCAGGGATCATTCGTGTCGGGCTTAATAGGAATGCTAGTTGGAATTGTATTCGGATCCTTTACGAGCGTGGCAATCTATCTCATAATGAAATTGCGACCTGTATATTCTTTGGTTTGCTATGCAACGATCGGCGTAGGTACTTACTTTGTTGCTTGTCAAATCATGCTCGCTGCAGGAGCCGGCCCAATGGCGAACGGAAACGCATTGTTTTTGTCGACGCTTGTGTTGACGATTCTGTCGGGCTTCGTGGTGGCAAAATGGCTTGGACTTGTTTTTACAACGAGGCTTGCGCAGAACGCATGATAACAATGTGATGCACGCGAAGCCGGACTTGCGCGTGTTTTGAAATGGGTGATCAATCGTTCCGGCTCGGTGATCACTGACGTTATCCATCTCAAATGCATCAACTACAAATACCACTCTTGATACTTGCCGTCATCGCTTGCGGGTGCGAATCCCAAAATGGCGGGGCTGTGCAATCGAACAGAAACTTTAGCAACGGAGGCGAGTTTTCCAGTCCGCATTTCGGGGTCGCGTTTTCGATGGACCGAACGTGGGGTGTACTCAGCGAGCAGGAAGCCGATAAACAACTCAAAGCGAGGGGCCATAAAGGCGACGGTTCTGCCTTGATCCTAACTGCCGTAAAGAGAACGCCCACTGGAGGAGTCGTAAGCTTGAATGCGTTTGACTCACAAGACTCAAAACAGAACATAGAGAGCTTCTTGGATGAGCGGACTCGCAAGGCAAAAGAGAAATCCGACAGCATTGAGGATATTGCCGTTGGCGAATTCACAACCGCGGCAGGTGTTAATTATCGGACTCTTTCCTATGTTGATACAACCAAAGATGGTAAGTTTTACTATCAATATTGGGCCACCGGTCGGGAGGGCAGAATGCTGATGTTCTTTGCACGCATGAGTTCACGCGAGCTGTTGCCTGAAATAGAAAATCTGCTGCTCGGAGATGGATAACAATACGTTGTACGCGGAGCCGCGGGCCGCGCGGCTTTTAAAAACAATGATGTTCGCCGCGGCCCGGTGAACGTTGCCTGTATCCGTCTTTAAGAATGTTCAAAGAATTCGAATCCGAAGAGCACGAGAAAGCCGTGAAGGAAATTCGCGGTCTTCTCGGTGAATTCGTCATCGCGTTTGAGGCGATCTGTGCTTCAATGCGAAGCTGCATTCATTGCGCATTCAAACGCGAGGGACTGCAAAACCAGCTGTTGTCGCAAGCTGTCGTAAACGGCCAAAGTGGGACGCCATTGCGGCTAACGTTATGGGCTGTTTGTTCGTCATTGAGAGATCAAGACGATGATGATCTGCTGTGTATAAAAACGCTGATCAGCGATATTGAACGACTTACCACGCAAAGAAACGGATTCATGCACAGCGAATGGCACCTGAACGCAAACTATGAAGACGCTGGAGAAGAATTCATAGGCCTATTGCTAGGCGCAAAAACTCACAAAAACCGCGGGCCAGAATTCAAAACAGATCACATTACCGTCGAAAAACTGCAAGAATTGATGAATGACACTCGTAGCATTCGCGTAAGGCTTCACAAACTTGGAATCTGCTTAAATCAGAACGGATTTAAGGTCTCAGAAATGTTTAACGCAAACTCCGACTGAACGACGGATAACAATACGATGCACGCGAAGCCGCTGGCTCCGCGTTTTTTGGAAGCATAGATCACTGCGGCGAATCTGGTGACCGTTGACGTTATCCGGCTTAACTTCGATAAAGCGATGGGATTCCACTACGAATTTGAAAACGGCGAACGGATGACAGTCGATTCGTATGATGACGTTGTCGCGCTACGATGCTACGTTCGCCAGCATCGCCGCGATCTAATGACACCTTTAGAACGACGCGTTATTGAATACACTGCTCCAATTGTCAGCGAATCATCTCACCACAAAATAGGCGAACATTTACACGGAAAAATTTCGCATTTGCACGAGTACCTTGAACGTCGAGACGGACACGTCGATGATGATGCAGTTATTGCGGCCTTTCAATTGCCGTACGCCACACGATCAAAAAATGCTGTTTCCCGAGTGATCGAGGAACACCGAACACAAATCAAAGAAAATCGTTGTCCGGCTTGCGATCGCATTGTTCGCACGCCGGCTGCGCGACAGTGCTTGTGGTGCGGACATGCTTGGCACTGAAATAATTTGTTCTCAGCGCGGGATAACAATGTGATTTACGTGAAGCCGGACTTGCGGTGCAGAAGAGAGCTTGCCTCTATCAATTAGCCCAACCCAGAGATAGAGA
>CAYUNP010000075.1:6168-22098 GCA_964446085.1 uncultured Pirellulaceae bacterium
TTGCGGTGCAGAAGAGAGCTTGCCTCTATCAATTAGCCCAACCCAGAGATAGAGAACGACGTTGCGCAGGCTGATGCCGGCGAAGATGAAAGCAATGTGTTCCGAGATCCCTGCTTTAGGAGGAATCTGCAACGAATTACGGCGAGCAAACCCATCGCAACTTGCAGCCGCGACGGATCAATTCCCATTTGAGACATCAGTTCGTTGCGAGAGTAAATCAGTCTGTCGGGAGCATCGTCCAAAGTTCGGGCCGCCCGACATTGCAATGGACGGACCTCGACAAAAAACCCATGCAGGCCCACGAAAAGAACAGCGAAGTTCTGGCGACATTCCAAGCCGCGACTCCAGTAACTGGCTCGGCGATGTCTCGACTGGCGGCGCTGGGAATCGGATGGAAGATCGCTTCGATTAAGGCAGGACGCTCGGGCTCACCGTCCTGAAGCTGGTCCATCCGAACTGCCGTCTTTGCAATGAGGTCTCGTGGCATGCTTTGCTTAACTAAAATCTGATCGATCGATAGCGACGCACTTCGGCTCAGCGTCGGAAGCACCAACAAACCAACGAAAGACCACAACGTGAAACCGAGGACGGTCGTCGTGAGTTCAGCAACACTGCTCAATCCCGCGTTGGGCAGCAAAGAACACAGCAAGAAACCCAACGTGTTCCAAAGAAACGCCACGACCAACCCGCGATGGTAACTTCCACTACCAACCGCAATCGCTCGACGTGCAATCGCCGTTGCCAACTGCTCTGTCGGGAAACTGAGCCAGCTTTCTGGAATTACAATTCTTGCTCGATTGCCCAGCCCAATGATACCGCCGGTGAACCCGATGTCCTTATGCTTCACAACAAGCGTTCGTGGTACAAAAATCTGCCATTCCTGAATCAACACAACCGCATCGAGAAGTTGGCGATCAGCTTCCTTTGACTTTAGCTCGCGGCTAACAACCCACCTGTTGCGGACCATCAAGCAAATTGCAACGCCACCGGTTATCGCAAGCAATCCTCCAAACAAGCCTAATGCCTGGCCGAGTAAAAGAATCGCGCTACCAAAAGTAACAAACAAAACCGCCTGACCGATCACTGCTGGAACGTAACCAACGAACCACTTGCCGATCGAATCTTTGCTTTTTCCAAAGCGCAACGGCAGCAGATAGCCGCCGAGGAAGTCGAGAGGAATCAGCCACAGCATGAACACCATAGAGAAGATCGCCAATTGGCCTACTTGCGTTGATCCGAATAGTCGATCTGGAGAAAGCAGCCGCGCAGGCAGATCAAGCGCGAGCGCAATCGCGGACAGAGTGACCAATGAGCCGACGCCAGTGATGCCCAGCAGAAGTCTTGCTCGTCCATAGGTCATTTTGTGCATGAATTTTCTCTGGCGGTTGCGGTATCTCTCCGTGGTAACCGCTTAAGGCAGGTATTGGACAACCGTGCGAATCACGTTTCGCATGCGTCATTCTGGCCGACTTAAACGGGGCGGGGGAACGATGTCGGCTTTTTACCGGCAACCGTGACACATTCGTCGCGACCCCAACCGAAAATTCCAAAGAGCTATCGAGAGCAGCGTGGGAAACATCTTCAAAAAAGGCGAACGTCGCCGAATGCACTGTATGGAAATATGGGGTGGAAATCGCTCTATCGAGCAATCCTTTGAGGGTGCCGGCTTGGACATACACGTGCAAAGTAAACCGTTTCGCAACGAAGAAGCGGGAGGCGACATCTACTACCTGACTGCGTGTGCGTCAGGTCGAGTCTCCCGATTCCTGTTGGCGGATGTAAGTGGTCACGGCGGTTCAGCAGCGAGTCTGGCAACGGGACTGCGTGACCTTCTGCGCAAAAATATCAATAAAGTTAGCCAGCAGTCGTTCGTTAAAGTATTGAACAACAAATTCAACAAACTGGGAAGCGAAAGCGACTTTGCGACTGCAGTCGTTGCAACTTTTTATGAGCCGACGAGGACATTGGAGGTCAGCGTTGCGGGGCATCCGTTTCCGCTGTATTACCGTGCTCGAAAAAAACGCTGGGTGCACCTCGACCCCGCTCGTTCCGATGACTCAGTGATTGAAAACATGCCGCTGGGCATAGTCGGCCGTTCTCAGTATCCGAGCCGAAAAATTAAGACGGAAGTCGGCGACATGTTTTTACTGTACACCGATGCACTTGTCGAAGCTTTCACGAATGAAGCAAAAAATGATTTTGTTGGTACTGAAGGAATCTTGAAACTATTGAACGACGGTCAGTTCTCAATTAGACAGATCATCCCGCAACTGCGGAAACGGATTGGCGAAATGGCGGAAGGCAACCTCACGAATGACGACACCTCGATCATTCTCGGCCAACTCACTGAAACGAAGGTTTCAATCAAAGACAATTTACTCGCTCCGATTCGACTCCTCGGTGATGTCCGTGACCAAACTCAATTGAGCACCTGACATCGAAAAGATATTCCGTTTGATCTTCCTCTCAACCGCGTTACATCTTCCTACTTCGTTACGGTCAAAAACAAAACGTCACTCTTTTGGGAAAATTAAAATGAATACTGAACACACCAAGAATTGGCCCGATCTGGCAATTGGACTCTACGAAAGATTAACTGGAGAGAATGCCGAAATAAGCTACTCGTTTGAGAAGATGCAGATTCAGGTGCCGAGCGGTACCGGCAATGATGCCGAACATGCCGAATGGGTGCTTGACGGAACACTTAAAATCTCGACTAACGAGAAAAGCAATTCCCCAAAGTCCTAATGGTCGGCGCTTTGAGACTCGAAACCGCCGGCCACAACGCAACTATTGATTTTGAAGAGGATGCAATCGTCGTTCGCTTCTACGATCTTCGGTCAGCGATCGCGATGATGGGTCAGCCGCTACCTAATCTGTCGCTTCCCGGCAAACTGCTGAAGTTCTCAGAGATTCGCCTGAGCGTTCAGCTTGGCACGGGCAAGCACTTGGAGCTGTTTCCCAAACCACACTGGATTGTCAAGTTTCTCAGCCCGGCGGTTCGCAGTATGATTTCGGACGCCTAATCCCAAGCAGTCAAGTTGTTGTGATTTTAGATTCAAACTCGACGCCCAATCGGATCTTGCTAACTGGTGCATCCGGTTACATCGGTGGCCGACTCCTTTCATTGTTGCTCGAACGAGGGAACAAAGTTCGTTGCTTGATTCGTAGGGAATCAAGCAAAGAGAATTTTGACCTTGATAAGGTCGAAGTTGCTGTTGGTAATGTGCTTGACATGGAATCGCTCGGTGCCGCGCTGTCGGGAGTTCACACGGCCTACTACTTCATCCACTCGATGGGTGACAACGAGGACTTTGAACAAACTGATCGCAGGGCGGCGGAGAATTTTGCAGTTGCTTGTTCTGCGGCTGGAGTATCCCGAGTCGTCTATCTTGGCGGTCTTGGGCGAGGTTCTGACAAATTGTCAAAGCATTTACGAAGCCGCCAGGAAGTCGGCGACATTCTCCGATCTTCATCAGCTCAAGTTATAGAGTTTCAGGCTTCGATCGTGATTGGATCGGGAAGCCTTTCATTCGAGATGATTCGGGCTCTGGTTGAGCGTCTTCCTGTAATGATCTGCCCCAAGTGGGTTCGCATACTGGCTCAGCCAATCGCTATCGAAGACGTATTGGCTTACTTGACCGAAGTCCTCGATCAGCCAGTTGGCGAATCAGCAATCTACGAAATTGGCGGCCCAGAAGCAGTCTCCTATGGCGAACTTATGAAACGCTACGCGAAACAGCGTGGCTTGAAACGTTACATGATTCCGGTTCCCTATCTCAGCCCGTATCTGTCGAGCCTGTGGCTGGGATTGGTAACGCCGCTTTACTCGCGCGTCGGCCGAAAACTGGTTGATAGCCTTCGCAACGAAACTTTGGTAACCGACAACTCAGCAAAAGAAAAGTTCAGCATTACACCTCGATCAGTTGACGAAGCGATTGCCAGAGCCTTGGTCTACGAAGATCAAACGATTGCCGAAACACGATGGTCTGACGCTTTTTCTGCTGGCGGCAACCAAAGAAGCTGGGGCGGCGTGCGATTCGGTTCGAGGCTCGTCGATTCAAGGACTCGCGACGTTACACTTTCGGCTCAACATGCCTTCGCGCCCATTCGACGCATTGGTGGCGATACCGGTTGGTACTACGGCAACTGGCTATGGAAGATTCGAGGGTTTTTGGATTTACTCGTCGGAGGCGTTGGAGTCCGGCGCGGCCGGCGTGATCCGGAACATGTTCGAGTCGGCGATACGCTTGACTTCTGGCGTGTCGAAGAAGTCATCCCGAACAAGCTACTTCGCTTGGCCGCTGAGATGAAAGTACCCGGTCGTGCGTGGCTGGAATTTGAAGTCGTCGAAAAAGGTGGCCACAGTACCGTGCGCCAAACTGCGATCTTTGACCCCGTCGGTTTGCCCGGGATTCTTTATTGGTACTCACTCTTCCCACTGCATGAGTTCGTCTTTCATGGGATGCTCAAGAACATCTGCGAAGCGGGCATTGAAAGTACCCAAGCAGCGAAACATTCCATTAACTCCCCTCAGGACCAAGCATGAACCTCAAGAAACTCACTGCAGAATTCAAAGAGCTTCTAAACGATGGTGAATGGATAGCCATTTTTGGGTTCCTTGCTTTCATGGGCACGGCCACGGCTATCGTTGGCGCAGGGCTACTTTGGATGATGAGTCAACAATAGTCCTGACGAGCGCGGTTACATCAAGACGCTTCCAGCGGTCACGTAAACGAAAAGACACGTCAATTTAACTGTTTAAGGTCCGGGAACATGTTTGGAAAAACAACTAAAGCAAAACTGGAAGCTAGATTCAACAAGTTGCTGGAAGAATCTTTCAAGCTCTCTCACACGAACCGAAAAGCGAGTGACGACAAAGCTGCACAAGCCGAAGAGGTTCGAAAGCAACTTGATGCTTTGGAGAGGGACGAGTCCTAGAATCGCTTTCGCATCGCTACAAATATGCCTCAGATCGACAGCGCACTGTTATTTCATTCTTTTTCATCTTCGGCGCGAGGGTGTTTTTCGGCTGCCGTGTTTTTGATAGACCTTGGCTGACGCTTCCCGTGTCGAAGCCAAGCGCTTGTGAGCATGAATTCGGTCGCGAGCAGCTTTGTATCGCTCGCGGTGATCGACGATTGGTTCGGGATAGTCTTTGCCGATTCGACAACGGAATAACGTTTGTTCCATCGCAGTCATCTTGTGCGGCTCGGCCAGATGTTTCTCGGGCACTTCAGCTAACTCAGGAACGTAGCGGCGAATAAAAAGTCCTTGCGGATCCTGATCGATGACTTGCTTGATCGGTGAGTAGATTCGAACGGTGTTGATGCCCGTGACGCCGGATTGCATTTGAATTTGGCTGTAGTGAATACCCGGCTCGTAGTCGATGAATAATCGCGCAAGATACAAAGCTGGCTCGCGCCAGTGAAGCCAAAGATGATAGGAAGCGAACGATACCAGCATGGCTCGCATGCGAAAGTTTATCCAGCCCGTTTGATGCAGGGCTCGCATACACGCATCGACCATTGGATAGCCTGTTTGCCCATGGCACCACGCTTCGAAGTAGTCTTGGTTGAATTCGTCTTCTCGAAGTCCATCGTAGGCTCGGTTGAAGTTGTAGAACTCGATCGACGGTTCGTCTTCCATCTTCTGCATAAAGTGGCAGTGCCAACTTAGCCGTGACTTGAATGACGAAAGTGACTTGAGCCACGTCGGTTCTATCGCGACGCCGGATTTCCGTTGCTGCTTAAGTTCTGCGATCCGGGCTTCGGTTCGATGGTGAATAGTTCGCATCGAAATGTTGCCATAGGCGATGAACGGACTTAGCCGACTGCAGCCTTTTTCACCGGTCACTGGACTGGACATATCGCTGCGATAATTGACGCCTCGGGATTGCAAGAATGAATCGAGACACTCAGCCGCGTTTTGCTCGCCACCCGCCTGGACGTTGACGCGTTCGAATGCGTGCACACAAAAATGTTCTGCTGTTTTGATTTCTCCAGCGTCCAGTTTTTCAATGCCTTCAGGTAATTGAATCTTTTCAGGCTTATTGACAGGAGGCTGTTTCATCCTTTCGTTACGTTGTTTTGACCAGCCATCTCGATCTTTCAACCGGCGGACGACTCCGTATTGAGGCAACTCCGTCAGAGGGATGTGTTTCGATTTGGCCCAAGCCCGCACTCGTCGATCGCGCTGGTAACTAAGGTCGTTGAACGTTTCCTCATGAACCCAAATTTTCTCAAATCCGATTTGTTGTGAAAGCTCGTCAAGGACGTCTGGCATACGCCCCACTCGTAGCAGCAATTCACCACCAAGACTTTGCAAGTTCTCACGCAGCTCGACCAGAGATTGATTCACAAAATTCAAGTGAGCTTCGTCGTGGTCGGCGGCTTCGATCAACTCAGTTTCGTAAACGTAGAGGCCAACACAAGGGCCGATCTCCGACGCGCGAAGCAGAGGTTCGTGATCGGCAATACGTAAATCACGCTTGAACCATACCAATTGAACCGACATGCAAAACTCTCGAAGTTAACCACGTTGGCTGGGACAGCGGAAGCGACTGACCAGAAAGCCTCGCTTTTGTAGATGCTTCGTCGTACGACCACCGGTGCGCTTTCGCCAAAGCCGAAAAGAAGAGGATTTTAAGTTGGCCCTCATCAGCTTGATGACTTCTCCCGGCCCCAATCCGAACTGCTCCCGAATCGCATCGAAAGTTGTCCGATCCTCCCAAGCCATCTGAATGACTCGATCAGTTTGCGATTCAGTGAGCGAGGAGATCTTGTTGGACGTAGTCATCTGATTCAGACCGTTTTTTTTCTGAAGATGTAACAGTTCAGCCATTGCTCCGTTCTCTTGAGAGAGTCAAATCAGGGAATAGTGACCACAATCCTTGAAGCAGGAACTTTTGTTGAAAACGTGCTTTGCAACCACCGCAGAAAAATCAATGCGTCTCCCCGGCGATGAAGTCGTTGAGACGCCGACGATCGCGTCTATGCATGCGATCACGATAGATGTGGCCGCAGAAAAAGCGTGGCCATGGATTGTGCAAATCGGTCAGGATCGAGGCGGGTTTTACAGCTACACATTGCTGGAGAATCTTTTGGGCTGCCGAATGAAGAACGCGGATCAAATCAATCCCGCCTGGCAAAGCTTGGACGAAGGAGATGCCGTTCAGCTTCACCCGAAGTTTCCACCGATGGTCGTCAAGCAAATCTCAAATGGCGAACATCTAGTGCTGGCACAAGAAACCAAGTTCCTGTGGGCTTGGGCGTTTGTTCTCGTGCCATTTTCCACGAATCAATGTCGCTTGCTGGCTCGCACTCGAATTTCCAGCGACCGTTGGGGGGTCACTCCGCTACTCTATCCAACCATGACACTGGGACACTACGTCATGGAACGAAAAATGTTGCTTGGGATCAAGCGACGAAGTGAACGCGAATGAACCTCTCAAGCCAAAGATTCGTTCATCGGACTACCGGCGTCTCTGCTTCGAATGCCGGACAGTAACCGCACGATCCAGTGCCATGTCACCGCCAAAAGCACTGCCGTCACGACAACATGTAGCACTTGAACCACGGCATAGATTGCAACATGGCCAAGAATGATCCCCATCAACATCATCAAAACCACCATCGCCAGAATCAAACGAGGCTCCTTGAAGTCTCCGGAGAGATTGCGAGACCAAAACACCATCAACCCCGACGAAATAAGCAATGTCCATGATAAACTGCGATGCACTTTGAAGATCAACGTCGCCACAATTTGATCGACCCATTCAGTTCGTTCCAGCCCTTCAGAAAGTCTGGCCAGTTCATCGGTCTGTTCGCGAAGTTGACTTCCGAGCAATCCTTCACCAAAAAGGCAACCGAAGAATATAAAAGAAACGATCAATAGTCGACGATCAAACGTTGGCTTTGGCTCACTGGTCGTTTGCTGGGGTCGCGAAAGCCATATGATCGTGACCAGCACCGCGATCAATAGAAACGCCAACGCCATATGCAGCGTAATGATTCCGGGTTGCAGGCCGCTACGAACAACAATCGCTCCCATCACGGCATTGAACAGAACATCAAACAAACTAAACCACGCAAGGCAGATGACTACCTTTCGGTTCCTTGTTGCCCCGAAGGAAAACAGAGCCAGCAACAGCGTCGACAGTCCAAGCGGCAACGACGTCAACCGGTTGACGAACTCAATCCACGTATGAACCGGATCATAGCTTTCCAAAATCGTTTCGCGCGTGATTGTGTCGGGATCGATACCTTTGCGAATCGCGTGCCGTTTAAACTTTTCCAAATCGAGCTTATCAACATCAATTTGATCGGCGCTCGTCGGCGGGATCACGCATCCCCAGCAGGTTGGCCAATCGGGACAACCCAAGCCCGAACCGGTGACTCGAACCGTAGCGCCGACAGCCACCAGAACGATGACGGAGATAAGAGCGATCCACGCAAGACGGTGAACGTACATGGCAGGTTGTTGTAAAATTCATTGCTGATTGTGCTCCAGAGGACACCCTGATTTAGACCGTCATTCGGCCCGTGCGTTAACCTTAGTTCAAGTATTAATGGTAAAGATCAAACGGTCTGGTCAAAAGGAATGTCCGAGCTGTAAAAAGCAAAAAGACACTGTTTCGATATCGCACCACAAAAATGGAAACTGAATAATTGTCTGCCTCGGCTACCTTGAAGTCGTCAAAATGGGAAGCGTTGCCAGCAAGTTAGACATTGGCCGATCTCAACGTTTATTAATGACGTCGTTTGCGGTTAGTGACCGACGAGGGATAGTCTTAAACGCGAAACACATCGGCCTTTCGCAAAACTCTGAAGCTCAACATGCCGCAGTCGTGCGGAACACCCATGGCAAAGATCAAGCGAGTACGCCATAAGAAATGCTCGCGATGTGAACTCCAGAAAGATACCCTATTTCGCGTTCGGATCGAAAAGGATAGCAGCTGGACATTTGTCTGCTGTGATTGCCTTGAAAAGGTCAAACCTGGCAACCGTCACTACCAGTACGGCGGGACATGGAAGAGCAAGAAACGACATTAATGACGAGTATATCGAGTGCGTAACCAACGCCAAAAAAGAACTAGCCGATCGAGCCAGAGTGCTGCCACGAGTTGCTGGTGCTGCGGCCATCCACGTTCAGCGGTCACTTCGAAAATTGTCGGCACAGTTCGTCGGCTTTGTGACGACTGCTCACGGCTTGCCGAGCAAGGGGTCGAGATGAAAGGGCGGCTGCGAGAACTTTTTGGTTACATGACATGGGAAGGAATTGTCCCCAACAAACACCACCGAAAAGTAAAACTTCTTTGCCGACACCAGTATTCAGAAATCGCCGGCTTGGCTGAAGAGATATTGGCCGAGACCACATTCCAACGTGAAATGTCGGCTGCCCGAAGAGAACACGAAGACGACTTGCTCGAATCCATCACCAAAAAACATGAGGCTTGGATCGAATCGAGAGCTGAGCGGCTTGGTGACGAAATTGCAGCCCAGTTTTATTAGAGCCTGAAACCACAGTTCCATTGAGCAACGCCACCAAAATCTGATGCGTCCAAAGTTTATGCAATTCGAGCCTCGATCATCGTTTGGATGGAGCATTCTCTCGGTCTCCGGAATCTTGTTGATCGCCTCGGGAATACTCCATGTCCCGATTTGGTTGCTCGACGGCGGCAGTTGGGAAGGTAGTGTTTCGTGGCGAAAACCAATCCTGTTTGGAGTTTCGACCGGAATGACGCTTTGCTCGCTCGGTTGGCTGATGGGAAAGCTAACGCCAGTCAAACTCGACAAACTGATGGCATGGCTGGTTTCTGTTTCATTAGTCATCGAAGTTGCACTCATCACAGTACAAAAATGGCGTGGAGTTGCCTCGCACTTCAATCAAGAAACGCCATTGGATAGGTGGATCGATACTTTGATGCTGGGGTTGATTGTCATCGCGTTCGCCGGCATCACGTATTTTTGGATCCGTTGTTTTGACAAACTTGAACTGGCTCCCGATTATTCTTTGGCACTACGCTCCGGCATGTGCTTCCTCGTCGTCTCCTGCTTGATCGGCTTCGCAATTTCCACTTACGGCTACAATCGCATCGCAGAAAACTTGACCCCTGAGACTATCGGCGAGCGTGGAGTTGCCAAGTTTCCACACGGAATCGCGATCCACGCCCTTCAGTTTTTACCTTTGGCAGTTTGGATTCTACGTTGGTTAAGAATAAGCGAAGAACAATGCACATGGGCCATTCGTTGGCTTGTCGTGTCTTTTTCGATCCAGATTGCCTTTGCGTGCCACCAAACCCTCAACGGCCTTGCGAGAACTGAATTTGCAGCGACAAGCGGCGTAATTTTGGCCGTCGCATCCGTGATGACCGGGATGGTTCCAATCGCTTGGCCTGTTCTTAACCGAATGATTGCGGATCGAGAGAGAAGCGGGAAAGAAACGGGGACAAAAAATAAGTGAACCCTTTTTCATGTCCGACCTGTCGACCTGTCCCCGCTCTCGTGCCTGATTATCCTTGGTCTACGAGATGATTGTTCAAACAAAACCGAATGCGGCTGCATGTTCTGCTGCGAGATCCGGGTGATAACCGCAAAACGGCGGAACAGATGATTTGAATCTGTCAGGGACAGGTTCACCGTTCATAAACGCTATAACGATTTCAGCAACATCATCTTGGACAAGTCGGCTCGTTGCAGACGGCTCAAATACTTGCTCACGATCGACTCATACCCGGTGGCACCGAATCAGGTTCAATCGTCTTGTAAACACTGGCAAGATCAAAACACGCGTGGCTGATTTTACATCCTTCAAATGTTGCAGCCTCCAGTCCGGCTTTCTTGAAATTCGCGAACGTCAGATCGCAATTTTTAAAGTCAACAGTTTTGATGGACGCCAGCTCAAACCTGGCATTTCGAAGACTCACATTTTCGAAAGTTCCATCTATGAATGATTTCGAGAAATCGACATCATCGAGGTTACAACCCTCGAAGTCCAAAGTGTTGACAAAATCCAACTGGCGAAATTCCCGCCTACCTTCCAAGTAAAGTTGCACAATCTCCGCCACTGTCAGTTCGGAACGCGTGGTGCCAACAGAATCATCCATGAGGAACGGCTCAATTAATTCTTGAAGTAATCACGTAAACGCCCTGTGCCACTTTCCGACTCGATCAACTGCCAAGACACGACGGCCAAATTCAATTCTTGCTTTGGGTTTTCTTCTGCAGCGACACCAATCTCAACGCCATCTTCAAGAATGTTAACGGAACATATTCTCGTTGCCCGAGAGCCAGTCCATAACATTCCGATATCAGGTCCACCAATTTGCGCAAACTTGATTTTGTCAGAATTTCCATCGTAGAGTGGATTGGTGCATCGAATCACGTAGGCGAACCGGTTTTGGCCGTCATAGGTCAGCGCTTCATTCGTTTTCGCTTCAACTGACAACCAGCTTCGAAATGCGGCCTCTCCTCTCCAGAATACAAATGAGTTGATGTCCTGGTTTAGCAGATGTCGATTATTTGCAACGGATCGTTTTACTTTCGTACCAGCAGACCACCAACTGTAGCCACAGAAAACAACAACCAGAATTAAACCGATCAATAAGATTTTGCCTTTGGATTGCCCCATACTATTTCGCTTTGATCCGCATCAGTTTCTTTTCGGTCCGCACAATCAAGTCATTCTCGACGAGAATCGGACTCGCCATGATCGCGCTACCGAAATCCTGGGCACCAAGCTTCTCCAAATCGACCGAACATTTGACGATCGTCATTTTGCCTTCGCGACTGGAAAGATAAAGTTTGCCGCCGGCAAGCAAAGGCGACGCTGAAAAGTTTCCTCCGACACGTTCGCGATTCAGTACGGCACCCGTTTTGGCATCCAGACAGGAGATGATTCCTTTATCCGAAATCGTAAAAACCCTCCCATCCTCGATGATGAAACTCGGCATGGCAGGAGCATTTCTGGCTCGCCAGAGAACATGCGAAGCTGTCACATCTCCCGACCCACGTGGATCAATGGCGATGAATTGAGGTTTCGCATATCCCGTGGAGAATACGACGCGACCGTCATCAAACGCTGCCATCGGCGTCACTGAAAAACCGGAACCATGATCGACACGCCAGAGTTCCTTGCCCGTTGACGGATCGTAACTGGCAATCCACTGGGCACCCGGAATCACGGCCTGTTTTTTACCTGCGACATCAATCACCAACGGCGTTGAATAAGCTTTCCGCTGCTCACCACTGGTCGCTCGCATTGGCGGCCGGTTGGTTTTCCAGACTTCTTCGCCGGAGTTGATATCGACTGCCGTGATGTACTGAAGGTCCGTACCATCGCAAACCATGATCACTTTATTCTCAAAGATAATCGGCGAGCTACCCGGGCCGACGCTGTGGTTCACAACGAATTTTTTGCTCCATATCGGTTTTCCGGTTTCTTCATTCAGGCACCAGGTTCCATAGCTTCCAAAATGACAAACGATTTTCCCGTCGCTGATCGCAGGCGTCGGCGAGGCATAGGAGTTGAGCGGGTTGATTGACTCCGGTCGATCGACGGTCGCGAGCTTGATATTGTGAATCAGTTTTCCCGATTCCAGATTCACACAGATAGCGTGAAGGTCAATCCTGGCAGCAACCGTTTTCAGATTGGCAAGTTCGAAAGCACCACGATTTTTCGTGACGGGTTTTTCACCAATCAGTTCCGTTACCGCGGAAGTGATCCAAATTCGTTTGTTAGCGTAAACCGGAGAAGACCAACCAGTTCCGGGAATGTCAACTTCCCAGGCAGTTTGTTGTGCATCCCATTTGACGGGTGGTTTGGCCGACCGAAGCGCCTCACCGTTTTCAACACCGCGAAACTGCGACCAGTGAGACTGCGTTTGCGACTGGTTCTCCTGAGTTTGCGCATTGGCGGATGATGTACTCATCGCCAGAATCAAACCGATTAACACGACGGCCCTCAGGACCAATGAAATCTGTGGCTTGAAAAAACAGGTAACACCTGTTGCCAAATTGGGGCTTTTCATGGGAATCCAGGAGCTAAGAATAAGGCCGGGCATAGGCTTCAAAGCAGTCGCCGTGAAAATTCCAGATCTCTTCGAGTCGGGCTGACTGGAATAGAATCAGTGAACTCTACACTCCCAGCGACAGGCGAACATCAACTATACGGCAAAAACCGTTGTCAACGCAACACACCAGAGGCTATTGCAATACCGTTTAGTAACCAAACTCTAATGAAGTGCTGAGAAGTTAATTCTGGCGAAGGGAGTCCGCGGAATTGCCCAAGAATGAACGACGTCAAGCAACTCCTGTTTAGCGCCCTTACCGCGGAGCTATCTTCGTAAGCGACCATGCTTGTGCATAAAAAAAGACCAATGACAGAGTGTCATTGGCCTTGTTTTGTTCATGTTCAACCAACAAATGTGAGTTAGACAGCTTGAATACCAATCAGGACGGCTACAAAAATGACGATCCAGGTGACTGTGATTCCGGCAACAACCCATCCACTTCCGTTGCCAACATTCATGGCTTCATTGCTTTCGTATTGCTTTGCGAACCAGGTCTTGGCGATCATCCTGGCGACTCCCATTTGAACGAAGCTGAAAACGACACCGGGGATTGGCAAAATCATGCCCAATGGGATGATGACGGCAACGATTGCGATTCCCAATAGGAGGGAAGCCACTCCGCTCAAGATGTTATTCAACCGAAAGTGGTTGATTGCGACTAAAGTCATTCCTGCCAATGCACTGCCTAGAAACGACGCGATGCCAATTTGGGTCTGGCTAAATAGCGGTGATGCTACGCTGTCTGAATTGGCTTTGGCAGACGGTGATGAGAAAGGGTTGTTTTGCTTTGAAATCGTTGACATCTGCATGTTCCTGGTTTTTAAAGTTGCAAAGTTGTTTTGTTTGCCTTCAATACATGGGAAATGCAGATGTGTGACAGAGAAATTCTCAGAGTTGTTTAAACGTGGAATTTACCTTGTTTTCATGGGATTCTCGGCCGCCAGCAGTTGTCACGAAGAGTTTGAGAACGACTGGTGCCAGCCGTCAGTTCGCGGCTTTCGGATACTGGCGGCTAAGCGCTTTGCCGCCTGCAAGTTCCTGGATGTTGCTTAAGCATCACCGAATTCAGCCGAGTTGCTGCGCCGTGATCCGGAATCTAGAATTGTGGTTTCGTTTGGTTTCTACAGAACCCACCTATGCCTGAATCGAATTTCTCCGCTTTGGATTGGACGATCGTAGCTTGCTACGTTTTGGGAACGGTGTTGATTGGCTTTTATGTCAATCGTCACATTCGCGGCATGAGTGACTTTTTGGTTGCCGGTCGGTCGATCCGGACCAAACTGGGCATTGCCACGATGATCGGTTCCGAATTGGGATTGGTCACCGCCATGTTCGCGGCTCAGAAAGGGTTCACCGGTGGCTTTGCCGCGTTTCATATTGGCGTGCTCGCCCTCCTGGCGGCGCTGGTTGTCGGGTTCTCAGGGATGATCGTCGTGCCGCTGCGGGAAATGAAAGTCATGACGATCCCGGAGTTTTATGAAAAACGGTTCACACGCAAGCTGCGAATTTTCGGCGGTTTGATTCTCGCCCTGTCCGGCGTTTTGAACATGGGTTTGTTCCTCAAGGCTGGCGCGATTTTTGTGACCGGGCTGACAGGAATGAACGATCCGACAACGATCAAGATAGTAATGACCATCATGATTGTATTGGTACTGGCCTACACGACTCTCGGAGGAATGGTCTCCGTTGTATTAACCGATTACATCCAGTTCGTTGTTCTTTCGTTCGGCATGTTGTTGGCCGTTGGCTTGTCCATCTGGACCATTGGATGGTCAACCATTGTTGATGGCGTGAAGACGGTTCACGGGGAGGCTGGGTTTGATCCGCTGAACGAAGAAGGATTTGGAGCGTCTTACGTCGTTTGGATGTTCTTCGTCGGTTTGATTTCCTGCAACGTTTGGCAAACCTCGGTCATGCGAGCTTGTTCGGCTGAGAGCGTTGCGGTTGTCAAGAAACTGTATATCTGGTCGTCGATCGGGTTCATGGTTCGGTTCATTATCCCGCAGTTTTTGGGGATTTGCGCTTTGGCTTTCTTCCTAAACGACGCGGAACTGGCTAACCACTTCTTTGATGCTGATGGAAAGATTATTGACGACCATTCACTCGAAGCGATGCCGGTCTTCCTCAGCCAATTGTTACCAGTCGGGTTGATCGGACTGGTTGGGGCAGGGATGTTGGCGGCGTTCATGTCGACTCACGATACTTACCTGCTTTGCTGGTCTTCGGTGTTCGTCGAGGATGTCGTCAATCCATTGGTGGGCAACGATTTGGCTCCAAAACAACGGATCATGTTGACTCGAATCTTCCTTGTTGTGATCGCAGCTTTTTTGTTGATATGGAGCATGTGGTTCAAGTTGGAAGACGATCTGTGGGATTACATGGCGGTTAGCGGAGCGGTTTACTTCACGGGCGCTTTCGTCGTTTTGACGGCAGGTATTTACTGGAAACGGGCCAGTACTTTTGGAGCCTGGTTGGCGTTGCTAGCCGGGACGATCGCTATTCTGGGACTCAAGCCAGTTCATACTGCGTTAGGGTTGGCAGATGTTTTTAAAGCGAATGAAATTGACGGGGCTGAAATCGGTTTGGCGGCCTGTGCCGCGGCGGCCGTTTTGATGGTAGTCGGATCGATCGCGGTGCCCGACAAAGTTACAGCAAAGGAGTCGGCATAATGGATACCTGGATTACGATTTGGACCGTTGTTTTTGCACTCACGCTACTCGTTTTCAGCGTGTTGGTCATCGTGGTCGGAATCGGCGGCTGGTCTGACATCAAAGCAATGTTCACAGCATTGGACTCACAAGACGATTCAGAGGAATCAGGCGAATTGTGAATTGTTGATCCGCGAAAACGAACGACTG
>CAYUNP010000076.1:0-22084 GCA_964446085.1 uncultured Pirellulaceae bacterium
GGCGCTGAAACGATGTTGTTCTGGTCCCGAAGCATTGATTTTGGTTTCATGTATCTGAGTCACAGTTCTTTAATGGTCCTCGCAATGATTGCCATGCAAACCGTTCGACTACTGGGACTGCGGCTACACAATCCGACCGCCATGGAGTCATAGAAAAAAGCCTGATCGCAAATGCAACCAGGCTGGTTTCTTGTGGCTGAGGCGTCTCGCCGCAGCGATTCAACCAAACGCGTTGGCAGGAAGTTAGGTTATCGAGTTCCGGCATCAGCCGTGTCGAACTCTTCGAATTCGCTGGCTGCTTCATCGAACAGATCCTCGTCGTGATCCATTCCGTCGGAGTCCGCGAGTTCCGCGGCATCGAGACGATCCGATTCGACCGAGTAAACTTTACCCTGATAGCTGAGCATCTCTTCGATGCGAGCGAGTTTGCTCCTGAAGAACGGGAACCATGGCGTGCGGTACAGGCCAATCACCCGATGCATCTTGAAGATCGGCTTGTTCATTCGCGTCTTCAGCGAAAGCGAGCCAACTCCACAGAGGAACAGTTCCAGGTAGTCCAGCGGTTCGTTTTCGGTTTTCAAACCGATCAATTCGAAACGCTCACCTTTACCGCCAAGCCGATTCAGCGTCAGTCCGGATTCGTCAATTGTCACCTTGAGGTGAGTTCGACTCCAGACGAGGTTACCCGCCCAGATCACTCCAAACACGATCGCCATCACGAACCATGCTCCTGTGTTGACGGCTGGCGTCATCGTGCCAAGCATCCAACCCAGCCAATAGAATGGCCGAATGATTCCGGTCATTTCCAGCGCCACTGGAATACCGATAAAGGTTCCCAGCAATCCGAACATCAACCAGAACTTGCTCTTTGGCATGTTGAATCGAAATGCAACATACCAAACCAGCATGATGCTGAGTCCGAGCCAAAACATCATGTGTGGATCGATTCCCGACCACATTGAAACAACTCCAAGAACCGAAAACAGGACCGCTGGATAGCCAGCCAGAATTCCCGGCAAGTGATCGTAAAGCACGATTGGCTTGCGGGGTGAAACCGATTTACCTTGAGTTTTTGTTGTCATCTTTCCTTCCTAACCAAGTGTTATTTACCAGGTATTCGCAGAAGGCAGATACTTATTGGGGAAAATCGGGGCGGGATTTGGCAAACCTGAACTGGGTACCTAATTGGAACAGAAGCAATTGTTGACAGCAGTCAGGCCAACACCGCTCAATCGAACATGAGTCGTTTCTCACTGAAGAACCATGGTCAACGCTTGGCGTCCGTCACATTGAACGCAGATCTCCAGGAACTACAATGCTGGCTCAATTGCATTCGTTTATCAAAAAGCCAACGCCATGAATCGCTTTAGAAAACCCAATCTCCCATGCAACATCCATTCATGGATCCAACGATCGCTGTTAAAAACGAGTCTCCTGTTATGGATACTTCTCTGTTGCCAGCCAGGATTTGCTCAGAATCCCAAAAAGGAAGCGGCTCAAAAACAGCAGAAGCCAACTGCCGTAAAGATGGCAGGGTATTTACAAGCTCCCAGACATGAGATTCCAGAGACGTACGGGGCAGGGTATTCAATGTACGTTGCGGCGTGGCCGTTAATGAAAGAGTATCCCGGTCAAAAATTTCAAACTGGCTTATTCGGGACCTGGATGTTTCCGCTCAACGAACCGAAACTCGAAAAGTTCTACACGGACATTGAAGGTGGGTTGGGTTGGTGGCGCGACACTCGATTTGCCACCGAGACGCCCAAGTTTATTCAGGGCGGCGTGGCATTGAATTTTTCTGCCTGGGCCAATGGCCCCGGCGCTGGCAAGGGACGCAATTGGTCAAAGCCAAATGGAAAATATGCCATCGTTCAACTCAGCAATCGGTTGATGTGGCCGCCCGACGGATTGAATCTGAAGCAGGGAACCAACGGCGAACTATTTGGCTACGGATATCTTTCACTGCCGTTGGTCGATGCCAAAAAGACGACTACTGGTGCGGACGTTCCGACTGGAGAAAACTGCTGGACCCTGTTTTTGAACACGGACAATTTCAAAGGCCCGGTTTCATTTTTTGCGCCCTACTTCTGGTCCAAACCATCAGTCGAGAAACCGGAACTGGCGGGAAAATTCCTTGACAGTCGACCTTCGAAAGCCAATCGCCACATCAGCATGGAAACGCAGTTCGTACCCGCTGCGGTAGCGACGGACGAACAGGGTGTGGAGTATGCCAGAGTTGCCACCACATATTTTCCGGTCGACGACAACGGAGATACCGTTGTTTTGCATCAGCTAATGGGGTATCGAAAATCCGCGCTTTCAGATCGAGTGGCCAGTTGGTTCGATGGCGGGCCAGTTGCCGACGGAAAAGTCGATGTCGCTGATGCCATCACTCAGCGTTTCACGGGCAAAGGAAGTTCATCCTATTCTATTCATGCTGACGGAGTGCCCCGTGGCAAGCGGACTCAATTGGACTGGTCGAGTTTCGCCAGGCCGACCACCCATGGGGACGACACGTTTGGTTATGTTTGGGACGAGAAGGTTGTGACACGAACAGAGGTCGCGGGGCGCGAGTGCGTTTCATTTCCGGAATACTATCGCGCTGAAAAATCGGGGAACAACGGAAAGGAAAAGAAACGCTGGGTTGCGATTGCAGCGTCAGAAGTTCCAGCCGAGATCGATTTTGAAAGCGTAAGTTTCAGGACTCCTGGGCGCATCAACCACGAACCTTACATGACTCCGCAAGAACCCGAATCCTGCTGGAAGACGCCGGGCCCGTCAGCGGGACCGTTTACTGCTGTCGCTGGTGATGGCAGTACCGTCACCTATCACTGGTATCGCTTTGCTGACCAACCATCGATGTTGAATGCCGACATGAACGAAAAACAACGGGAAGCGTTGCAGAAGCGAGTCGAGTTGCTGCACAAGAACTGGAAAATCGACAGCGACTACTTGCCTCCGCCAAAACGTGGTTCGCTGGCATCGCTCGACGCAGCCTTGTTGGTCACACCGCCCCAGGGGATGGAAATCGGATACGTGCCAATCGTGACGCGGCAAGAACGAAAATAGCAGTTCTCTGTCTGTCTGTCTCCACTCGCTGATTTTTTTCAGCGAGTTGGAGTGGAGTGTGCTTCGTCGGCACCTAACAGTCGGTCGAAGCGTCACGAACTAACTATCGTTCGTACTTGCGTTTGGTTAGCGTCCAGGCGGGTAGCCACTTTTGACCACCGGCTGTCATTTGAAAATCGCTAATGAGTCGTTTCTCCATGTCGGCAAGATGACCAGCGCCATAAAAGATCGCGATCTTCTTTTTACCGGCAGCAAGTTCCTCTCGCAGGACTTTCATACATTTGGCGTTTCGATGAGTGATGATTGTGGAACCATCCTTGCCCTCGAACATCGCCAGGCCAGCTTCCATGTCGATCATCTGTTGCGCCATAACGCGACGCATCCGAAGCGACTTGTCACTTGAGAACAACGCCATAATCATTCCGGCTGTTCCAGAGTCTTTCCCGGAAGCCTGCATCGCCATGCTTTGCCCCATTGCCTTGAGAGCATATCCACCGATGCTTTCTTCGTTTTGTGACATGCTTTTACCGAACTCTTCTGGCGTCATGTCGGCGTGCACAAAATTGTTCTTCGTGTAGTCGATCTTCTCCAACTGAAACTCAAGATCCAACAGGCTCTTCAAGCCCTTTTGAATTCCACCAATGGGATTCAAAGAGATACTTCCGTCCTCAACACGTCCACCTTTGGGAATGACCGTCCCTTCTGGCGCGACCAATTCGTACAACAACGACTCGTACTTTTCAAATTGGCTGTTGAGTGACTCGTAGTACTTCTTTTCGCCGACGTGGACGGCTCCGATCAGATCAACAACCACGGTTTCCCCGTCATCATTTTTCATCTGATACCGGACAATGCTGGTTTCCATGGCAACAGGCCGCCCCTTCTGGTCACGACGAATCCGCAGAAATCGTTCGTTGGGTGACTTTGACTTTGAGGTCTTTACTTCGTCCTGTTTCTTGACAGCTTCCTGGCCATTTACAAGCAGGCCGTTGACGAGAAAAGCAACTATCAGTGAAAGGCAAAAACCAACGCGAGCAGAAATTCGCTTTGACATGGGATGAACCAGAAAATTGAGGAATGGAATCAGGTAACCACCTGGTTAGGTTACCCGAAACTATACCATTTTGTTTCAGTTTCAGGCAGGTTCAACCAATTCCGACTTTGAAATAGCAACCTCGTTACCGCGGGACAAAAAGACTGACGATGGTCTTTTGGCCATGGCTTTAACGTATTCCGACCCAAAAAGACTGGCGACATCACAATCAAACTTCGCTTGAGCGACATCCCAAATGATCCATTCTGGAGTCGACAGCTCGGACCGCCAAACGCCTTTTTCATTCACGACGTAGCGATCTGCGTGACGAAAAACATAGCCAACTTTGGTATCCGGACGAATCACTTTTACACGACTGCGACCACGAATTCGGATATGGTTCCAGCGATCACGCACCTTCCACTTGTACTCAATATCCGGTGGACGATTCACAGGAACCTTGGCCTTGCTTGTTTTCATTGGCATCTGGGAGACATCGCTCTGAGTGAGCTTTTTCATGAACATGGCGGCCATTGAACGCTGCACGAAATGCTTCAGAAAGAACGTTCCGTAACGATAGCCATCTCCGAAAGGTTCCCGGACGTAGAGTTGCAGTCCAACGGATCCAAAACTTCGACTCAGTGGAATGCCCTTACACTTAAGTCGCCTAACCGTTTTGGCAACCAGACTGATATGGGCCTTACCCTGATAGAGATCGGGCTCGAGACCTCTGGGCGTGATCTTCTTCAGCAACTTCGCGTCTGCTTCGAAATTGATCAGCACCATCTCGGAAAATCGAGCCGTATAGTGAGTCTTGAGCGGCTTTGTTCGCGCAACTTCACCGCTTTGCTTAATCTGTTTAACGCGATCCGATAGCCGGGCCTTTCTGGCTCCGACTGTTCCAGCAGCGCCTTGATTGGAAGTCTGCATAGCTCATCCCGGTAACTTGATTGGTCAGTTGATTTAACGCATCTACCCCGATTCTGTTTCGCTTGTTCCGCTAATTGTGCTGCCTAAACACACTTTTATTCTACTCTGATTCCGTCCTTCTGGCGAGTTTGAAGCCATTGCGACAGCATTTGCCGGCTTTTTTCGCTCGTTAACAAGGAGAAGTCGGTTCCCGAAATCGGGAAATTACCGAAAATCTTATCCAGTTCAACCTTTTCTTTCTGCTCGGCTTTGCGGTTGAACAACCTTGCTGCCACGGATTCGGCCAACATTTTCACGCTAACTTTGACTGTTTCCGCAGGCCGCTTGAGGAACCGGGATGTCATCACGGGACTTTCATCAGCAATCGGCTGCTTCAACCACCGCAAGCAATCAGTGACCACCGAATCACCTTTTTCATTAGTGAAGTGGAGTATCACGGCCAGGAATTTGAGTTTCTGATCAATCGAAAACGACTCGTACTCTTTCTCCAGTTGGTTAACCAACTGCGAGTTGCCAATTCGAAAAATCAGGTTCCATCTGGCTTCCTCCGGGAACCCATCTTTGGCTGATTCTTCACGAATCCATCCAGCAACCAGTTCATCAATAATCGTGCGGTATTGACTGTCTCTTACCGCTGTCGCATTACTGGTATTGGCAATGAAGTTAACCGCCTCCTGAACCTCCACAGGACTGAACAGATCAGAACCCGACGCGTCGTCTGAATGAATTTTTCTTCCCTGCTGCGCGTTAAAAAGATAGGCAACCACAAGTACGTCTGATCCCGCAGAGAATCCCTGGTTTGGAACCAGCGCCAGTCTGGCGGACTTTTTGAATGACTCCGCGTTCGATTCCAGTTTGAAATCATATTCCTTGAACAACAACGGAATACCATCGCACATCTCCAGGAACAATTTTCGCCGCAAGAGATCGTCCTGACCAAGGAACGTTTTGAACTCGGCCCAAGCCCGAAACTGCCCAAGCTCCGTTTCATCAGACGTGAGATCGAGAAAGCGCTCGGACAGCTGTTTCCGACGTTTGCGTTCAATTCGTTCAAACAGAATCTTGCATCGATCATGAACCTCCAGGTTGCCATTGCGCAACCCATCACGGATCGCAGGTAACGCCTTCACCCCCATCTTTAACAACTCAGTTTCCGCTTTTTCGCGAATCGAAGGGAGCGAGCTTGAAAGCTGGGCAACGGCCTGAACTGCAGAATCTGATTCCTGTGGACTTTCCTGGCCCACCAGTGTCGACAACACCAGAAAGAGGACCAGCGCGGAATTCACACTAGCCCGCAAGCAACTAAGAGTTGAGTTTGGATGGTTCATAACGCCGATTTTAGCAGATCCGTGTCGCTCCACAGAATCGGGATACAACTCAGTGGGTCCACGAATGATCCGATTTCGATTAGGCTTCTGCTTCACCTTGTTGCAACGTTACCAATGGCGGAAAAATGTGGACGGTTCTCTTTGACATCGATGGAACGCTGATTCGTACTCAAGGTGTTGGCATGGGTGCATTGGGTCAGGCAATTGCCGAAGTTTACGGCCACACCGAGACGCCGGAAATTCCTCTGCATGGACGCACCGATCGAGGCATCATCACGGAATTGTTTCAGCTCTTGAACATCGATTGCAACGGTGACTATTCGGACTTTCTCGATACGTACTGCAAAATGTTGAAAACGTCGCTCAAATCCAACGGCGGGACAGTCCTTCCGGGGGTGAAAGAAGTGCTGGAACAACTGAAATCGCGCCCTAATGTTGCGTTGGGGATCTTGACTGGAAACGCGCAAAAGGCGGCGAAGATCAAGCTCGACCACTTCGGGCTGAGTGAATACTTTCTGTTTGGCGGCTACGGAGACGACTATTGCGACCGCAACGACGTTGCCGCCCAGGCAGCTTCGGCAGCAGCTGAGTTTTTGCAGGATGGCTATGACAAAAACAAGGTTTGGGTTCTGGGCGACACGGTCAACGACATCCTATGCGGACGTTCAATTGGAGCAAAAGTCATCGCTTTGGAAACTGGCGGGGGATCTCACAAAAAATTATTGGAATATCGTCCAGAATTTCTTTGGAAAGACCTTACTCGTGTGTCCTCTTGGGTGGATTCTCTTTCTTAGTGAGTTTTTCAACCAGTCTACCCGGTCAGTGGTTACCTTCCTCCCAAGCTGCCCAAAACGCCTTCGACTGAACTAAATCCCGGTTAAAACAAAACGACGCCATCGGGGTCAATCGTCCCCTAAACACTGGCTATCAAAGCGTTAAAGTCGTTACTGCCGTCATTTTTTACTTGAAGTAAGCTTTTTCCTCGATAGACTGTCATTTCAAATTTGACCTCTCGACTTCTCTTAATTTCCATGGACCGCAAGGCTTAGTATTTTGCCAATATTCTTTGGTGTGACATCGTGGCCCAAATCACGTTGACCACCCCTTGCGGACACAACAAAACATGAATAACGCTCAGCTAACACTGACCCAGATTTTTGGCGCCGTGATGCGCCACAAGACGAGGGGGTTCCTCGTCTTCCTGACTGTATTCTTATTGGTCATGGCACTGTTCTTCGTATGGCCCAAGACTTACGGCTCCGAGGGCAAACTTCATGTGCAGATGACACGGACAGAAACGAATCTTTCCCCCATTGTCTCATCCAATGGCCAGGGTGTGGGCGTCTCGATTCAGGACACACGTGAGACTGAGATCAAGTCAGTAGAAGAAATTCTTCGCAGTCGCTCTGTCATGGAAGCCGTGGTCAAGAAGATCGGCGCGGATGAAATTCTCAAGAGTCCATTCGACGGCTTGCTGCCGAGTATTACCGTTCCCTCCATATTGAAGGGCAGTGCATTCAATGATGGCACCAGCAAGGAAGAGTACAATAAATTGAAGAAGATTGAACGTGCGACTAACCTTCTGGAAGATTCGCTTCGTGTTCATAACCCTAAAAAAACATCTGTGATTTCGCTGTACACCAAAGCCAACTCTCCCCGACTGGCTCAGGAGATTGTCAATGAGATCATCACCGAAGCTCGTGCTGTACATCAAAAGATGCACGGTGTGACAGGTTCATCTGCCTTCTTCTCGGAGAAGATCAAGGAAACCGACGAGAACCTGGAAGCAGCAATGTCTGACCTGGAGACCTTCCGCAAGGAACGCCAACTTCTCTCCGTTGGTGCCTCCCGTTTCTCACTTCAGGAGATCATCGGCAGCCTTGAAAAGAACATTGTGGATACCAGCGTCGAACTTGCACAAACTCAAAAGCAAATCGACATGCTATCCGCAGAGATAAAAGACACGCCACAGAAAATCATGCTGGAGACCAAAGGGGTTGAGCGAAAATCGGGCGACGACGCAGCCACAGATTTCTTTCGACTTAAAAGCCGGCGAACACAGCTACTTTCTCAATATCGTCCCGGCCACCCTGAAGTTGTCAAAATTGAGGCCCAAATGGACGAAATGCGTTCGAGCGTTAAAAGCATGAAGGACGAACGCACCGAACGACAGACCGCCATCAACGAAGTGTGGGGTGACATGAAGATTGATCTGGTTCGAGCCCAGACTCAAAACACCGGAGCAAAATCCCGCTTGAGCACCCTCAAATCGCGGCTTGCCAAAGCACGAGAGCAAGCCATCGAAATGAACCGGGCAGAAATTGATGCTGATCGCCTGCAACGCCGAATCAACGATGTTCGCCAGGATCGCGAAATGTACGTTACCAAAGGCCGCGAAGCATTGGCCAGCCTGAGCCTTGACCAAAGTAATCTTTCAACGCTGGTCGTTGCCCAACAGCCAACCTACATCCTGAAGCACGCAAGTCCGCGTGGAACCTTGTTTCTCCCCATCGCTCTGATTTTGGGACTCCTTGCGGGCCTCGCCACGGCGATGTTCTGCGAACGGAATCACTTGAGCCCAACACTGAATGAAGTCGAGGTTGAGCAGATCCTTGAGATGCCAATCCTTGTCACACTTCCTCGAGTTTACTCTAGCAGAAACATGGTGAATTAATGTCGACACGCAACGCAATCGATTCAGACAATCGCGATCGTCAACGTGCCAAGCGCATGGGTGTCGCACCAAGCAGTAGCCTGCGAAGACATTTCCTTTCTCTGGCTCGACAGACCGTCCAGTGGGCAAAGACGCCAGGCCAAACGGTTTCCCGTCCGTGCTCAATTGGCGTCACGTCCATGTCACGCGGAGCCGGAAACAGCACCGTTGCCTACAACCTGGCCGTGGCCCTGACTTCTGTCGCTCGCTCGAAAGTTCTTCTTGTTGAGAGCAACTTTGGTCGTCACTTCATCACTCGAAGACTTGGGCATTCCCGCCAGATGGGACTTAGCGAACTAATCACTGGCGTTACAGAAATGTCAGAAATCGTTTCAGAAACTCCGATTCGTGATCTCGAAGTGATTGGCTGTGGCCAGGTCGCGGAACAGGTCGCCCTTGAGTTGCCGTTTGATGAGTTGCCCAGCGTGATGAACCGCAACTTTATCGACTATGGATACACTGTTTTTGATCTGCCGACAGCCAGTCATCTGTCGGCCTGTTACTCGATTGCTCCGGCACTCGACGGCATCATCCTCACTGTGGAAGCGAACCACATCGACCACAAGTTGATTTCGCGTTTCCGCAATTCGATGCAGTCTTTCGGAGTCTCTATTGTTGGAATGGTGATTAACAAACAGTAATCCTCACCGTCCTTGTACTACACCCTTGCCTTACACTTTAAAACGGACTGAACATGATTGTTAGGAACCGTCGAAAACGGGAAAGCTTGCTTCGCAGGTTGTCTCGTTCGTTTTCCCGAATCAAACCGCCCGCTGGTCATCGAAGTATCAATTCACCTGAGCGGTTTCAACTGGAAATCGACAAGGAAGTTCAACGCTCCAATCGCCGCGCGAATGATCCTGAATTTGCCATCGTGTCGCTGGATTTCTCCGATCATAAAGTCACCGACGAACAGTTGGACTCATTGATCCTCCAATTCCAGGAACGGATCCGCGTTTCGGACACCATTGGCTGGCACAAGATGAAGCTGGCGATTCTGTTACCAGAAACCGGACACGAGGGTGCCGTGCTGGTCTGCAATTCACTGGTGAAGCTGGCTGCTGAATCGGGCATTGATATCGATGCAATGATCTCGATCTACCCGTGGGACGATCGCTTGATCGGCACGTTTTCACAGACGCAAAGCAAATTTGAGGATGGAAACAACGGTTCAGACGCGAACTGGTCCGATTCTTCAAATGACTCACTGGAAAATGCCTCTCGCATCTCGCATTTTGATGCCAGGACAGGCGGCATTGCGACACTTTCACCTCCAAAACCGATCGCCAGGACCAAGCCCAGCTTGAGTGGAGGCACCGGATTTCACCTTCTGTTTAGCCAAACAAAAAAGACACCGATCTGGAAACGTGCGATCGACATCGTCGGTGCGGGCACTGGCCTGGTTTTGCTTTCGCCATTCCTGCTGACCACCGCTGCAGCAATCAAGCTGACTTCCAGTGGTCCGGTTTTCTTTCGACAGCGGCGAGAAGGAAAAGACGGGAACATTTTCCACATCATGAAATTCCGCACCATGTGCGTCGATGCCGAGGCAAAGAAAGACAGCCTCAGAAAGCACAGTGAGCAGGATGGCCCGGCTTTCAAACTCACCAACGACCCACGCGTGACCGGGATTGGAAAGTACCTTCGTAAATCCTGTGTTGATGAACTTCCCCAGTTGATCAATGTGTTGCTTGGTGACATGTCACTTGTTGGCCCGCGCCCTTTACCGGTCAATGAGTCACAACAGTGTCTGCCATGGCAACGTCAACGCTTGACCGTGTTGCCGGGTTTGACGTGCACCTGGCAGGCACGTGGTGGTCGTGATATCAAGTTCGCTGAATGGATGCGAATGGATCTTGATTACATTCGGCAACGAGGATTCTGGTACGACCTTCGCATCATTGGCGAAACAGCGGTTATCGTTGCCTTGCACAAAGGGTCTGTTTAGAACCGAAATCCGTGACGTGAGAATTTACTGCTCCCATTTATTGTTCATTGTCATCAGAAAGACTTTAATCCCGTCAACGTTTCCCGATCGTTGACGGTTTGCGAAAACTGAACAGTTGCTCGTGTAGAGCATTTTTAAAATGGTGAGTGTAGCTCCAAAATCCGACGACGTGCGACATTTGTCGGGCGTGGACAGTCTCATGAAGACGATCGATGCACCTTTGCACGATCTTGTCGCGTGGCTGCTGGTTTGCGGTTGCTCGTTTCTGAACCTGGCAAACTTCCTGGTCGAAAAAGACACCGTTGGACTCGACCCACAGGTTCTGGCGAAGCTTGGTCTGATTGGAATGGGTGGGCTCTATGGACTCTACGGAGTCTTCTCACGACCACGCGTGCGTCAGCTTCTGACTTCGTTTCCAGTTGCCTGGGTTTTGCTTCTGGCGATGTTCTACTTCATTGCGATTCCTTTTTCGGCGTCGGCACAAAATTCGCTGGTTTCCAGTTGCTCCATCATTGCGGTTCTGCTGATGATGGTTACCGCTCTTGATCATCTGGGGGTGATGAAAGTTGTCGAGGCCATGTTTGGCGGGATGGCACTGTTTGTTTTCGGTTCCTGGTTCACCTACCTGTTTTTCCCCAGCATTGGCGTTCTTGTCGAGCCCGTTGGCAATGGCGAGTTTGCCTATCGAATGAGCGGCCTGGCACACGCAAACACGTTGGGACAATATTCCGGACTGACCTTCGTTCTGGCGGTCATTCTGTTCTTTAGCTATCAAAAACGCAATGTTTTTATTGCCATTATTGGAATCCTGGCTCTGGCCGCTTTGATCAATTCTTTCTCCCGAACATCTTTAATGGCGTGTGCTTTGGCTCTGTTTGCTGCCTACCGACACACCTACTTACGCAAGGAATTCCTCGCCGGATTCCTCCTGCTGAGCATCGTTGGGTTGCTGAGTTTGCTAATTTTAAGCACTCAGGTCGACCTTGGCGACAAAATCGTATCTAAACTGGAGTTGTTATCGAAGTCGGAAGGCACTGAGGAATTGACGACGGCAACGGGGCGATCTGAAATCTGGGCCTTTGCGATTACCTTGATTCAGGAACGACCAGTGACCGGGTACGGAGCCGCCACACAGAAGCTCTACTTCGAGGAATTCTCTTACTACACTCATAATATGTTGTTGAACATTGCATTTAGCGCAGGAATCTTCGCGGGGATCGCAGCGATCCTTATGATCCTCGGGCGGCTGCGCGCGTTGATGGTCGATCGCCATCCGCTTTCAGATGCAATCGTTGTCTTTATTCTCGTCAACGGACTTTTTGAGAACGTGATCTTCTCGATTCTTGCCGGACTCCCAACCATGCTCTGGATCCTGGCACTCGCATGGCCCTTGCTGCAGGATGATCCGGCAGTCAGTCAAATGAGCCAATCGAAAGTCGAACCTGAGAAATTTAGCCGGTGTCTAAGACTGGAGGGGTCATGAGCTCTCTGGATCTGAACACAGAAAATTCGACCGACGCGCGAAAGCCCCTTATTGAAGCAGACTCTGGCGGAGATGTCCTCGACTTGCACGTCGTGATCCTTATTAACTATTTGAGAATCCACCACGTACTGGCGCTACGTGAGTTTGGAAAAAAAGTGCGCAAGCTGACAATCCTGCTTTCGGTGCCAATGGAACCGGACCGCGATTGGGACGCACAGTGGGAAGGCCTCGACGTTCACATGCAGCGGAACTTCATGTGGACCGCAAACTGGAGGCATTCAACCGGTTTCTCGGAAGCGAATTTTATTCATTTTCCGATCGATACTCCGTGGCGACTGAAGGAACTCAAGCCTGATGTGATTCTGTCGTATGAAATGGGCGCCCGCACGATGCTCTCGACGCTTTACAAAATGTTTAAGCGAAAAGTTCCCGTCGTGATGATCGGTAACATGTCGGAACACATCGAATCTGAACGCGGCATCCTGCGACGGACTTGCCGAAAACTGCTGCGACGGGGAATCGACTACTTCACCTACAACGGCCCCAGCTGCAAACGCTACCTCCGTTCACTGGGCGTTTCCGAAGATCGACTGTTTCACTTCCCGTATTGCATCAATGACGCAACCGTGTTCCGTGGTGCGCCAAAGATCGGGAATTCAGACAAGCCACTGGAAATGGCGAAGTTACTTTACTGTGGTTCCATTAGCCCGAGAAAAGGGATTTCGCAATTTGCCGATGCACTGGGGCAATGGTGTTCCAGAAATCGACATCAAAAAGTTGAATTGATGATCGCCGGATCGGGCGAGCTTCAAGCTGAGGTGGCGAGCAAGGCCAGCGACAATTTCCATGTGAAATTCCTTGGCAACTGTGATGTCGGGCAGCTTCGTGAGGCCTATGGCTCTGCAGACATCTGCGTTTTCCCAACGCTTGCCGATGAGTGGGGACTCGTTCCGATCGAAGCCATGGCTTCGGGAATTCCTGTTTTGGGAAGCATCTTCGCTCAGTCCGTTGAAACCTGCTGCATCGATAACCAGAACTCATGGACGTTTGACCCAACCGATATGCCAAACATGGTCGATGCGATTGACCGTGCACTTTCGACGTCGGAATCAAAGATTCGCGAGATGGGAGTACTGGCTAAAAAGGCAGTCTCGCACATTTCGGCGCAACAATCTGCTGCACATTTGATAGATGCAGTTGAGAAGATTGTTGCAAAACGCGATTCAGTCGCCTCTGGACGGGTCCAATCGCTAAATAGCCAAACGATTTGAGGCGAATACCTCGCATATTGTGAGATAGCCGACTAAACTGGAAGAGTTTTGTATAAAGACTCTCTCTTCCAGTTCGGCAACATGAAACCAATTGCAAGTATCTCACTTGATCTCGACAACAAGTGGGCCTATCTAAAGGCACACGGCGACCCAGCTTGGGAGTCATATCCCACTTACTTGCCACTGGTTGTTCCGCGCATTCTGGACATCCTTGAAGATCTGGATCAGAAGATCACATTCTTCGTCATCGGCCAGGACGCCGAACAGGAAGTCAATCACGCCCCGTTGAAGATGATCGCTGAAGCGGGTCATGAGATCGGCAACCACTCTTTCAACCACGAGCCATGGTTGCACCTCTACGGTCCCCAGCAGCTTGCTGAAGAAATTCAGAAAACGGAGGATAGTTTGGTCAAACTGACGGGCCAAATGCCTGTTGGATTTCGCGGCCCAGGCTTCAGTCTCTCTGACGAGGTATTGCGTACTTTGATGCGGCGAGGCTATCTCTATGATGGCACTTCGTTTCCGACTTTTCTTGGACCCGTCGCACGAGCCTACTATTTCTGGACGTCTCGATTGTCGAAAGGTGAAAAGGAAGAGCGAAAAGAGCTCTTCGGCCGCTTCACCGATGGATTCAAGGCATTATGCCCGTACAGTTTTAGCTGGCGAGGTCGAAGTGTTGTTGAGATGCCAGTCACGACGATGCCGATCTTCCGTTTGCCAATTCACGGCAGCTATTTGTTGTTTCTGGCACAGGTTTCAACAACGCTGGCAAAGCTGTATTTCTGGATTGCGTTGAAGCTTTGTAAGCTGATGAACGTCGAACCACACTTGCTGCTCCATCCACTCGATTTCATGGGGCGCGAAGACGATGACGAGTTGTACTTTTTTCCGGCGATGGGAGAGCCCACCGAAAAGAAAGTCCAACTGATCACCGATTGTCTTGGGATGCTGCAACACGAGTTCAATGTGGTCACGATGAAAGAGCATGTGCTGCATGCCAAAGCTTCGGGGCTTCCTTCAAGCACCATTTCCGTCGTGCCTGAAGGGGCTCAAGTCGATATGGCGTAGGAGCAAAACGCTGGTTGACTTTCCTTCGAACATGCGGTCAATTTTTCTCAGACCATTTGATTGATGAGAAAAATATCATAGCGAAAGTCACCGATGCCATTTGCTCCTGAAACGACCGCCGTTGTCCTGATCGAATACCAAAACGAATTTGCTTCCGAGGGTGGCGTGCTGCATGGCGCCGTTTCACCTGTGATGGAAGAAACGGGCATGCTGGGCAACACGGCCAAAGTGGTCGCTAACGCGAGGACCAAAGGAGCCGCGATCATGCATGTTCCGATCAACTTTGCCCCCGGCTACGCCGAGATAACGGGTCATCCGTATGGAATCCTGCAGGGCGTCGTCGATGGAAAAGCGTTCGTCAAAGGCAGTTGGGGCGCTGAGATCATCGACGATCTTGCTCCGGCGGAAAATGACATTGTGATCGAAGGCAAACGCGGGCTTGATACATTCGCCAGCACCAATCTGGGCTTCATCCTTCACAGCAAGGGCATCAGGACCGTTGCGATCGGTGGCTTCCTGACGAACTGCTGTGTTGAGTCGACAATGCGAACGGCGTACGAAAACGGGTTTGAAGTTGTGACCCTTACCGACTGTGTGGCTGCCACATCGAGCGAAGAACATCACAATGCGATCAAGTACGATTTCCCAATGTTCTCCAAACCAATGACATCGGATGCGTTTTTGGCCGAACTGGGATAGTTGCGAGTTTTGGTCGCGAAGAAGTAACGGTTTTTCGAAGTTGGTGTTCGTAGTACCTTCAGGCCGATTCGGTTGAATTCTGGCGAAAGCCCGGTATCGGCACTACGAACAGCTGTAACTCGACCGCCTAGCGATCCTGTGGCAGGCTTCGCGAGAAAGGTGTCTTCTCTTTCGGAGGCAGCTTCAAGCCAGTTTCAAAATGCCAGACGTTGCGTTCCTGGTCGGTTGCATAGTACCGCAACCATGACTCTTCATCTTCCACGATATCGATGCATTGCCATCGAAGGTACGTATCGTTGAGCAGGACTTTCTTTTCCTGAGCAGGCAGGATGTCCCGAACAATCATGCAATAGAGTTGCCGATCGGACAGATGCTGAGTGTACTCCAGCAGAATGTTTCTCTCGTACAGACGCCCAATCGCCTGATGAAGCTGGTTGCGAAGCTGACTGTCGTCGAGCTCACTTTGATGCGGCAATACAAGTTCGGGCTCGAACCATTTTGAAATCGGCAGAACGGGTGCGCGCTCCCACGTGAGAAGCGAATTCAAAAACTGATTCTCGTTGTCGACCGTCATTCGATCAAGATCCACCAGATACACGGACTCGTCCATGTACGGTTCGATCTCGTCTCGCAAACGGGCGTTTTGCATCAGTAAGTCTATGTTGCTCATTGGAGGTCTCGATCCATTGCTGAAGTTTCGCGATACACTCACATGGTGAATTGCCACGGCCATCGCTGGACCCGCAATTTATCAATGCAATGAAGCACATCAAGTTTCAAGTTGCGCAAAACGGCAATTAAGAGCCTCTCGCTCCAAACGATCTTCATACGATCGACATGCGCCGCAAGGTTTAACAGAAAATGATATCAATTCCGGAACGCGGAATTCGGAACTTCCATTTCAACTTCCGCGCGACCTGTTCAAGAAGATGGGTGTTCCACATGCATTCCGCATTCCGCATTCCCCACTCTCCTATTTTTTAAATCCCAGCGTCAACTGGGGATCGTCTGACTCGCCGTCAGGATTCAGTTCCTTGTAGAGAAGGCTTGGCTGAATGTCGGTGTTGTTTTGATACTTGTTACTGACGTACTCCTGAATGTCGCCGCAGATCTGATGGTAGAAGATCTGACAAATCGAAACGCCAGGATAAATCTTCACAGGCTGAACTGCGAACATTTCCAACGTCCAAAAGCCTTTGAATCCAACATCTCCAAAGCCTGCTGTGATGTGCACAAAGAGCCCCAAGCGACCAATGGAAGATCGCCCTTCGATCATCGGAATCAGGTTGTGAGTCTCGGTATGCTCGACTGTCCGCGCCAGATACAGGCGGTTGGGCTCAAGTACCATGCCGGATTCCGGGATGGTCATGCGGCGAATCCGATTGGCCTTTCGCATGTCCAGCACGACCTCCTCATAGGTCATGATGTCAGCGTGTAGAGTCAGGTTATAACTGTTCGGATTAAGATTTTCCGGCTTAAAAGGGTCGATCTTTATATTGTCGCCCATGTGCTGTTCGATCTCGCGTCCGGACAAAATCATTTGGTTTTCCAGCGATTTTTGACAATTTATGATAAAGGTTGACCCTGTTGAAGGGTCGATTCTGGTGCGGTCTGTCTTAACTGTCAACCGTCGCCAAAAACGAAGATTGACCTGGACACCATTTGGGCCTACTTTTAATTGATGGAAGGCGTCAAGAGTCTTCCCGCGCGGTGTGAATTGCCGCGTCTGTTTTCGGTCAGACTACTTCCCGATGCAAGGAATTTTTAATGAGCAACAACCCGTATCAATCTCCACAAGCTGGCGGATGGACAACTGCAGATCTCGCGTCAGTCAGCGATCGAACCAGGTTCATTCGAAACACCTACATTCATCTCGCAGGTGCCTTACTGGCCTTTGCCGCGATTGATTTCGTTGCCATCACACTGTTCGACAAACAAATTGGACAGCTGACCGCGATGGTCACAGGCGGTTGGACCTGGTTGGTCTTTCTTGGTGGTGTCATGGCTGTCGGTTTCGTGGCTGACAAATGGGCTCACAGCAACACCTCACGCAGCATGCAGTACGCCGGACTGGGCGTCTACACGTTTGCACAAGCGGTAATGTTCTTGCCGCTGCTCTACATTGCCACTCATCACGCAGGCCCAAGCGTCATTCCTTCAGCGGGCATCATGACGCTGGCCGTTGTCGGCGGATTAACCGCAGTTGTCTTCCTCACCAAAGCTGACTTCTCGTTTATGAGATACGCACTTTGGGTCGGCGGAATCGCAGCCATGGGTTTGATCGTGGCATCAATCTTCATTGGATTCGATCTGGGAACATGGTTCTCTGCAGCGATGATCATTCTCTCTGCAGGTTCGATTCTTTACAGTACATCGAATGTGATGCATCATTACAACACGAACCAACATGTTGCCGCTTCATTGGCACTGTTTTCATCGGTGACACTAATGTTGTGGTATGTTATCCGACTGTTCATGAGTTTCGACGAGTAGTCGTCAGCAACCGAAAAGGCGTGCATGTCAAATTCCGAATTTCAGATCCCGGAATCCTTCGATGGCTCAGTGCGCCTTTTTCCGTTGCCCAACATGGTTCTGTTTCCTGGCGTTGTTCAGGCGTTGAATCTTTTCGAACCACGCTATCGGCAGCTGATGTCAGACGTGCTTGACGATGATCAGTTGATCACGATGGCGTTGGTGAAACCGGCACCCGAAAATCTGACCATGCCGGTTCCCGAAATCTACGATACCGTCTGTATCGGCAAAGTGATGACACATGCCAAGCTTGAAAACGGCACGTACAATCTTTTGCTCGCTGGTGTAACAAGAGCCATCATCGTCGATGAACTTGCTTCGGACACTCCCTACCGCCAGGCGAAAGTGGAGATCCTTTCTGAGAGCAATCTGATTGCCGAGCAGGAAAAGCAGTATCGCACCCGGCTGATCCACCTTTTCAAGAGCACACGGGAAATCGAATCCCAGTTCGACGAAAAAGCACTCGATAAACTGGTCAGTGACCGGATTGAAGTCGGACAACTTGCTGATCTGATCGCCTATGCGTCAGGGATCAGTCCTGTCGAGCAGCAACAAGTCCTCGAAATCACGGACGTGCGCAAACGAGTCGAATATTTGATCTCGAAGCTGGAACAGCTTGGAGAACGAGTCTCCTCAAACGACGGCGAGAGCTCTCGGGAATTTCCTCCCGGTTTCAGCCTGAACTGAATGTAGCACGTGCTCCACGGTATCCAGGTCCGCATCATCTCATTTTAGAAAATCCAATATGAAAATCACGATCGAATACTGCGGCTCCTGAAACTATCACCCGCGCGCTGCCGGTCTGGCAGAAAAAATCAGGGAAACGTTGTCGGTTGATGCAGAGCTAATCGAAGGCAGCGGCGGAATCTACGACATCAAAGTCGACGATCAGCTAGTTTATTCAAAACAGGCCAACGGAAACCAGTTTCCAGAAAATGACGAGTCCGTCGTAGCATTGATCAAGGCGATTTAGACGCACGATGAGGCTGCTCACTCATTGACCCGCGGATCAGGCCGACGACTAATATCATGTTCGACACTGGTACCGCGGCGGATGGCGTCATGGCCAAAACGATCTTTTAGCTGGTCTTTCATTTCATCGAGTCGATCGTTTCGGGCACGACCTTCGCTGCCGAACAACATCTGCTGCTGAACGTCGCTTGAGGTCAGGTTACTAACCCCCATTCCGACCAGCCTGACACCGTCTTCCAACTCAACACGTCCCAGCAGTTCTTCTACAGCCAACTCGAGTTCTTCCGTTGAGCAAGACGGCTCGCCAAGAGAAATCGAACGGGTGATGGTGCGAAAGTCGGCAAAACGAATCTTGATCTGCACTGTGCGACCACGGATCTCGTGTCGCCGCAAACGTCTGGCAACTTGCTGCGTCAGTTCCAGCAACCAGGCCCTGAGTGGTTCTCGCTCGGTGATGTCGTACGAAAAAGTGGTCTCGTGGGAAACCGATTTGGCGATCCGGTCAGGAACAACCGCACGCGTATCGAGACCGCGCGACAGCCGCCAAAAATGCTCGCTGTTGATGCCAAAAAACTGCTTCATCGTATCGCGATCAAGGCCACGAAGCTGCTCGATGGTTTTCACGTTCAGTCGATGAAACTTCTTCAGCGTTTGTTTCCCCACGCCCCAAACTCGCTCAATCGGCAACGGGTTGAGGAATCCTTCGACATCGTCCGGATCAACGACCACCAACCCATCTGGCTTGTCCAGGTCGCTCGCCAGCTTGGCGAGAAACTTGTTCGGCGCAACTCCGGCGGACGCAGTCAGCCCCAGTTCGCTTTGAATGGCATTCTTGATCTCCGTAGCAATCGTTGGCCCATCACCAAAAAGTTTCTTGCATCCAGAAACGTCAAGAAACGCTTCGTCCAGTGCCAGCGGTTCGACGAGTGAGGTGAAGCGAAAAAAGATCTCGCGAATTTGCTTTGAAATTTTCGCATAGTGATCCATTCGGGTTTTAACAAACACGACATTGGGGCACAGGCGAACCGCTTGCGAGGAAGGCATGGCACTGAAGATGCCGAACTTTCGGGCCTCATAGCTGGCCGCCGAGATGACTCCCCGACCTTGAGGGGACCCTCCAACAACGACGGGCAGTCCCTGTAGCTTTGGATTGTCGCGAATTTCAACGGATGCGTAAAAAGCATCCATGTCGACGTGCAGGATCATTGAGGGAACTTGTCTTTGGTACTTTTTCGAAGCGGCGTCGGTCCAGGACAACCTGACCTACGATTGCTTGCTGGCCCAAGCCGCAAATTTGGCGACCTGAGGATGGGATTTTAGCAGATCAAGCGTATAGAAGTGCCGTCCGAGATCTTTCTCCCGTGGCACAAACTTGTGGACTGCGCTATGACACTGACGGCATAACGGAACCGTTTCCTGCATCTGCTCACGAGAAAAATTCTTTTTGAACCATTTGTTGCGATGGCACATCCGCGGGATCAGATGGTGTTCGGTTGTGCCGCGTTTCAGCTGCCGATGACAGAGAGCGCATTCTTTGGTTGGATTGGACATCGGTCAGTTCTCATTCGTTTCCATCTGTTGGTATATTATGACGTCTTAAGCGGCTTCAGGTTCGATGGCGAGTACGAATGAGCGACAATCCCTATTTGCTGTCAGCAGATGCTGTACTGGAGCCGCCGACGACGTTGCTGGGCTCGATTCGCCATCTCGGCCCCGGGCTTATTCTATCCGCATCAATCGTCGGTTCGGGAGAGCTAATTGCCACAACGGTAATGGGCGCCGAAGCAGGCTTTGTCACGCTGTGGGTGATTCTGGTGAGCTGTCTGGTAAAAGTCGCCATTCAACTTGAATTCGGTCGGCACACGATCGCGACCGGTGAAACCACGATGGAGGCGTTCAATCAGCTCCCGGGCCCAAAGTTCGGAAAAGCACACTGCTCGATCTGGATCTGGCTGGTGCTAATGATTCTCAAAAATCTTCAGCTTGGCGGGATCGTCGGCACCGTTGCCGCGACTTTGCAAATAGCATTCCCGACAACACCGATGTGGATTTTCCTTGCTGGGCTTTCGGTTTCGGTTTCGCTACTGGTATCGCTGGGATATTACACGATCCTGGAGAAAGCTTCGATCGTGATGATTGCTCTGTTCACCGTTTTCACACTCGCGTCGGTCGTGATGATGCAGTTTACCGACTTTGCAATTTCATCAGGCGACATCGCCAGCGGATTTACGTTTCAGCTTCCAGCAGCCGCGGTCGTTGTCGCGATTGGAGCTTTCGGAATCACGGGCGTCGGTGGTGACGAAATCATGGTCTACAACTATTGGCTTATCGAGAAAGGATACGCGCGGCACACCGGACCAAATGATGGATCAGAAGCCTGGATTTGTCGAGCCAAAGGTTGGATTCGGATTATGTATCTCGACGCGATCCTTTCCATGTTCATCTACACGATTGTGACGTTGGCGTTTTATCTTCTGGGAGCTTCCATTTTGCATTCTCAAGGAGTCGTCCCCAGCAAGAACATTGAGCTGGTTGAAACGTTGTCACAGATCTATACCCAAACCCTCGGATCCGGAGCAAGGTTTGCGTTCCTGATCGGCGCCTTTGTCGTCCTGTTCTCAACCCTGTTCGCAGCGCTGGCGGCCTGGACTCGTCTCTATGGAGACGCCCTGGGGCAAATAGGCCTTTACGATTTCCATGACCCAAAAGATCGCGGCAAAGCGATCGCATTTTTCGCGTGGATGTTTCCGGCGTTGTGGAGCGTGATCTTTTTGTTCGTCGCCGAGCCAGCGTTCATGGTGATCATTGGTGGCGTGCTCACCACATTCATTTTGGTTTTGGTCGTGTTCGCAGCGATTGATTTCAGGTTTCGAAGAACAATCCCGGCGTTGCGACCATCGATTGCGTTTGATGTCGCACTTGGCCTGAGCATCCTTGCGATTCTGGCCGTGGCAGCCAAAGCGGTCTATTCGACGGTAGTTGGAAAGTAAGTACCGCACACCGCACACCGCACACCGCACACCGCACACCGCACACCG
>CAYUNP010000077.1:0-5310 GCA_964446085.1 uncultured Pirellulaceae bacterium
AGCGCAAGCGAGTGAATAGATCGCGGTATTCACTCGCTTGCGCTTCGGGCTTGTAATTGCTGCAAGTCGCTCAAAATCAGTAGCATGCGAAGCTCAATGCAATTTCCTGTAACGTGTTGGGTCAGGATTGACAGTAATGAAACTTCTAACACAAAACACGTGAACAGCGCTAAAGCGATTTGAATGCTGCCAGGGCTCGCTCGCGACCTTCTTTATAGTCAACAACAAATTTGGGGTAGTCGAGCGACTGCTGTTCAATTTGGGCCGAAAGCTTCCCTGGATCATGTAGGGCAGTGGAGGGCACAGATTCCAATTCGGGACAAAGTTTCCTGATGAACTTGCCATCAACATCGAATCGTTTGCTTTGACTGAAGGGGTTGAAGATTCGGAAATAGGGAACTGAATCTGTTCCAGTTGAGGCCGACCACTGCCAGCCGCCGTTGTTTGCGGCCAAATCACCATCAACAAGCTTCTTCATGAAGTAACGTTCGCCCCAACGCCAATCGATCAACAGATTTTTCGTAAGGAACATCGCCGTCACCATGCGAAGCCGGTTATGCATCCATCCTGTTTGATTGAGTTGCCGCATCCCGGCATCGACAATCGGATAGCCAGTTCGGCCCTGGCACCAGGCCTCGAAGTCCGATTCGTCGTAACGCCACGGCACACGGTTTGTTTTTTCCTTAAAGGGCTGATGCCGCGAAACACGAGGAAATCCAACCATCACGTGTGTGTAGAAATCACGCCATGTAAGTTCTGAAATCCACGTTGTTGCGCCTTCGCCTCCCTGCAATGTTCCGCCGTTATGCTTGACCGCGGCGGCCAGACACTGACGTGGTGAGATGACTCCTGCCACAAGGTACGGGGAAAGCAAACTGGTTCCAGCAGTCGATGGGATATCTCGCCCATCGTTGTAGCCGTCGATTCGAGTCGCAAATTTTTTCAGGCGTTTCTTCGCTTCCTTTTCACCAGCTATCCAAAGATCGGAACGGTCATTGGAGAAATCAAATCCAGCGACCGAATCAGGAACGACGCTGGATTGAATTTTCAGGGGCTTTTGCGGTTTCGGCTTTGGCAACACTTTCGCGTAGCTCAACGCTTTGGTATCCCAAACCCGTCGATAGGGAGTGAACACACCATAGAATCGACCATCTTTGGTTTCGATTTCCCTCGGCGGCACGATGATTCGGTCGTGATACGATTGAACTTCAATGCCCTCAACGCTGGCTGCTTCGGTCAACAGTGCGTCGCGGCGATGTTCATTGACTTCATACTCGCGGTTGAAGAACACATGCGAACAGCCATGAACTTTGGCAGTCGACAGCACCACGTCGGGTGTTTCGGCAAATGTATCACAAACTTCAACCAGCAACGGAATGTTCAGTCCGGCAAGTTCATCCGACAAATGGCGCAGGTTCTCCATCCAGAAACTGATTTTGGTGTCTGCGTCGTCATGCTGCTGCCATTGTTTTGGCGTAACCACGAAAATTGCAATGGTGGCTTCGGCCTGTTTGGCCGCATGATAGAGCGCAGAATTGTCATGAACGCGAAGATCGCGACGAAACCAGACGAGAGCAGGCATGGAAGATTCAGGTTGATTGGCAAGAGAGGTTATAAAGTCCCAGTCTAACCGGTTGTTTCGCTCTCGATTCACTGGAACAGGAAACCTGCCCGGATCCGTCACAACCGCCCCGCGATTCACCAATGCATCTACTCATCTTTCCCAACCAGCTTTTTGCCACTCATCCATGTTTAAAGCAAAAACCGCGACGGATCGTATTGATTGAAGACAGCCTTTTTTTCGGAGACGCTACCTATGAGGCCGACTTTCACCAGCAAAAACTGTGGCTGCACCGAGCCAGCATGAAACGCTACGAAGCGAAACTGACCAACAAAGGCTTCGAAACGACCTACATCGAACACGAATCTTCAAGGGACTCGCTCAAGTCCCAGTTGGCGTCTTTGTTCAAGCCGCGGACACTCAAACCAAAACGTTTTGAAACGCTTGAACCTGTTGACTTCATGTTGCGAAAACGGCTGACGCGATTTTGTGATCAACTGGACGTCCGCATTGAATTCGTTCCAAACCCGGGTTTCCTCAACAGCAGCGAACAGAACGCCGAGTACCGCAGCGGCAAAAAACGCTGGTTCATGGCCGACTTCTATAAATGGCAGCGGCGACGTCTCAACATTCTTGTTGACGACCAGGGCCAGCCGCAGGGGGACAAGTGGTCTTTCGACGAGGACAACCGCAAGAAAGTCCCGAAGAAGTTGTTGGATCAAATTCCTCCGCTGGCAAAAGTAAAGTTTGACTCGATTGACACGGAAGCCAAAAAGCACGTGCAGGACAATTATCCTGAAAATCCTGGAAGCATTGACCGTTTGTTCTATCCAACGTCCCACAAAGCAGCCGCTGCGTGGCTAAGGGACTTTCTGAAACATCGCCTGACTCAATTCGGCGCTTATGAAGACGCGATCGAGGAAGGAGAGAGTTGGCTCTGGCATAGCGTACTGACTCCAATGCTGAACATTGGACTGCTAACGCCTGCTCAGATCGTCAAGGAGACAATGAAGCATGCCAACGATAACGAAGTGCCATTGAATTCACTTGAGGGTTTTCTGCGACAAATAATTGGCTGGCGAGAATTCATACGAGCAACTTACGAAGATCTTGGCGTTACGATGCGGACTTCGAATCACTGGAACCAGCACCGCGACATTCCTGATAGCTTTTATGACGGTACGACGGGCATTGTCCCAATCGACGACACGATCAAGCGTATCCTTGAGACTGGCTACTGTCATCATATTGAGCGTCTGATGGTTTTGGGCGGATTCATGTTCCTTTGTGAGTTCGAACCAAAGCAGATCTATCGCTGGTTTACGGAGATGTTTGTCGACAGCTACGATTGGGTAATGGTTCCCAATGTCTTCGCCATGAGCCAGCATGCCGACGGAGGATTGATTACGACCAAGCCCTATTTTTCCGGATCGTCTTACGTGAGGAAAATGAGCCATCACAAGAAAGCGTCGTGGTGTGACGTTTGGGACGGGCTTTATTGGCGTTGGATCTGGAAGCACTCAGAGAGTCTCGCCAGGAATCCTCGCTGGGCGATGATGTGCAGCATGGCAAAGAAGATGGATGATGAAAAACGCCAAACTCATTTGGAAAATGCGGAAACATGGCTGGCTTCACTCTCATAGATTGAGAGATTCAATCCTGCTGGATAACCCTCAGCTGCTGGTAAGTGAGCAACGGGACAATAAGTATAATCCCACTCTTCGTTAAATCTCCCAATCGTCAATCTCAGGGTTAGGGGGTCTGGCTGTAACGATTATGCGGGCTGGCCGGGTTGCTACCGTGTAAGAAACACGGGTTTTAATTGGAAAGTGACATTCTCGATGTCGATGGAATAACCGGATCTCCCCGTTAAACCAGAATTTGCGAACCTACCCGTGCAAACGACAATGAATGATTCTCCCAAAGACTCAGAACTCCGAACCCAAACGGATAACTTTGCCCAATCGTCAAAGATTCACAACGTGTTGATGAGTGCCTGTTGCATCATATTTCTGCTGACAGGGCTGTCCTCGGATGCTCGTTCACAGGGCCCTGACAGGTTCAAGGACTTCAGTGCAACGAACGTGTTTCGGGAATTAAATTCCGGAGTGAACACAACGGGAAATGCGCCACTGGTTGAATCGTGGTGGGATCGGCATGTGCAGAATTCGTTGCGTGAAGTGCAGCCGCTTCCGGCCGATTTGCATACGCTTCTGTTCCTGGCGGTTCATAACTCAAACCAGATCAAGATTGCCAAGACGGATCCACTGATTCGGGAAACGGCAATCCAGGAAGCAGACTCAAACTTCGACTGGGTCCGATACCTCGACGCAGCATGGAATGACACCAGTGAGCCAGTCAGTACTTCGCTGATCGCCGGAGCCGATCAGACACGTCTCAACGACACCACGTTCCTGGGAACTGCTGGCGTACGTCGCAACACTCGCAGCGGTGGACGGCTGGATATCTCACAGCGCTTTGGATGGCAGAACAACAACTCAACATTTTTCATTCCCAACAATCAGGCAACAGGGCAGTTCACCGTTTCGTACACGCATCCACTGCTTCGCGGACGCGGCACCGCGTTCAACAACTCGATTGTTTTCCTTGCTCAGGTTGATAGCGAAGTTGCCAACAACGAGTTTCTTGCCATCCTGCAGGATGAGCTGCTTGAAATCACACGTGCCTACTGGGCGATGTACCTTGAACGAGCCGTCCTGGCTCATCAGATGCGTCTGTATCTGAAAACGAAAGAGATCTTTCAGGCTCTTCGGGCGAGACAGGCCGTTGATGCTCAGGGAACCCAGTTGATCCTTTCGGCAAGTGCCCTTGAGAATCGAAGATCTGACCTGATTCGTGCTCAAACTGCGGTCACTAACGCAGAAACCCGATTGCGAGGAATGATCAATGCACCTGAACTTGGTAACACGGATCAAACCGAATTGATTCCGATTGAGCCTCTGGCCGGATTCCGTTTTCAGGCGGATCTGCAGAATGAAATTCAGGTCGCGCTACAGAATCGCCCGGAAATCCGAGCCGCTGTTCAACAGGTTAAAGCTGGTTCCATTCGCTTGGGCGTTGTTCAGCACGAACTGTTGCCTGTGTTGAACCTTGTTACACAGGGTTTTGCTTCAGGACTTCAAGGCAGTAGCGATTTTGCTGAGGCGTTTTCAGACCAGTTTACGCTCGGCCGTCCAAGTTACTCCGTTGGTGTTCAATACGAACTGCCAGTTGGAAACCGTTTGGCAAAAGCTCGCGTTTGCCGCCGTCAACACGAACTGTCGCGACTGCAAAGCGAATACTCGCGAGCACTGGAAGCGGTTCAGACTGAAGTAGACATTGCCGTTCGTGAACTCAATACGGCGTTTCGTGAGATCCAGGCCAAGAGTCGTGCTCTGGTTGCTGCCGAAGCGGAAGTTACGACGATTGAACAACGATGGCAGACGATGATCGACGGAAACGGAACATCATCGCTGAACCTTGAGTCGCTATTGCGTGCTCAGGAACGTGTCACCGCTGCAGAGCGAGAGTACGTTTCGACCCGATTGACTTACAGTCTTGCTGTGATCAACCTGAAACGAGCCAACGGCACGCTGTTGCAATCAGAAAACGTTTCCGTGACCGCGGGTTGTACTGGTGACGGTTGCCGGGATTTGATCGTTGAAAAAGGAGCTCCCGCAGCGGCGATTCAACCTGTCGAAATCGTTCCACAGTTCATCAATAATTCGAACCAATTCTCGCAGGTTCCT
>CAYUNP010000077.1:5410-21933 GCA_964446085.1 uncultured Pirellulaceae bacterium
CGTTCCACAGTTCATCAATAATTCGAACCAATTCTCGCAGGTTCCTACACAGCAGCTTCCTGCACAGCAGCTTCCTGCTCAGCAGCTTCCCGTTCAACAGGTGCCTGTGCAGCAGACTCGCCAAACGCCGGTTGCATCAGCCGCCAGGGGATGGGAATCCTCGCCATTAATCTACCCAGCACCTGCTGCTGGTGGATGGGATGCTTCGCCACAACAGGTGCCGACTCCCGCTAGTCGACCTGCACCATCGAGTCCCTACCCATCAACAAGGGTTGCTGATGCGTCAGTTGCAGTTCCTCAATACCCGTCGACATCCCAGTCCTGGGATTCAAATGTGGCACCGGAATCGTCAGGGTCATACGGTAGCGAATTTGTTCCCAGAAACTAATTGGGGATCCGATGCCAAACACCACAACGCCAGGTACTAGCGGTCAGCGGAATCTTTTCAGCTGGTTTCGTCAAAACAGGTTTGACAAACGCCAGTGGATTCAAGCAGTACGCAAGGCCGAATCAAAAGCTGCTTCGTTGAGCGATACTGAGTTGCAAAACCGTGCCGTTGAGCTGCGAGACGAATATGCGACAACGGACTCCCGAAAAAGTCGACCACTACGTGAGCGATATGTCGGGCTTGTCGCCGAGTCAGTTTTTCGAAGCATGGGCTTTCGCCTTTTCGACGTTCAGCTACAAGCCGTTGGAGCTTCCGGTGGAGGCGCCATCGTTGAGATGCAGACCGGCGAAGGAAAAACGGTCGTCACCGGTTGCATTGCTGCACTCAAAGCGATGCAGGTTCCGTCTGTGCACGTGAGCACAACCAACGACTACCTTGCTCAGCGTGACTGCGAAGAAATGGCTGAGATTTTTGATCGGCTGGGACTTAGTCACAAAAGTCTCCCGAGTGAGAGCGACGAAGCTGCTTCGCGACTGGCCTACCGCCGTCAGATTGTGTATGGACCGGGATATCAGTTTGGCTTTGACTACCTGCACGATCAAATGAAACTGCGACAGGAGCGAAAATCCCGACTGGGCAGAAACATCGTCAATCAGATTCGTGGCAGCAATCAGGGGCACAAAATGATCCAGCCAACGGATCATTATGTTGCCCTGATCGATGAAGCGGACAGCGTGATGATCGACGAAGCGATGACTCCGTTGATCATCAGTATGCCCAGCCAGTTACCTCAGGATCCGTTGCCCTTTCAACTGGCAAACAGGATTGTTGCCGAGTTCGTCGAAGGCGAAGACTATACGATCAAGCTTCCAGAAAAATCAATCGAGGTCACCGAGGCTGCCAACCTGCGCGCCCATGCAAAAATTGCAGGCCATCGTGAATTGAAACTGGCACGCCCCTGGAAGGCCTATATCTCCAATGCCATTCGCGCCGAGAAAGTACTCCGTCGAGACATCGACTACGTTGTGATGGATGACAAAATCCAGTTGGTTGACCAGTACACAGGCCGCATTCTGGCGGACCGTACCTGGCAAGCTGGACTTCATCAGGCGATGGAGATCAAGGAAAACGTTCCGATGCAGCCGCCACGTGATTCGACAACGCAAATCACGCGTCAACGCTATCTGCAAATGTACAATTCTCTTTCCGGGCTGACTGGAACGGCGCAGTCGGTCGCTGTCGAGTTTCAGGAAATCTACAACTGCCCGATCGTGATCATCCCCACGAATCGTCCTTCGTTACGTCGGATCGAAAAGGCGAGGTTCTTTGTTGATGCCGAAGCCAAGTTTGCTGCCATTACAGAAGACGTCCTGCGCAGGCACCAAACGGATCAGCCAATCCTGATTGGAACAAGAACCATTCAGGAGAGCCTTCAAATTGACGAAGCACTGCGAGCCCGAAACATCGAAGCTGTTTTGCTCAACGGTGTTCAGGATGGTGACGAAGCCGAAATCGTGGCGCAGGCTGGCAAGGCTGGAGCGATCACCATTGCAACCAATATGGCCGGACGCGGTACGGACATCAAACCTGACAGTCGAGCCATTGCTGCCGGAGGCCTGCATGTTGTCGCCGTCAGTCCAAACGAATCGCCGCGAATTGATCGTCAGCTAATCGGGCGGGGCGCGAGACAGGGACAACCCGGATCCGCTCAGTTCTTCGTTGCGGCGGACGACTCAATTCTGACCGAGCACCAGTCCTCTTTGCCAAAACTGATCACTCGGTTGGCAAAAAAAGATGGTGAATGCAAGGACCTTTCCCGTGAACTTGCTGCCCTGCACAAGACCATTGAACAGAGAAACTTCCGACAGCGCCAACAGATGATTCTGCGAGACCGCTGGATGGACTCGGTTCGAGAATCGATCGAAAAAGACTGATTGATTGACCGCACGCTACAAAACAACAACTCCTGAAACAACAGGTGAATTCCAATGAACCTTCAACCGCCCATTTATCGCACTCCTGCCTTGATCGCGACATGCACTTTGGTGCTGACGTGTTTGGCAGCCTCCGCCAACGCACAGTTGCACGAAGGCCGGATCACGCAGGCGTTCACCGAACCCTTTGAAACCTGTATTTCAGCCAGTGGCGAAACGGGGATCATTTCGGTTGCTCATGTTCGCGAAGGTGATCGTGTCAGTGTCGGAACGCCTTTGGCTGCCATCAACCACAACGTGCTGAAACAGTCCCTCGCGATCGCCGAGGCAACTGCCGCTTCAACCGCTCGACTGGACACCGCGAGGTCCCAGTTGGAGATCATCAACTCCCAGCTTCAGGCGATTAACTCGCTTGTCAACGATGGTCACACGAATCGTTTTGAGGTTCAGCAAAAAACAGCCGAGTATCATCAGGCGGTTTCCGAAATGCGGGCTGCTGAAGACGAACTGAAACTGGCCGGACTGGAAGTTAAACGGATTCAGGCTCAAATCGAAGACAGAATCATCAAGAGCCCGATCAACGGTTTCGTAATCGAAATCCACAAGCAGCTTGGGGAAAACGTCTCCAACAATGAACCACAGTTCGCCACGATTGTCCGCGTCGACAAATTGAAAGTGCGTTTCTATCTCGATGCAGAAACGCTTCGCAAGTCGAAGATGGGTGATGCGGTTTCCATTCGTGTTGGGCCACAAAAACGTGCGGCTTCGGCAGTCATCAGCTTTGTTTCGCCTGTCATCGATCCAGACAGTGGACTGGGGCGACTGGATATCGTCATCGACAACGCAGACTACTCAATCCAGAGTGGAACCGATTGCTTCTGGGTAGATGGAAAGCAATCTGTTGCCGATCGATCAATTCAAATCAAGTAGCCCACAAACTGCCAAATCCAATGACAACATCCCTCCCCAACGAGCCCGGCGTTTCAACTTCACGCGTTGCGCTACACAAAAAGTACACCAAGCCTGTCAATAAATCCGGTCCACCACAACCGGATGTTGATCAACAGGCGCTGGCCATCGTTTCCTCTGGCCTGAGTGAAATTGAAACTTTCGTTCGAATGTTGCAGCTATCTGTTAGCTCCGCGGCTGGAATTGGTGGATTTTACGCGACGCGAACTGAAGAGCATTGGCATCTGACGAAAACCAGACCGACGATTGGAAAGATTCCGTCGCCAACATTCTTCGATGAAAATTTTTCGCAGCAGTGTAACTCGTTTCTGAAATCCCCCCAAATCCAGACGTGCACGTGTGAATCGCTCGAAGGCGTTCTCATGTTTGCGGTGCCAGTTTCCAATACCGATGATGCTCCAGAGCTCATGTTGGTGTTGGCGACAAAGCAGGCTCCGATTGTCAGCGCGACTCAGCAGCTGACGAAAATTTCTGGGGCACTCCGTCTCTGGATGAATGCAAGCGAGGCTCGCGAATCGGATTGGCAAGTGCAATCGCTGGCTTCCATCATCGCCATGGTTTCGCAAATTGAAACTCAAACGACCGTCAAATCAGCCGCCGAAGAAACCGCCAACTTGCTGGCGAACCATCTACCGGTAACCGGTGCTGCGATTGGAATGGTAGATGGCAGAATGCGATTGAAAGCCATCTCCGGCATTGGCAAACTCGACACAGGATCGAAGACGAGTCGCAGTTGGCTCAATGCGATGGTCGAAAGCGAAACCAGAAAAGAGCCAGGACTTTTCCCGGCAATTGATGAAGAAAACAATTTCCTGTTGCAAGCTCACCGTCAACTCTCGTCCAGCCTGCAAACGGAAGCTGTCTTTAGCCAGCCTTTGGTTGCCGATGATGAAACCGTGGTCGGTGCACTTGTGTTTTCTGGTGAAGCAAAGGATCTGCAGTCGGAGCAGTTTTATCGTTTCACTTCGGCAGCTGCGCCCGCCATCGCTTCAGCGCTTCGTTCAGCAAGACAGCGTCAGAAAGGCCCTCTTTCGAGATCCGTCTCATGGTTAACCACAAAGTTAAAATCGATTCCGGGCATCCTGACAGTCGCCGCCATGGTTTGCTTTGTTCTGTTGATGTTTCTGCCGATTACCTACCGTGTCCGCTGCAACGCGATTACCGAACCGGTGTCACGGCGGTTTGCGGTGGCTCCTTTCGATGGTCAGATCGTTGAAGGTCATGTCGATCCTGGAGATTTTGTGACTGCCGGTCAGGTACTGGCTGAAATGGATGGCCGCACGATTCGCTGGGAGCTGTTTGGGATTTCTGCCGAACGCGAGCAGTCCATTCAATCACGGAAAATGGAACTTTCAGAGCGCAACGTCACAAAGGCAATCCTTGCCGAACTGGAAACCGACCGACTTCAATCAAAAGAAGAAGTCTTGCGCCACAAACAGGAACACTTGCTGGTCAGAAGCCAGATTGACGGTATCGTGCTAAGCGGAACTCTGGAACGTGCCGAGGCTGCATCGGTTGAAACCGGCCAAACGCTCTTTGAAATCGGTCCTGTCAAACCAATGCGAATCGAGATCGAAATCCCGGCGAACGAAATCGCCCAAACGAAAACAGGATTTCCAGCCAGTATCTGGATCGATGGCCAGGAAGACAACGTGATCGAAGGTGAAATCATGAAAATTCGTCCTCGCAGCACGACGCGCAATGCTCAAAACGTGTTCATCGCAGAAATTGAGTTTCCTAACGAAGACGAACGGCTGCGGCCAGGAATGAAGGGCACCGTTCGGATCGACTGCGAGAAACGAAGTCTTGGCTGGTCTCTGTTTCACAAGCCAGTCAACTGGGTGAAGGCCAACTTCTCGTACTTCTAAAGCCACAAGTCCGAGGCAGACTCATCTACAAATCAACTTTCGTGAACTCCAACCATGCTTAACGACTCAACACTTGAATTCACCCAGGCTCGACTGAAGCTCAAGGACTCATTGCGTTTTGAGATGCGTCAGTCGGGAAATATGGTCACGTGGATCTGTGAAGATGAAGTTACGGGCCGTTTTTTCCAGGTGGGAGTTCCGCAATATACTTTCCTGACAATGCTCGATGGAAAGCGAACGGTTAGCACGGCGTTGATGAAGACCGCATCACTGTTGCGCGAAAACGCAATCGATGAAACCGAGGCGGCCAACGTCTGTAAATGGGCAATCGAATCCGGTCTCATCGACACAGAATCGGGGAACTCGGCAGCGCGCCGAAATGAACAGCAGGAGATGATGCAAAAGCAACAGCTCGTTTCGTGGCTCAATCCCATGATGCTGCGGATTCCGCTTTTTGATCCTGATTATCTGATCGAACGGGCAACGAAACTGCTTGGCTTCCTGATTAGTCCGTTTGGTTTGTTGGTTTGGCTGACGGTTGTGATCGCTGGCTTTTTCCAGTTGCTACTGAACTGGAATGAGTTTTTTGTGACGCGAGTCAATTCGTTTTCTTCCAATGACCTGATCTGGATCGCGTTTACTTCCATCATTTTGAAACTGATTCACGAGCTGGCGCATGGTGTCGTTTGCAAAAAGTATGGCGGACGAATCAAGTCATGTGGAATTCTGATATTGCTGATGATTCCCATGCCATTTGTGGACGTTACCAGTTCGTGGCGATTCCCGAACAAATGGCAACGGATCCTGACAGCTGCCGCAGGGATGCTTAGCGAAATCTTTCTGGCCGCGATTGCCTGCATGATTTGGGTTTCCAACGGTCCAGGTCCGGTACAGTATCACGCCGGCAACGTAATCATTACAGCAACGCTTTTGACTTTGCTGTTCAACATCAATCCACTGATGCGATTCGACGGCTACTACATGCTTGCCGACTGGCTTGAAATTCCCAACCTTTCGACTCACGGACGGCAATGGTTAAAAGGGGCCAGCAAGCGCCTGTTTTTCGGAAGTAATCCGTCACTGGTCAAGGAAACCGGCTTTCGCAGTTTCGTAGTTAAAGCCTATGGGCTACTGGCGATGGTGTGGTTCTTTTCGATCGCGATTGGGCTTTCGATTGGAGCATCGAGTCTGATCGAAGGATTTGGTCTTTTGATCGCGATGATCGGCCTGTTGCTGTGGGTTGCGATACCGGCCATTAAATTGGCGAAGTACGTGATCAGCGGAACCCCAACGGAAAAACCCAATCGAGTCTGGTTTGCAACGGCTTCCACGATAACGCTGGCGTGCCTGGTGGGTTTTCTTGTCTTCTGTCCTGCACCGTCGGTTGTTTCGGCGCCGGTCGTGGTGGATTACGATCCGCTTTCAATTGTTCGAGCCAAAGCATCCGGGTTTGCCAATACGATCCATGTTGTCGATGGTCAGCATGTGGAAAAAGGTGACTTGTTGATTTCGCTTGAAAATCCTGAGCTTAAGCTGGAACTGAAATCCCTTTTGATTGACATTCGCATTTCCAAAATTCGCAGCCAGGCTTTACTCACAAGAGAAAGATTGGGAGAAGTTCTACTGGAACAGGAAACTCTGGATTCGATGTATTCCCGTCAACGGGAACTGGAAGAGCAGGTCGCAAACCTGAGCATCATTGCTCCCGAAAGTGGAACTGTCATTGCGAGCAACCTGCAAGCCGAAGAGGGGAAGTACTTTGTCCCGGGCGATGAAATTCTTTCGATCGGCAATCGTACCGAGATTCACGCCATCGCACTGACCCGTCAGCAGGATATTGAATGGGTTGAACAGAATCCTGACCTGGAAATTGAACTTCAGATCTGGGGTCGGAGTGAGAATGAGTCCATTGCCGGTGAAATCAAGCACATCAATCCACGTGCACGCGATGACTTGCCTCACGAAGCGTTCGCTGCCAGTGCGGGTGGACCGCTGGCGGTTGTTCCCCGAGGGCAGGTTGAAGAAGATTCCGGTGAAGAAGGCGAGATGATGTTGACCGAACCGCGAGTGCCATTGGAGATTGCACTTTCTGAATCAGACCGCAAGGACTTGTTGCCAGGCCAATCAGGCCAACTGTTGATCCGTAGCCGCGACCAGAACATGGGAATGTATCTGGCTCAGAACTTCGTTCGTTTCGTGAAAAAGAACAATTTGAGAACACACGGGCTTTAACCTGTTTTCCCTGGTGAGCGCTATCTGCCGGAAAGCTGAGCAACAATGTCGCTCGGTTCTCCGAACCGTAAGTGATTCGCAGGTTAACGCTTACGGATTCGTTGAATCCAGCTGAAACAGCTGCTCAACTTTTTGACGCACCTGTTCTCTCATCCGTCGTACCGTCGTGACAAGCGCGGAACCGCTGGACTCCTGCAACAGGAAAGCCAGTCGTTCCAGTTGCAACGGTTCCTTTGGGAGGTCATGTCGCGCCGTCGTATTCATCAGACGCAATCCGGATTCGACGCTGCGTAGAAACTGATACTTGTCGCCCAGGAAATCTGCCTCGTCCCGATCAACGATTCCGGCTTCGTGCAACTTCTCAATCGCTTTCAAAGTTCCGGGCTGGAGCACATCCGGATGATTCCGGCAATGAGCCAGTTGAAGCATTTGCACGGCAAACTCAATATCCACCGTTCCACCCGGACCGCGTTTCAGGTTACTGGGATCGCAACCGTCCTGCATCGCCAATCGCATTTTCCAGATTTCATCACGAAATGAAACAGGGCAGGGCAAGTTCAAAATTTCAACCACTCGCTCCATTACTTTTTCACCTAGCGACTCACTTCCAGCGACGGGACGAGCTTTGCAAAGTGCCTGGCGTTCCCAAAGTTGCCCCTCACCAGTCGCGAAATACCTGGAGAACTCATCGACATGAACTGCCAGGGCACCGCTCTTGCCGGTTGGACGCAAACGACAGTCAATTTCGTACAGTCGTGATCGATCGCCCTGGCTTCCAATCGCCTGCATGATCGCGGCAGAAAGTTCACTGAAGAAAAACTGCGCTGAAAATCCCTTCGGCAACTTTGATTCGAAATCAACATTTGTGTCGTAAAGAAAAATCACATCAATATCACTGTGATAGTTTGGCTCACGACCACCAAGCTTTCCCATCCCAAGCACAACAAATGGAATCGTGTGTGCATCTTCAGGCAACCAGTCCACACCATGTTTGTCCAACATCAGTAGCACCTGCTGTTGAGTCACTCTCAACAAACAGGTTTCCGCCACATCTGCCAGGGCTCGATGAGTCTCCGCGATGTCGTCCTGTCCCAGAATGTCCCGAATTCCGATTCTGATATGCTGTGAATTCCTGAAGCCACTCAGAATCAAATCGAGATCAACAGCACCGCCAGAAAGTTCGGTCATGTTCTGTTGCAGCCATTCTCGCGTTGGCAGCGAATCAAGCTGCAACGCGTCCATCAACTCGTCGACCATTCCCGGACTTGTTTTCAAAATCGTGGCAAGATAGTCGCTTGACGCGCAAAGTCGAACGTAGAGATTCAGTGTTGCGCGGCTTTCACTGAACAGTTCCCACAGAACGCCACGCGCTCCCAATGAATCGCTAACTGCTGAAAGTGACACCAGGGTTCGGTCCGGTTCAGGTGTTTTCGAAACTTCTTCGAGCAACGCTCCGGCAATCGATGCGAAGAAATGTTTGCACCGACGCGAAGAGATGAAGCGGGTTTTTTCTTCTGCCAATTCCATCAGGATCCGATACGCCGCATGCGTGTCAGTGAACGGATAACGCTGCAGAACCTGTTCAATGAAGTTTTCGGAGGGGTCCGAATCAAGAATCAAATCCACTTCGGCAGAAACCGGGGCCTCCGAATCTTTATAAACTTTCTGCGTACCAAATGCTCCATGCAGCAGGTGATCGAGGATCATTCGATTCAGTCGTGTCACTTCGTCGAGCTTGCCTTGAAAGGCCTGCAACGTTTTAACGTTTGAGGTTTCCCGCATGCCCATTCGTTTAGCCACTGCCAACATCGCTTCATCATCGTCAGGCAGGCGATGCGTCTGCTGGTTGTGCATGATTTGCAAACGGTGTTCGAGTTTTCGCAGCCACTGATAATTGCTGGCCAGAAGTTCAGCTTCATCGTGCATCAGACAACGGCTTCGCTCAAGTCTGCCAATCGCACGCAGTGTATTGGCGGTACGCAGGCTGGCCAGATTCCAGCCGTTTAGCAACTGCATGAACTGAATCGCGAACTCGACATCGCGAATACCTCCATAGCCCGTTTTAACGTCTGCCCGATCGGCGTCCTGTGCCTGAGTTCGTCTTTCAATCTGGCGTTTGAGCGACTTGATTCCGGCAATGTCTGCTCGGCTCAAACTTGGGCGAAAGATCCAGGGCTGCAGTTCGTCCAGCAGTTCAACGCCCAGCGAAAGATCACCAGCCAGCGGCCGCGCCTTGATCATTGCCTGACGCTCCCAGGTGCGCCCCTGCAAATCGTAGTACTGAATCGTCGAAAGCTTGCTTCGACAGATCGGTCCGCGAGTTCCCGACGGTCGCAGTCGCATATCGACTCGATAGGCACTTCCAAGTTCAGTTGGTTCACCGACGACACGAATGAAGTCTCGTGTCAACTGGCTGAAGTATTCCTGATTTGACGAAACTGCCCGGTCCTTGAGTTTGCCATCGAATTCATGGACCGCGATCAAATCAATATCACTGGAATAGTTGAGTTCACTTCCGCCAAGTTTGCCCAGAGCCAGAATCACATAACGACTTTCTTTTTCGGTGCGCGAAAATGGTTCGCCGAACTTCTCTGCCAGACGACGACGACACCAAAACAGTGCCGCTTCACAAACGGCTGCCGCGACGGCAGAAATCTGTGATGTCACCTGATCGATGCGGTGTCCCAAAACCAGATCGCCCCACGCAATTCGAATCGTTTCCCTCTGCTTGAATCGTCGTAGTCGCCGCATTGCTTCGGCCGTGTCGCGAGCGTCGCTTACTGATCCAATCGCGTCGGAAACAATCAACTGCCTTGCCAGTGGTTGAAAGCCACCAGCAATGATGACATCAAAGTTGGCTTCATCGCGCAGCAGGTCAGCCAGGTATTGACTGTCGGACAGGATCGTCATCAAGCCACGAAACGGCGTTGCAAGCGAAGACAGCGTGCGAACTTTCTGCGATGCAGAATCGGATTCAGTAACCAGCCGTTCGAGATTGTTGAGCGCCTGATCCGGATCAGGAAGTTCAGGAAGCACCCTGGCGATCGTGCTGGCGAATCGATCGATGTCTGAATCTGGCCAACCCACAGAGGCGAAGGTCTTCAGATTTGCCAACCCGCGGTCGAGGTTCCCGATGCCGCAACCCTGCAACCATCGCCGCAGTGTTTCGGGCGATGAATCTGATTGGCGAATGTCAGGGATCAAGGGTCAGCAGGAGTTGAAACTTCTACAGTCCGCGACGATATTTGGACTTGGCTTTCTTCTTCTCGGCAGCAACCTGATGCGGAAACAGAATCGCACGACGCTCGTTGACGTACTCCTGCATCGGATCCTTGTCCAATTGCTTGTTGATCGTCCGTTCGATCGCACTGAGTTCACTTCCCTGGTCCGGTCGCACAAAAGAAAACGCAACGCCCGTCTTTCCCATTCGTCCCGTTCGTCCGACGCGGTGAACGTAGTCTTCACTGAGCGTCGGAATGTCGAAGTTGACAATGTGTGAGATGTTCGAAATGTCGATTCCACGGCCCACCACATCAGTTGCAACCAGAAAGCGAACGTCTCCTGCGCGGAAACCTTTCATCATGCGGTCACGGCCCGACTGGTTCATGTCACCGTGAATCGTGCCCACGGCCTGAAAGTCTGTCTCTTTGAGAAGTTTGCGATAGAGTCGCTCAGTCCCAAGTTTTGTGCGACAGAAAATAATCGCCTGCTCCGGATCTTCGCGTTCAAGGAGCTTCACCAGAATCTCGAACTTCATCTCGCCCGGCACGGTCAGAAAGAACTGATCAATTGTTTCGGCAGAGACATTGTTCTTGGAAAAGTTAATTACCTTCGGACGATACATGTAGCGTCTCGCCAGTTCCAGAATCGCAGGCGGCAATGTGGCACTGAGTAACAGCGACTGTCGCTCTTTCGGGCAGCGTCTCAGGATCCGCTCGATGTCGGGACGGAATCCAATGTCCAACATGCGGTCTGCTTCGTCGAGCACAATGAACCACAGTTGATCAATGTTCAACGTTCCCCGATTCAGATGATCGATCACACGGCCAGGTGTTCCAACGACGACGTGACAGCCTTCATTGAGACGGTTGATCTGTCCGCGAATCGGCTTGCCACCGTAAAGGCAAACTGAACGAACGTCATCAGGAGCCAGGCGGCGAAGTTCGTTTTCAACTTGCACTGCCAATTCACGAGTCGGCGCGAGGATCAATGCTTGAGGTTTCGGCTTGCGAACATTCATATCCAATTGCTCAAGAATTGGAATCGCGAACGCAGCGGTTTTGCCGGTTCCCGTTCGAGCCTGGCCAATAACATCGAACTCTTCCATGACCAGCGGAATCACGCCCGCCTGAACTGGAGATGGTTTTTCATAGCCGATCTTTTCGAGCGTTTTCAGCATCGATTTGGAAAGGCCGAGGTGTTCAAAAGAAAGACGTTGTTTTCGTTTTTGGACGGATTTGGTCACTGAGGTTGTTTCTGGAAAGGTGGATTGCGTCTCCCTCCCCTGACAACAGGTGACGCTTTTGCAGTTGTTATTTTCAATCGTTATTTCACAACAGGCTATCTGTGGAACAACTTTCGGTCAACGCGAGTTTGCATTTGACCCGTAAATCTTCGAGGTAATTGCTTCTTTGGGGGTCTTCCTTCGATAGAATGTAAAGGCCTGCCGGGGCATACTGTCGATGAATCTTCCCTGTACTTGGTATTCAAATGAACCAACCCCTGAATGCCGCAAAAGCTGATGGCAAGGATTTGCTGATTAAAAGCAGTGCCACACTGCCAGCAATTTGCATCAAATTCGACGGCGATCTGGACGCTTCGAATGTTCCGCAAGAGCGACTTTCATTCACGTTCGGGAATTCTGGGCAGTCGACAGCACTGGGCGAAAAGCCGGTGCGAATACCGTTCACCATCCGGAAGCCGCTTCCTGGGTCTGTCGATTCAGCAAAGGTCACCTCAGTCGAATTCGGTGAGACACGATGAGACAATCTGCAACTTTCCTGATCGCGATACTGTTTGCCCACGCGCTCACTTGCGCTGCAATTGCACAGGATGATTCAGACAAAGAGTTTTTCTCCAATCAGATCAAACCGCTGTTAGAAAAGCACTGCTGGGAGTGTCACCGCAACGATCCTGACGACCTTGCTGGTGGACTTGCGATCGCGTCACGAGAGAGCATGATCTCCGGCGGCGAATCTGGCTCGCTGATCGATGACGATGCTGCCGACAGGAGTTTGCTACTGCGCGTGATTTCCTATGAAGATGATGCCTGGCAGATGCCTCCCGGTGGCAAGCTCAGCGATGAAGAAATCTCGCTGTTTCGGAAATGGGTAGAGTTGGGTATCCCCTGGAGTCCGGAGGACGAAGTTGAGCTGGAAATCGAAAACCGTGATACTACGCCTCAAGTCAATGAAGAATCCAAAAGCTGGTGGTCGTTTCAAAAAGTTAAACGTCCGGCAGTTCCAGAAACAGTCATCTCAAACTGGGCGTCAAATGAAATCGACTCGTTCGTTTTAACAGGTCTCGAAAAAGCGAATCTCCTGCCTGCGGTCGGTGCCTCGAAAGGTGAACTTGTTCGTCGGGCTCATTATGACTTGCTTGGATTGCCGCCGACTCCCGAGCAGGTTGAAGCCTTCATCAGGAACGACTCTCCCGACGCGTGGGAGAAGTTGATCGATGAGCTTCTTGAGTCACCCCACTACGGCGAAAAATGGGGGCGGCACTGGCTGGATCTGGTTGGCTATGGTGAAAGCAACAGTTTCGAACGCGATGACACGAAACCCTTTGTGTGGGGATATCGTGACTACGTGATTCGATCTTTCAACGATGACAAACCATACGACCAGTTCCTGACCGAACAGCTTGCCGGCGATGAATTGGAAGAGGTGACGATCGAAACGATGTCGGCAACGGGCTTCTACCGACTTGGAGCGTGGGACGATGAGCCTGCCGATCCCAAACTGGCAAAGTACGACGAACTTAGCCATATCGTTACCATCGTTGGCCAATCGATGATGGGGCTTACCGTTGACTGTGCCCGTTGCCACGACCACAAGATCGATCCGATCCCTCAAGCCGATTACTATCGAATGGTTTCTTTTTTCGAAAACATGCGCCGGTTTGGCGTCCGTGATCGCAACTCGGTTCTGGCGGCTTCGGTGACGCGGATGGATGAGCGAAAGGTCGATGATGCGACGCGAAAAACACATCGTGAGAAAGTCGATGCGGTTGTTGAGAAACTGAAGTCGATCGAAAAACCCGCCAGCGAGTCTTTTGCGCCCGTCGATCACGAAGAGTTCAAACACATCAACAATCGTCAACGCGTGCTCAAGAAGTACATCGGGAAATCGATCTCGCAGGAAGACTTTGACAATTACGCGACGCTTCGAAAACAGTGGCGCGAATTGACGGAGAATCCTCCACAGGGGATTCGCAAGATTCTCTGCATCAAGGAGGACGGGACCGAAGCACCAGAATCCTTCATTCAAATTCGCGGCAATCCGCATGCCCGAGGTGATGCCGTAACGCCTGGTTTCCTTCGCGTCCTTTCGCCACCGGAGCCTGAGATCAAAGTTCCTGCCAGCGGCAAATCGACAGGACGACGACTGGCGTTTTCCAAATGGTTGACCAGTGACGAGCATCCTCTGACCGCTCGCGTGATGGCGAATCGAATCTGGCAGCACCATTTTGGGCGTGGCATCGTACGCAGCAGCAGCGACTTTGGTCTCCAGGGTTCAGCGCCGACACATCCCGAGTTGCTGGATTGGCTGGCGTCAGAACTGGTCGCGAATCAGTGGCGACTAAAGCCGCTGCACAAAAAGATCATGCTGAGCCATGCCTACCGTATGGGCACAGACTTCAACGACAAAGCCTTTGCCGTTGATCCGGAAAACGATCATTTCTGGCGATTCAATCCGCGTCGACTAACGGCAGAAGAAATCCGCGATTCAATCCTGTTTGTATCTGGTCAATTGAATCTTCAAAAAGTCTACGGGCCGAGTATCTACCCGCCGATGCCGCAGGAAGTCCTGGACGGGCAGTCGATGCCGGGTATCAACTGGCACCAATCGAGCCCTGAAGATTCACGGCGCCGCAGTCTTTACATTCACACCAAGCGATCGATGGGCGTACCAATTCTGGAAACCAATGACGCAGCAACGACCGACAGTCCGTGCCCCGTTCGGTTCGTCACCACGCAGCCGACGCAAGCAATCGGCTTGCTCAACAGTGCGTTCACCAACAAACAGGCCGAGCTGTTTGCGGAGATGATCCGCAAGACGCATGATCAGCCGAATGAGCAGGTCGCTGCGGTTTTGCGACGTGTCTATCAGCGGAACCCAACGCAAACCGAAATCGATCGCGGCGTTGCCTTGATGAAGGATTCTGCGTTAAAAGAAAAGCCTGATCAGGCGTTGAAAATCTTCTGCCTTCTCGCATTGAACCTCAACGAATTCGTGTACTTGCAGTAAATTGTGCACAGTTTTCATGGTGATTGCCTGATCATATCCCGCCGCGCTACAGGCAGTTGCATGAACAATACCAGCCCGAAGCGCAAGCGAGTGAATACCGCGGTCTATTCACTCGCTTGCGCTTCGGGCTTGTATTGGTTGCAAGTCGCTCAAAATCAGTGACGTGCGAAGCTTAATGCAATTTCCTGTCACCCGACCACGGTGCAGACCACCGTGCCACAATTTCACAGAGCCAGCTTTGTACCTTAAAGAATTTAAAAACCTGATTTTCCTGGCAACTCCTCTCGTGCTCGCCCAGTTGGCTCAGAATACGATGTCACTGGTTGATACTGTAATGGTCGGAAAACTCGGCGGCGACAAACTCTCCGGAATGGCGATTGGCAGCACGACTTTCTTTTTTGTCTTGATGCTTTTCTCTGGTGTGCTGTACGCCGTTAATCCGCTGGTCGCCAACGCAGTCGGTGCTAACGAAAAAGAAAAGATTCCTCGAATCGTGCGGCAGGGATTCTGGATTGGCATCATCTCGTTCGTTCCAGCGTTTCTGCTATTCTGGAACTCGGAAGTGATTCTGCGATTGCTTGGACAAAAGGAAAATGTTGTTCAGTTAAGCAGCCAGTATTTGAAAGCCATTTCCTTTGGCATGTTGCCGGCATTGCTTTCAGTTTCACTGCGCGGTTTCCTGGAAGGCACGTCACACGCGCGTCCGATCTTTTTTATCAGCCTGGCTGGTGTCGCCATGAACGTGGTCGCCAATGATACGCTGATGTACGGTCGCTATGGTTTGCCAGCACTGGGGCTTGTCGGCACCGGAATCGCGAGTTCAATCGTCTACACGTTGATCTTTCTGCTTACGGTCGTCTATGTTCTGCGCTGCCGCAGTGAACACAGGATTTTCAACAACCTGCGGCAGCCGGATCCAGCGATCATTTCGGAGTTGCTTAAAGTTGGTTTGCCGATTGGTCTGACCGTTGCCTTTGAGTGTTGCATGTTTACCTTCGCGACTTACGCAATGGGAATGTTTGAAGACAACGGAGACCAGCTCGCTGCGCACCAGATCGCGTTGCAGTCGGCTTCTTTCTCGTTCATGGTCCCGCTGGGTATCGCGTTGGCGATCTGTGTACGAGTTGGAAACTTCGCAGGTTCTGGAGACCGTGAGGGAGCTCGCAGGGCAGGGCGGGTCGGAATGTTCACCGCGGTGATCGCCATGATTCCCGGCGTCATTGTGTTTTCGCTTTGTGGAAAATGGATCATCGGAGCCTACATCGATCTGGATTTGCCAAAACACGAGAACATTGTGGGCATCGCGATTGTCTTTCTACAGATCGCGGCTCTATTCCAGGTCGTGGATGGACTGCAAGTTGCCGCATCGAACTCGTTACGTGGCCTCAAGCAAACCCGGGCAGCCATGAATCTGACGCTGGTCGCTTACTGGCTGATCGGCATCCCGGCCAGTCTTGGGCTGGCATTTTGGCTGGGGCTCGAAGGCCGTGGGCTCTGGTTTGGTTTAACTATTGGCTTGGCGGCAGCAGCAGTTATGTTAACTTTTCGATTCGAAAAAGATTTTCGCAACGTGGCATAACACGAATACTGTCTCCACCGAACACCGAACACCGAACACCCCATGCCCCTCTATCCTTTAAGCATCGCACCGATGATGGACTGC
>CAYUNP010000078.1:0-21892 GCA_964446085.1 uncultured Pirellulaceae bacterium
TTTCATCGAGCTCAGGTTTGGGAATTGAATTTTGGCGTTTGGTGAAACGTTCTTTCGATTCTTCAAACCGTTTCAGGAAGTTGTCCAGTTTTCCCGAATTGCCCTGCCCTTCCGACTTCAGTTCACTTTTAAGTCGACGCAGGTTCGAGCGCAACCAGTGCTCATCGTTGAGCATGGTCTGCTTTATGGTGGATCGAAAATCGGATTCGGAGGGTAGCTGCGACATTTGGCTGAGATTCTAGTTGAACTGCTCTCAGCGACAAACGGGCGGGGGGAAAGGTTCGGTATTTGGGCCGTCGTGCCAGGCTCCAAACGCTGCATGGGTCAAATGCATCACGCATCCGCCTGCCTGTCCACGACGGCTGGGAGCAGCGGAAGCCACCACTGTGAAATGACGCAAACCCCTTTTCTTGCGTGAATTATCCGATTGTATCGGTTGTAAAGTTGCCAAACTGGATACATCGGCGGTGCCAGCTATGGAGATTTTTGAGCAGCGACTAACATGGAAGCAGATTCCCCAGACAACGTTGCTTGAAAGTAAGCCATGAGTATCCGACGTGCTGTGATTACAGCCGCGGCACCTGACCAAAAGTCGCTACCGCTCCAACGTCTTGTTGATCGACAGGGCCAAACCAAATCAGCATTGGAACTCATTCTTGAAGAATGCGTTTCGGCGGGCGCCGAAGAGATCTGTGTTGTCGTTTGCCCCGACAGTGCCGATGACTTTACCCGATCTGCTGGCCAACATGCGAATCGACTCACGTTCATTGAGCAGGACAATCCGCGCGGCTATGGCGATGCGCTCTATCGAGCCAGGGATTTTGTCGGCGACGAACCGTTTTTGCATTTGGTCAGTGACCATGTCTACATTAGCCACAACGGCAGCGGCGTTGCCCAGCAAGTCGTTGAACTGGCCAACCAGGAGAACTGCATCGTTTCGGCTGTGCAGGAAACTCGCGAAAACATGCTTCCGTATTTCGGCACCGTCGGCGCGATCAGTTCGGGCAATCGAGGTGATGTTTATGAAGTCAAATCAGTTGTCGAAAAACCAACACCGACGCGTGCAGAGCAAGATTTGATTGTCGCTGGCTTGCGATCAAGTCACTACCTTTGTCTTTCGGGCATGCATGTGCTAACGCCGGGAGTGATGGAAGTTCTGGGTGAGCAAATCAATGCGTCGAATGACCAGGTTCAACTTTCATGTGCACTCCATGCAGCAGCTCAGCGTGAGCAGTATCTTGCGCTCCGCGTGCAGGGGTCGCGATACAACATCGGTGTGAAGTACGGATTCCTCAAAGGACAATTGGCGCTCGCGCTTTCGGGTAAAGACCGGGATGACATTCTGACGGAGTTGCTTGAGCTTGTGGCAACCACGCGTGGGGAGGCATAACATGTCGATCGCCGCCGGGAAAAATAGCCTTGTCGATGTGATCGTCTCCGAAGACGACGCGGTGCGCAATCAATCGTTGGACAGCATTTGCGATGGTGCTACGCTGGAAGAACTGTTGTCTCACTGCGCGGCGCTGGACGGGTTCTGGCGGCAGACGGACAACCTGTATCATCGCGTCCGCGCACTGTTTTTTCTGTTTTCGATTCACCGCTTTCTGCTACCGCCACATTACGGCGCCGAATTCAGTGGCAACATTCCATTCACTGCTTACCAGCATTTACTGGAGCGACGGTTTACCGAAGCCATCGATGAACTTCTGGAATCCCAGGCATCCAACGGTCCCTGTGATGGACTTTCGAGTGCTCTGGCGAGCGGCTACTACGAGCTTGGCTTTCAAACTCTGGCCGATCAGGTTCGCAAAAGTGTTCGGACGGTTCGTGGTAACCAGTGGATGTTTCGCACAGGTCATCCCGCCGATCATCCGTTGCGATTTCGCAAAGAGCTGCTGAAAAAACAGAGTGGCGAAGCGTCCTATCCGATGCTCAAGGAAACGACCGCAGTTCGGATGGACTTCACGCATAGTGCGTGGAGCGACATTTTCTTTCTGGGGATGGACTTTCCGTCAGGCGCCAAAGTCATCAACGCTTCGGTGAACCTTGGCGTGATGGGACGCGACGATCATCCGCGTCCGCCGATCGAGTGCTACTTGCGAGTCATCGATCAGCCAGTTTTGAAACTGACCAGTACGGATCTGAATGCTTCCACGGAAATTCACACGATCGCCGAAGTTTTCGATTTCGCAAAAGATTACCTTGGCTTGCTGAAAGCGGCGCTGATCGCGGCTGGGATTGTTCCGCCAGGCATGGAAGGTTGCGGCAAGAGTATCGAAAGTTTGCTGGAGCAGTTGATTGGCCCCGGTCTTGGGCTGGAAGTTGTATCCAAAGTTAACGACATCCCAAAAGGTTCCCGTCTGGCGGTTTCGACAAACCTGTTGGGGTCGCTGATTTCAATTTGTATGCGAGCGACCGGCCAGGTGAGTGCTCTGACTGGTGGGCTTGAAGAAACGGATCGTCGCATCATTGCCGCGCGTGCGATTCTGGGTGAATGGATCGGCGGATCTGGTGGCGGATGGCAGGACTCGGGAGGAGTCTGGCCTGGCATCAAATTGATCTGTGGAAGCGAAGCTGGTGTTGGCGATCCGGAACACGGTGTCAGCCGTGGGCGCCTGTTGCCTCAGCATGACGTCTTCACCGAAGAAGAAGTCACGCCCGCGACGCGCAAGGCACTGCAGGAATCATTGGTGTTGGTGCACGGAGGAATGGCCCAGAACGTGGGGCCGATCCTTGAGATGGTGACTGAAAAGTATCTTCTTCGCAGTCCCGTCGAATGGGAAGCTCGTAAGGAAGCCATTGAAATTCTGGACGAAATTACGCGTGGCCTCAAAGGAGGTGACATTCGGGCGATCGGAAAAGCGACGCATCGAAACTTCTTTGGTCCACTACAAAAAATCATTCCCTGGTGCACAAACCTGTTTACCAATTCGCTCATTGAACAATGCGAAAACAAATGGGGCGAACAGTTTTGGGGCTTCTGGATGCTGGGCGGGATGGCAGGCGGAGGAATGGGCTTCATTTTCGACCCGACCGTAAAAGAGCAGGCAAAACAGTGGCTGCAGACGACGATGGTGGAAACCCGGGATCAAATGCAGACCCGTTTGCCGTTCGCGATGACTCCTGTCGTCTATGACTTTGAAATTAATGATCGTGGCACCTGGTGCGAGATTTTTGATGGTCCGGCCGCGCGAATGCCTGGCGAATACTATGCACTTCAGGTTCCAGGTTGGCTCAAACAGGAATCGCATGAGTTGCCAACTTTGGCTCGCCGGGAACTTGAACAGCTCGGAAGTGAATATCGCGATGCCGGAAACTCAAATGATTTGAAGAAGCTGATCGAGAGCATTTTGCCAGGAAGCGGATTGGCAGAGCAAAAGGAAGATTCGCTTGGCGATCTGTTGGAGCGGTTTGGATTCGACCGCGAACTCCATGAGCAAGTTCAAACGGACTTGAAGTCCGGAAGGTTTGGCCTGTCGCAAAATCGGCTGCCGATCAACACGGTGATTCAGGACGTTGAGCCCGAAGACGTAGTCGATGTGCGGAACTCGGTTTCTGAATCGTCGCATGCTGCAGGGAAAGCTGCGATCGCCAATGGAGAAGTCGCTGTTGTGACGCTGGCGGCGGGTGTTGGCAGTCGTTGGACTGAAGGTGCCGGAGTCGTTAAAGGCTTGCACCCTTTTGCGCAGCTGTCAGGAAAGCATCGCAGTTTCCTTGAAGTTCATCTCGCCAAGAGTTCCAAAGTTTCGAACCAGTTTGCGGATGCTTCCAAAGCAATCCCACATGTGATCACGACGGGTTACATGACGCATCGACCGATCGAAGAACACCTCGCGTCGGTTTCGAATTACAACTATCCCGGTCAGGTTATTCTTTCTCCAGGTCGGTATGTCGGCCTGCGAACGGTTCCGATGGCTCGTGATCTGCGGTTCGCATGGCAGGAGATGCCGCAACAGGTTCTCGATCAACAACAACAGAAAGTCCGCGACAGCGCAAGGGCCGCATTGACTCGTTGGGCACTGCAAGTGGGAGAGGGTTCTGACTACACAGACAACGTGCCGATGCAGTGCCTGCATCCGGTGGGGCACTGGTATGAAATACCGAACATGCTTCGCAATGGAACTCTGCATCAGTTGCTGCAGTCGCGACCGAATCTGAAGTACATGATGCTGCACAATATTGATACTTTGGGTGCCAATGTTGATCCGGGGATTCTGGGCACTCATATCGAAAACGGAAGTTGTCTGAGCTTCGAAGTGATCGAACGTCGACTTGATGATCGCGGTGGAGGACTGGCGCGAGTCAACGGTCGTCCGCGACTTGTTGAAGGTCTGGCGATGCCCCGGGAGCGTGACGAGTTCAAGCTTTCGTATTACAACTCTTTAACGACGTGGATCAACGTTGATCAGTTGCTTGCGGTTCTGGGTTTGAGACGGGATGAGCTTGGCGATCAGGCGAAAGTTGATCAGTGTGTGCGAGAACTTTCGTTGAAGATGCCGACTTATATAACGTTGAAGGACGTCAAGAAACGTTGGGGCAACGGGCAGGAAGACGTTTTTCCAGTCGCGCAGTTTGAAAAACTGTGGGGCGACATGTCCGCGCTCTCAGATGTCGGGTGCGACTTCTTTGTGATCCCCCTTCAGCGCGGCCAACAACTCAAAGAGCAGGCTCAGCTCGATGGCTGGCTGCGTGATGGCACGGCCCAGTTTGTCGAAGATCTCTGCCAGTGGACCTGAGGGTTAGCCCCGAAAACAGTATTTCGCGGCAGCTTTGGGCTTTTCTACGGAGAATTACACGCAATTCGGCAATTCCTCGCCCATTGAGGCAATCGTGACGTACGTTGCAGAAGTCACCTCTCTCACCCGAACTTCTGTATCTCTTCCTCTGCACCGTTGAGCCATGCAACCCGAAGCAGAAAATTTCTCATTCCGAATGACGGAAAACCAGACTTCTTCATTCAATGTGCGAGACATTGGTCGAAAAAGTAAGCAAGGTCTCACACCCAAGCTGTTGCGAATTCACCCCGTCGATTCCGGTGTCGGCCTGATGTCGATCGATACCAATTCAGTTGTGATTGGCCGTGATGAAAATTGCGAGATCGTGATTGCCGATCATTCGGCTTCGAGACGTCACGCGAGAATCATTCGCAAAGAACAGAATGTTTTCATCATGGACATGGGGTCGACCAACGGTACCTGGGTCAATGAAGAGCGTGTGCAAATTCAACAGCTTAATTCCGGCGACAGTATTCGTGTTGGACGATGGACGTACAAGTTCTTTCATGGTGACAACATCGAAGCCCAGTATCACGATTCGGTCTATCAGATGATGACGAAGGACGTGCTGACGGGAGCCTGGAACAAGCGATACCTGATGGATATGCTGGATCGCAAACTCAATGAGCATTTGCGTTTAAAGCAGCATCTGAGTGTGATGTTGATTGACTTTGATTTCTTCAAGGAAATTAACGACAGTTACGGGCACATCGTTGGCGATGAAGTTCTCGCAGAATTTGGAAGTCGTATTCGTGAAGTTATTCGTGGAGGGGAAGTCTTCGCAAGGTTTGGGGGCGATGAGTTCGCTGTCGTTCTTCTGAACGCCGATTTTGATGCTGCATCCAGAGCAGCAACACGAATTCGTGAAGCCGTCGTCAGCAGGAGGTTTCGTACTTCCCGGGGAGCAATCGATTGTTCGATCAGCGGAGGTGTTGCGAGCTGGGATCCTGACTCGCCGATCAGTCGCAATGAACTTTTCGAGAACGCCGACCGGATGCTCTATAAAGCCAAAGAAGCTCGCGATTCAAAAATAGATGGCGACCAGAGCTAGGCACCGTCTGACGATGCGATTTTGCGATGATGCCGCACGAATTTGTGAACGGCAAGGCCCGTCGATAGATCAAGCAACGAACTGGCGGCTAACGCCTTCCTGCTCACATTTGCCAAACAGTCCCAAACCGTTCAGGGAAGTTCTTCCATTCGCTTTCGCAGTTTCCTCAAAGTTCGGGACTTGGCCTGGTAGACACTGGCGACGTTGAGGCCAAGCGTTTCAGCGACGACAGATGCTGGCTGTTCTTCGATCGTTGTCATCCAGAACGCCTGCCAGGTTTTCTCATCGCATTGAGCACGAATCATTTCCAACACGCGCTGCGGGAGCCGTGATTCCAGCGCCGCAACACTGATCGATTCTTCCCAGGCATCTGACTCGGGAGAGGCAACCCTCATCATGTTTTGCATCGCCGTCGAACCACCGTGGCCATCGGGCTGCTTTTGTTTTCGCCGGAAAACGTCGCGAATTCGATTGCGCGTAATCGTCGCCAGCCAGGAACGAAAACTGCCTTTGTCCTTTTGCCGTTGGAAGGATCCAACGCGACGGGCGATCGAAGTGAAAACTTCCTGTACCACGTCCGCCGAATCGGTTCCTGAAAGTCCCGCCTGACGAGCCCATCGGTAGACGATCGGTGAAAATACATCGACCATTCGCGCCCACGCGTCAGGTTGCATTTCCTGAACGCGTAGCAACAGCGACGAAGAAAGCGACGGAAGGGATTCAGGTTCTGGGTTGTTCATGACGGGTTCAACCTGGGCTCTTGTTGAGTTATCGGCAGGTTGAGTTTGGTAAAGTGAAACTGTTCCTGGCACCAACAGATCATAACCCGACGCGTGAGCGAGGGATAATCGGTCCCTCACTTACGCGTTTTGAAGTTGCGCTTTTTCAATAGCCGCAGAGCGGCGGCATGTGATAGCATCGGACTTCAGTCCGATGAAAAACGGCACAGGACTTGGCGATAGCCGCGGAGCGGCGACATGTGGCAAGCCCCGTCGCATCTGTCGTCCCTTCAGGACTAATATTGTCACGAGTTGCCTTACCTGCCACTAAAGTGGCAGGCTAACACATGCCGAGCCTCCGGCTCTAAAGTGTGCAACTTCAAAACTTACGCGTCGGGTTATGATACCTCCCAGACAGGATTGATGAACGCTGCCAGAGAGCCGAGCCCTACGCGAGTGCTTCCTGCATCTCGCCGGCGATTGATTCTTCCAGGCGTGGTCCGAACTTTGAAACAACGCGCGATGCCAGGTAGTTCCCCCAGCGAGCTGATTTTTCTGGCGAAAGTCCATTGGTCAAGCCGTAGAGGACTCCTCCCGCAAAGGCGTCTCCGGCGCCGACGGTATCAACTGCATTGACATCGAAGCCATCCACTTTCGCAACTTTGCCATCGATCACGACGTAGCTTCCGTTGGGGCCATCGGTGATGAAAGAATGGCCGCAGATGGCTCCAATTTCTTTCACGCAATGCTCAAGGTCATCGCTCCCGATGAACTTTCTGGCTTCATCGGCGTTGCAAAAGATGATGTCGCAATGTTCGCGGACAACTTCCTTGAACTGATCGGCAAACATGTCGACAAGGAACGAATCAGAAAACGTGAATGCCGAAAGGACGCCGTTGGCCCTGGCTTGCCTGAAGGCTTCCAGACAGGCTTCCCGCGGACCATCGGAAGTCCACAGATAGCCTTCGACGTAACAGATTTTGGATTGAGCCAACAAATCGAAATCAATGTCGGACTTGCCCAGCGATGTCGAAATTCCGAGATGCGTGCACATCGTTCTTTCAGCGTCGGGCGTTGTCAAAATCACGCTCGAACCAGTCGGCTCATCAGCAGACCTGGCTGGTGGAACGTAGAACAAAATGCCTTCGCTCTCGATTCCTTTTTTGTAATATTCACCATTGGTATCGTCGGCGACTCGCCCCGTATAGACACCTGAGCCACCGCTTTGTGCGACGGCAACGATCGTGTTGGCCGCAGAACCTCCAGCAGCAAACGTTAGTGACGGATCATTGATCGCAGTCAGGATGTCGCCCTGCTGTTCGGTCGTCATCAAGGCCATGGAACCCTTGTTGAGCGACAAATCGTTGATGACGTGGTCTTCGACCTGAGCCAAAATGTCCACGATTGCGTTGCCTACACCAAAGACGTCGTATTTTTTGTCGCTCACAGCTATTCCTGATTGGGGATGAGTTCTTGCGGCAATGCCGCTACTGACCGACATTATGGTACAAGGTGGGCCGCTGGCAAAGGACCGGAAACCCGTCCCAGCCGAAGCTTTTGTTTAATGGCATGCCGTAGACGACTGTGAGCCAGGTTAATTTCGCAGTCGCCTGCGGCTTGCCGTTAAACGATCAGATCTCAGGAACGAAATGGAAATGGATTCAAAAAAGAACAACTGTCCCGAACGCCAGCGCATGGACGACGATCGGGAACGCAAAGCCAACTGGAAACGATGGGGCCCGTATCTTGCCGAGCGGCAATGGGGCACCGTGCGAGAAGATTATTCCGACAACAGTGACTCCTGGCGTTCGTTCACGCATGAGGATGCCGTCTCGCGGACCTATCGCTGGGGCGAGGATGGTTTGCTGGGCATCACGGATCGACAGGGCCGATTGAGTTTCGCGTTGGCGCTGTGGAACGGCAAGGATCCGATTCTCAAAGAACGTCTCTTCGGCTTGACGGGCCCCGAAGGCAACCACGGCGAAGACGTAAAGGAACACTACTTCTACCTCGATTCTTCTCCGACGCATTCGTATCTGAAAGCCCAGTACAAGTATCCGCAGTGTGAGTTTCCCTACCAGCGACTTCGTGACGAGAACGCGGCGCGTAACTTTGCTGATCGGGAATTTGAAATCGAAGACACCGGAGCTTTCGACGAAAGTCGTTACTTCGATGTCGTCGCAGAGTACGCGAAAGAATCTCCCAACGACATTCTGATTCGTATCACGGTGACCAATCAAGGTCCCGAAACCGCACCGCTACATTTGCTGCCGACGCTTTGGTATCGTAACACCTGGTCTTTCGGTCGGTCGGGAGAAGGTTACTGGCCCAAGCCCAGAATTTCGAAATCGGCGAGTCAGCACCTGGAATCAGAACATGCGTCACTGGGAAAGTTTCACTTCTACGCCTGTGATGATAACGGCAATGATCCGCTTTTTATTTTCACCGACAACGAAACGAACTATAAAAAACTCTACGGCCAGGAAAATGAAGAGCCGTTCGTCAAGGACGCTTTTCACGAACACATTATTGGTGGGCATTCGCGAGTCGTGCATCCGGCGCAAACCGGCACCAAGGCCGCGGCCGTTTATGCGATGGAGTTGGCGGCTGGCGAAAGTCGCACGTTTCAATTCCGCCTGGTCAAACAGGAAGAGATGCCATCTGAAAGCCCAGATGAACTTTTAAAGGAATCCTTTGAGGAGGCTTTCGCCAGGCGTATTTCGGAAACGGATGCGTTCTATGACGATGTGCTTTCGCAATGGAATGACGACAGCGAGAAAGCCATCGCTCGACAGGGATTTGCCGGGCTGTTCTGGACGAAGCAGTTTTACTATTACTCGGTGCGCGACTGGTTAAGAGGTGATCCTGGACGACCGAAGCCATCAGCCGCGCGCTGCGTCGGGCGAAACTCGGAATGGGAGCACCTATACAACCGGGACGTTATTTCCATGCCCGACAAATGGGAGTATCCCTGGTACGCGGCCTGGGATTTGGCGTTTCACATGGTGCCCTTTGCGCGGGTTGATATCGAATTCGCCAAGTCGCAGTTGTTGTTGCTGTTGCGCGAATGGTACATGCATCCCAATGGTCAGATTCCAGCGTATGAGTTTCAGTTTGGTGACTGCAATCCGCCAGTCCACGCATGGGCTGCCTGGCAGGTGTACCAGGTTTCCGATCAGGGCGAAGGAAAAGATCGCCAGTTCCTGTCACGAGTTTTTCACAAACTGTTGATCAATTTCACATGGTGGATCAATCGTAAAGACAGTGACGACAACAATATTTTTTCCGGTGGCTTTTTGGGGCTGGATAATATCGGTGTCTTTGATCGATCCCAGCCTGAGCATATCGGCGGCGATCTTGATCAGGCGGATGCGACCGCATGGATGGCTTTCTACTGTTCCACGATGCTGACGATGGCGTTGGAGTTGGCCAGCTTTGATGAAAGTTACGAAGACGTTGCGTCCAAGTTTTTCGAACACTTTGTGGCCATCGCCGATGCGATGAACTCGCTCGGCAACGGGCTGTGGGACGAAGAAGATGGGTTCTATTACGATCAACTGCACCAGGGAAAAAAGGCCACGCCTCTGAAGATTCGTTCGATGGTCGGGCTGTTGCCAATGGTTGCCGTTGGTGTACTCAATCTGGAAATCATCGAGACGCTTCCCGGGTTCAAAAAGCGAATGGTCTGGTTTCTGGAAAACCGAAAATCGCTGGCCAGTCAGATCACTTACCTTGAAAAGATCGGTGATCAACCAAAGTTGCTGTTGGCGATTCCGTCCAAGTCACGTCTCACGGCGATGCTAAAATTCATGCTCGACGAGACAGAATTTCTGTCGGATCATGGCGTTCGTTCGATGTCAAAGTTTCACGAAGCGAATCCATACGAAGTGAAGCTCAACGGGCAGCAGTTTTCGGTCCGATACAAATCTGGCGAATCGGATTCTGGCATGTTCGGCGGTAACTCGAATTGGAGAGGTCCGGTTTGGTTCCCGGTAAACTGGCTGTTGATCGAAGCGCTTGACCAGTATCACGATTTCTACGGCGAGTCCCTGAAAGTCGAATGTCCCGTCGGTTCCGGCGTGATGATGAATCTGAAAGAAGTCGGCGATGAGATTGCGTTGCGACTGACAAAGCTGTTTGTTTGCAAGGACGGACGTCGTCCTGTCAACGAAGGCCGGGAGTTTCTTGATTCTGATCCTTTGTGGAACGAGTTCATTTTGTTCCACGAGTATTTTGATGGCGATACCGGACGTGGTTTGGGTGCCAGCCACCAGACAGGTTGGACTGCGCTGGTAATCAATTGTCTTGATCGATTGCAGCGGTCGTGAATTGTGGCTGCGGCGTCTCGCCGCAGTATCAGCTAAAACTTCGGCGAGACGCCGCAGCCATGATCTGCATCGTGTGCTCTTTACAGACCTGTTACAGAAGAAGGCCCGATTTTTCCGTAGTATTCCCGTATCAATCACTCATGGGAGCAATTCATGCTACGTATTCAAACGCTAACTGTTGGCTTGCTGGTTCTTGTCTTTGGTATCGGCGAAGCTGTCGCCCAATCGACCACTACGCGATCGGAGATTCGACCGTGGAGTAGCAACGTAATCATCAGCGGCGCCGCGAGGCAAAGTGGATCGACACAGATTCGCGTGACCGGTGTGGATGCCAGAATCAACATCGTCGAACAGGTGGCCACAACGACTCTTGAAATTGGATTGCACAACGGAGCAAGCTCGCAGCAAACGGCTGAGCTTCTCGTTCCGCTCCCCGAAGGAGCAGCGATCAAGTCTTTCACTTTTCAGGGCGAGGCTGACGAACCCAAAACAGAACTGCTGACCAAAGACAGGGCTCGACAGACTTTTGATTCCATCGTAGCCAAACTCAAAGACCCCGCCTTGCTTGAATTTGCAGGCTACAACCTGGTTCGCACCAGTGTCTTTCCGGTTCCCGCCAAAGGTGACCAGAAAGTTCGCATCGTCTACGAAGCACTTTTGCCAGCCGAAGGCGATCGCGTGGATTACGTTTTGCCACGCAGCGGCAGCGCGCTGTACTCCACGCCATGGAACATCTCGGTTGCCATCAAATCAAAACGGGATATCACCGCGGTGTATTCTCCGTCGCATGCTTTGACCACCGGCCCCGTCAATCGCCCCAGTGTGGAAACCAAAGTTGCCGAAACCGCCACGCGGAGCCCTGGCGAATTCAAGCTGTCATACCTTCTCAAAAACGGCGCTGTGACTGCATCGATGTTTGCCTGGCCAGATGCTGACGGCAAAGGCGGTTACTTCCTGATGCTGGCCGGAACAGGCAACGAGAAGGACGACGCAAAAGGCGAAGAAGAAAAAATCAAACGCGAAATCACACTTGTCATCGATCGATCGGGCAGCATGGCTGGCGAGAAACTTGAACAAGCCAAACAGGCGGCGCTGCAAGTCATTGCAGGGCTGGAAGATGGCGAGTCGTTCAACATCATCAGTTACAGCGACGAAGTCACCGAAATGTCGGACAAGCCGCTTGCCAAAACCGAACAGACTACGGCCGAGGCCCGTCAGTGGATCAAAGCCATCAAAGCTCAGGGCGGCACGAACCTCAATGCTGCTTTGGAGCGAGCTCTTTTGTCCGGCATGCCACCCGGAGCCGGTGGGCCAGCGTTGCCGATCGTGATGTTCCTGACCGATGGGCTTCCCACCGTCGGTGAGACTTCCGAAGCCGCCATCCGCGATGTGGCAAAGAACTCCAACCCGAACCACAAACGCGTGTTTGCCTTTGGTGTCGGCTACGATGTCAACGCTCCGCTATTGGACAAAATCTCGTCGCTCTCACGTGGATTCGCGACCTACGTCAAGCCAACGGAAAATGTGGAAGTCAAAGTCAGCCGCGTGTTTCGTGGACTTAATGGTCCTGTTCTGCCAAACCCAACGCTGTGGGTAGCGAAGAAGAAAAAGGACGGAAAGCAAAAGTGGATTGCTGCCAAAAAGCACAAGCGAATCACCGACTTGCAGCCCGCTTCGCTTCCCGATCTTTACGACGGCGATCAGCTTGTTGTGTTGGGGCGTTACAAGGGCAACAAGCCGCTGCAGATTCAGGTTCGTGGCAACAAGGGCTCGGCTCGCAAATCCTTTAACTTCGAATTCGATATCAAGTCCGCGTCCAAGCTCTCGAATTCATTTGTTCCACGCCTGTGGGCCAGCCAGCGAATCGCACAGTTGGTCGACCGAGTTCGTGACCTTGGCGCTCAGCCGCTAACCGAAGTCTCGACCAAATCCGCGAAAGATTCACAGCTCAAGGAATTAACCGACGAGATTGTAAGGCTTTCCAAAGAGTTCGGTATCCTGACCGAGTACACTGCATTCCTGGCGGAAGAAGGTGTTGACCTTGCGGATGTCGTTGGGAACAACGCACAGACGTTTCGTAACCTCGAGGTGCGAGCTTTGAATTGCCGAACGGGTGTGGGCGCGGTTAACCAGTCCATCAACGCAATTGGTATGAATTCGGCAACCGCCAACCCGGACAATCGATTTTGGACGGCCGATATGAAACAGGCCAGCATTACCACAGTGCAACAGTGCCAAAATCGGGCTTACTTTAGAAAGGGTGATCGCTGGATTGATAACCAACTGATTGACGAAAAAGATGTGCAGGCCGATCGTACAATTGAGTTGGGCTCGCGAGAATATTTTGAGTTGGTGTGGAAAATGGTTGACCTTAACCGAAACGGCGAACTGGCATTGGCCGGGGACGTATTGGTAGAAGTTAAGGGCGAACGGATCCTCATCAAGGGACGCAACGACGGCCCCAAAGAAAAAGAATGAAATCCCAATTGACCATTCTGACGATTGAAGACGATTCGGCGATCCGACAGGGGATCGTCGATTCGCTTTCGTATCACGGATACCGCGTTCTGGAGACCGGTGACGGAGCCGAAGGTTTGGCTCTGTCGACGCGTTGTGATTACGATCTGTTGCTGCTGGATCTGGCGCTTCCCAATGTGACCGGTTTGGAGATCCTGAAATCACTGCGGGAAACCAGACCCACGCAACCAGTGATTGTTCTGACGGCCAAAGGCGACGAAGACGATCGCGTCGCGGGGCTGAAGATGGGCGCCGATGACTACGTGGTCAAACCGTTTAGCGTCAAAGAGCTGATGGCTCGGGTGGAAGCCGTGCTTCGACGTAGCGCCGAAAGGCCCAGCAATGTTTCGGTCACGGAAATTCCTGGCGGCGCCGCGGACTTCAACCGGCGAGAGCTTCGGTTCGAAGACCAAAGTCGTGTTGAGCTTTCGGAGAAGGAGTCGGAGCTGTTGCAGTATCTGGTCTGCAACCGCGGGCGGGCGATTTCGCGCGACGAACTGCTTTCGAGTGTCTGGCGGCTGAACCCCAAAGGTATCTCCACGCGAACGATCGACATGCATATCGTGCGGTTGCGTGAAAAGTTGCGTGATGAATCGTCGTCGCCAAAAATTTTGATGACCGTTAGAGGTAAGGGCTACATGTTCGCGGGGCAATCGCAATGAAAAGTCCAATACAAGCCCGAAGCGCAAGCGAGTGGATTTGCGCGCCAGGCGTGACGTATGTTGCTGACTATGAGCGACTTGCGACAAATACAAGCCCGAAGCGCAAGCGAGTGAATCGACCGCGGTTATTCACTCGCTTGCGCTTCGGGCTTGTATTGTTCATGCAATTCCCTGCCGCGCTTCGGGTTTGCATTGTCCGATGCCGTGTTCTGATTGAGGACGTTGTATCATGAAAAAGCCCTGGCAAGTTTGGCTACTATTCCTGCTCTGCATCATCCTGGTGGTGCCCGCGATGGGCTGGCTTTCAGTGATGATCGTGCAGCAGGATCGGCTGCGCGAAAGTGATCGTGTCGATACGGAACTTGCCCGTCAGGAAGCGGAACTTCAGGATCTGGTCAACAGCGCCCTGTACCGCATGGACTGGCGGCTTTCTCCCATCGTTGCCCGTGAAGCCGCTCGTCCGTACTACCTTTACAACGCTTTCTATCGAGTCGGTCCAGAGTTAGGCGGCAAAGGATCCAAAGGCTCGCCGGTGAGTTTTGACCAGCTTCAGCCGTCCCCGTTGCTTGATCAGAATTCGGAGTTCGTGAAATTGCACTTTCAGGTGAATGCCGAAAACCGATTCACATCACCGCAGCGCCCCGAGACAGCGCTCGATTGTAAAAAAGCAATCGCTTGCAGCACCGTAACTCCATCGATGATTAATCTGAACACAAACGCATTACAGGAAGTCGAGGCAATTACTGACTTCAAGCTCGTCTACGCCCTCTGTCCCGAAAATGAACCGGGCGAACTTGCCCAGGGTCAATCGACTTTTCGCAACCTGAACATACAGGAGGAACTCGCCTTTGAACCCAATTCTCGAAATGTCGAACTTGCCAACGACAACAACAAGCAGCAAGTTCAACAAATGACGAACGCGTTACGCGGCGTCAATGAGTTCAACCGTCGCCAGTCGGGCAATCAAAGTTATGCACTTAACTGGGCGGCGACGAATCCCGTGTCGAAATCAAAAACCGCCCGCGAAGGCGTGATGCGGCCATTCTGGATTGGCGAGGAACTGTTTCTTGGCAGACGCGTTGCCATCGATGGTGAAGAAGTCGTTCAATGTTGCTGGCTCGACTGGACGAAGATCGAACAAACACTTCGCAGTGAAGTCAAAGACATTTTACCTGATGTCAAGTTCGCAAAACTCGATGCCGACTCGCAGCCCGATTATGGTCGCGCTTTGGCGACGCTCCCGGTTCAGGTTTCTGTTGATGCGCCCAAACTGCTTTCCAGTCTTTCCCTGGATCGGCGTTCGTTTGATACGCGTCCGATTTCCGGTTTGAAGTGGGCCATGATTCTGGCCTGGTGCGGGTTGGGTTTGGCCGCGTGCGCGGTCGGTGGTCTTTTGTTTGGCGTGATGAAACTCAGCGAGCGACGAGCTTCGTTTGTATCGGCGGTGACTCATGAGCTGCGAACGCCTTTGACGACGTTCAAAATGTATTCCGAAATGTTGGCCGATGAGATGGTGCCTCCGGAAAGGCAACAACATTACGCGAAGACGCTGCAGACACAAGCCGATCGATTGACGCATCTGGTAGACAACGTCCTGCAGTTTGCTCGTCTGGAAAAAGGCAACACCGAGGCGCGCGACGAGACCGTAACCTGTGGCGATTTGATTCAGCGTTTTGAAAACCGCCTCAGCCAGCGCTGTCAGCACGCGGGTATGGAGCTTGCTGTCGACTTTCTGGGTGACACCAAGGAGCTGGAGATCAGAACTGACCCGCAGGTGATTGAACAAATCGTTTTCAATCTGGTCGACAACGCGTGCAAGTACGCGGCTGCCGCGAATGACAAACGCGTCAAAGTCACGGTGGATCAACACGGCAACGAATTAATGATTTCGGTGCGCGACTTTGGACCAGGAGTCGACGAGAAATTTCGACGCCGCATGTTTCAGCCTTTCTGCAAATCCGATATCGACGCTGCGAATTCAGCTCCCGGCGTTGGTTTGGGGCTGGCGCTTTGTAAGCGAATGGCCAAGTCAATCGGCGGATCGATCGACTTGCGAGACGTCGATCCCGGGGCGGATTTTGTGCTACGATTCGGCCTCAACAGCAGATGACGTTGTTTACACGGGGTTGTCGATGCGCAACGTTATGATTCTAAATGAAGGCGATTTGTTGGTACCGCACACCCTTGATTTGGTTTCATGCGCAACTCAAAAAGAAATCTCTGGCTGATCGCTGTTGCCGTTTTGGCAATCGGTTGCGACCCTCCGGACGCAGTTGTCGAAAAAACGACTCCACCTGATCCACCTTTGATCGTCGTCGATTCGAGTGTCGAAGAAAGCGATGCTCCATCAGTTGACGCAACCAGCGAGCCAGAGTTCCAGCCATCTGCTGCCCTGGCCGCTTTCCTGCCAAAGTTTGACGCGATTTCGTCACAGGGTTTTGTGCCCACGCTGCGACGTGGATCGACGGGAATCGGCTACACGCTCGAGACGATGTTGGAGATCGAAGAAAACAATTCGCCCGGTGGCGATTTCATGGGCATGGAGCTTAAGGCTTTTCGCGATGACGATCTGACGATGGACGATTCTGAAAAAATGAATCTGTTCCTGAAAGAGCCGAAATGGACAGACGGCTTGAAGTCGGCCGACCGCGTTCGCAACTACGGATACGTTGACGACAACGGCAGAACGGCGCTCTATTCGACAGTCAGGATCAAACCCAATTCGCACAAATTCGTTTTCGAAGTCGAGGACGATTCTTCAAAAGTCTGGATGAAGTTCGACGACCAGCGAATCGCGTTTTGGACTCGAGAGATTTTGGCGAAACGTCTGAAAGAGAAGCACACGGAAACGGTTTTCGTTTCAGCTCATACGCGTGGCAAAGGAAAGAGCGAAGAGTTTCACTACTACGGAGTAACCTGGGTTCGCGAACCATCGGTTGATGAATTTATCAAGCTGTTGCTCGAAGGCGAAGTGATGCTGGAATTGCGAATGCACCTGAAAGAATCGGGCAGCGTTCGCAATCACGGAAGCTGTTTTCGCATCAAGCAAAATCGAATCAAGGATCTGTTTCGTTTTTCAAAACAGGTCCGGCCTAAGTAGCCTTCCGAAGGATGTCAACGAGAATCAAAATTCTGGCCGTTGAGATCCTGCTTTCCGAACCACGATCTCAAGTTCGACGGGAATTCCCTTTTCGACAATGAGCGGATTCTGTGCATCAAAGACCTCGCCCGCTTTGGATCGCAACTCGACGGTCTCGAATGCCATTCCGTCTTTGGACTCGCTGCAAATGTAAGGAAAGTTTTCACCAGCGACCATCTCGGTCTTAAAGTACCCCTTGTCATCAGTATCAACGGTTCGTATGCCGGGACTGGACCTGGGGCGATCAGGGCCATGCCAGCCAATGCTCACGACTTCCTCGATGGCTTCGCCTGTTTCGTGGCTGATGACGATACCTTTAACCTCAACGGGTAGAAACGACTTGATTTGGCCGAGGTCAATTTTTGCTGCGGTTCGTCCCGTCATGTCAGCAGTGACCACTCTCGCATTCTCGATCATTAAGTTGAACTTGGAATCAGCCGGCATAAGGAACTGGAATTTGCCATCTTCGTCCGTTTTAGTTGCAAGCCATTCAAGCGGCGCAAGTTGGCCATTCTCGAGGTCGCCAGTAGAAATGCGCTCGTTTGAATTTTGCTTTTGCGAATAAACTGGCAATCCTTTGAGAGGATTGTTGTTTTCGTCAACAACCTGACCGCCCACTGTATTCGGTTGCTTAATTTTGACATTCAGGTCGTTAGGGATTTTGGATGTGCGAATTCTGTATGCTCCAAAATCTGGGTGGTTTAGAAACAAACTGGTAGATGGGACAAACGAGTTTTTGCCAACCTTATGCGGCTTGAACCCAGAGATATCAGTGATTTTGAACCGACCTTGAGAATCAGTTTTGGCAGAACCAAACCCATCGATTGCTTTGACGAGGATGACCCATTGGTGAATCGTGGCATTCACAATCGGGTCTCCGTTTTCGTCAACGACTCGACCGGTGACTTCCGCAGGTGAGGATAATTTAACATCCAAATTATAGGTTTCGCTTTCCGGCTTCAATTCCCATTTCTTGACATCACGTAACCAGAAAGCAGCTTGAACAAATCGAGTCGCAAACCCATCAGTTTTACAAGCCAGTATCAACTTGGTGTCAGCGTCTTCGGCGAACCTAGGCAGGCCGCTGAATGAAAAGCTGCCATCAGACGCGGAGTGGGTGGTGGCAATCAACTTCTGATGATTCTCAGTTCGATTGAGTTCGTAAATCCGCAATTCGGATTCCGAAGCTAACGATTCTTTCGACGCCGAACTTACGCGGCCGGTTAGTCCGTAAGTTTGCTGCCCGGATTGATTCACGCTGAGGAAGCTGGTTTTTGCTTCGACGCCATTTGGGAATTCCCCAGTCCGCTGATAGTGAGCGATCGCCGAAAAGGCGTCTACCATATGGAGTGTTCTTCCCTGGCCTTTAAGTTGTTTAAGATCTGCGTCTTCGATGGGATGCATTTTCCTGGGCACGTATGCTGAAATGCCATATACTTCCGTCGTGCTGTTGGAGGAGAACACAATTTCCACTTCCCAATTTGCGGAACCCCGAGAAATTGTGAATCGGTTTACCGCACAATAATGAGGAAACGTGGCAAACACGGATGGCGAGTACTGCTCAGAGTCTGGGGTGTGTTCATCGACGAGAATTTTCCGTGAATCACCACTCTCTTCAACTTCGAAATTCAACTTGGTAATGCTCTTGTCGCGATTGATTGCAATCATTTCATGATCGGTGAATACCAGCGCTTGTGGCATTTCGGTTTCAACCAATGAATCTTCGCGGTCCTCCTGTAAATCGTCTGGTTCTGTACCGTCGATGGGTGTGACTAACCAAACGCCGCGTAAATGATCGATAGCCGTTGGTTGACAAAATTCCACCTCTTCAATTTTCGGTGGCACCTTACGTTTCGCTGCAAGGGAATCCACGAATTCCCAGAATTTTGCATTCGCTGCATCACTTTTGAAATCTTTGAGTTCTTTTTCCATGTCGCGGGATTGATATCGGTCGGGAAGCGGAAATGCCCCGTTCAATTCCAGGTCGAAGAGCTTCTTCTGTCCTTGCTTCAGTAGTCCAATCCTTTCGTAATTCTGGAACGACTTTCCATTTGAAATGTCGACACTGTATCCATCGATGGAATCGGTTCTGTATCGCTCTCCGTTCCAATAGAGCCAACCGTCGTGTGCCTTTGCTTGAACAGGACAGACGTCAGCTACTTCGCCAGGACTCGTGGCTGAGATCACAACCTGGCCACCCACAAATCCAAGTAGTTTAGGCGCACCGGGATCGCTACTTCCAACCAGCCGCCAGACTCCCTGTAGCCAGCTCACGTTCGAGTTAAGGATTCTTCCGTTCTCGGCTACGATCTCCGATGGAAACTCGTCATCATTGTTTTGGCCAGCCGCGCTAACTTCTCCAATTCGATCCTGGCTCGCATTCGCCCCGAGAGTGGAGATGTTTCCACTCGCCAACTCAATCGCTATGTCTCCATTTTCTGAAACAGTCGCTGTCGCGCCATCAGGAACTTCTACTTTGGCCACGGTCCCATCGGGACGTTTGACCGTGATAGTGATGCCAAGCGCGTATCCGATCCCAATTCCAAGCGCAATGCCAAGCAATCCGGTTGCGATTGCGGCGAACATGGGAGAGGTGCGAAACCAGGAAGGCTCCGTTTGGCTCGGAACAAGCGACAAAGGCTTGGCTGGACTATGCAGTTTCGACGATGCCACTTCTGGTGTCGCGATCGCCTGATCGACTAACCGTTTCAAGTCAGACCCAGAAGTGAACTTTGCAAGTTCGTCGACAACTTCCGCAGGAGTCTGCGGTCGATTGTTTACGTCTTTGGCAATCATTCGCTGAACCAGGTTGCCAAGTTCTCTCGGAACACTGGTTAGCTGTTCTGCAATCAATGGTGGATCAACCGAAACATGAGCCGTCATTTTCGCGAATTCTGTCGGATAGAGTGAGTTGTCAAATGGCGGACGGCCGCAAAGCATCTTGAACAGCGTACAACCGAGTGAGTAAATGTCGGCTCGAACATCAACATTGCGGCTGTCGGTGATTTGTTCGGGCGCGATGTAGTCTGCAGTTCCCATCGCTTGCCCCGTCGCCGTCATTTCTGGTTGTCCATCGTCGCGAACGGGTTGACGAGCCAAGCCAAGGTCCAGCAACTTTATGTTGCCAGTTGCAGCAAGCATTACGTTTGATGGTTTAACGTCGCGATGCACCATGTTTTGGCTGTGCACATAGTCCAGTGCCATCGCAATTTGTGCGGCGATCTCGCAAGCGTCAGTCACCGGCAATTTCCCCAAACGTCGTATGACTTTCCCGACGTCCAGTCCGTCGATGTATTCGGTAACCAAAACGGCAATTCTGTCGAATTCGCGAGCGTCATAGGCTGTCACGATATTGGGATGGGAAAGTTGCCCAACGGAACGCATTTCTGACTCGAATCGCCGCCGCATTTTCGGTTGCGTCAACCGATGGTTGGCAAGCACCTTGAGCGCAACTTGTCTTCCAAGCTTGCTGTGTCGGGCAAGATAGACCGCTCCCATTCCGCCAGACCCGATCGGACGAACGATTTCGTATTCCCCCAAAACATCGGGAAGGATCTCAGAGAGTTCGGTTTCCTGAACGGCCCGAAAGTCAACCTGTGATAATGCCCCTAACGACTTGGCCATCGCTTGCTGGCATTCGGCTTCTTGCGAAAAGTCCATACTGGCTCGACCCGCGCGCAACTGGTCAACCAACGAATCATCAGCGTCAGACGCACCAACTTCTCCCTGGCAAGTCTCACAGTTTTGCAAATGGGAAAGCAATTCATCGCTTTGCTCCTCTGATAGTTCACCAAGCGAGAGGGCTCGGAAATCCAGTTGACTGGGGCATTTTTCGACGATCATTGTCCTGGCTCATTCAAATTTTCAATCCAATACTTCTGCTACTTGGAGGAACGAAAGAGTCTGACATGATTTTATTTTTATTCTGGCAATTCAGCCAATTGTTGCCTTAATCGTCGGAGAATACGGGACTTTGCCTGATAAACGGCCGCGACAGTCGTTCCCAACTCAGCGGCCACATCGACAGGGAATTGACCCAACACCGCCGTCTTGTGAAACGCCAACCAGGAACGTTCTTCGAACTCACTACGCACCAGATCGAGAACTCGTCGCGAAAGCTCGCCTTCAATTTCGTCACCAGTGAAACTTTGTTCGTCGAAGGGATCGACGACGTTTTGAAAACCGACCATCGCATCAGTACCGCCAACCGCCCTTGGCTGTTTACTTTCTCGACGATATGAATCGCAAACCCGGTTTCTGGTAATCGTCGCCAACCAGTTGCGAAAACTCTGATCAGGTTTGTCTCGTTGAAAGTTGCCAATGCCTCGAGCGACGGAGGCAAAAACATCCTGGACTACATCGGCTGCATCGTCGCCACTGAGTCCTGATTGGCGACCCCATCGATAAACAATTGGCCCAAACAAAGTGACAAGGCGACTCCAGGCATCAGGTTGCATTTGGCGCACACGATCAAGCATCGTGGACGAAAACGACGGCAATTCGTTTTGACGCATTTGATTTGACATCCCGTCATGATAACTTGAATGCCAGGGAGAATGCCAGAGTTAAAGAGACCGTTGAAATTTGGGAGCGACAAACAATCGTCGCTGGAAGCTTGGGACACTCCCAACGGCTACCCCTGTACGACATCGCAATACGGATCCTGGCCCATCTCGATATGCCGTTCCTGACGTTCTTTGT
>CAYUNP010000079.1:0-21877 GCA_964446085.1 uncultured Pirellulaceae bacterium
GCGCCGAAAGTTCTCACGTTCCAATACGAAGACGAGAACGAAAATCCCAGAAATTTCGATCTGTTAAAACGCACAGAAACTGCTTTCAACCCACGGTCAAATCTACAACCTCTTCAATCACCGACGTCACCTCATCTCAAGAAACACGCTTCGAAAATTCAGATCCCAAGCTCAGATCGAATGGAATATCGTGACGGACGTTGAATTCGCCTAAGAAGTCGATTTGGGAAAATCGGGGCCATAGCAGTTAACGTGACAAAGCCCCGTAAAATCCCAAATTACGGAAATACTGGCTCAATGCCGTTAACGTGACAAAGCCGTCGGCCTTGTCACATTAACTAATCAAAGATTTAATTACATAATGAGTACTTCTACCGCTTGACATACCTTTCTGTAGAACACCTTTCTGAACCAAATCATTTATATCCCTAAAATTTAGAAAACTAAAGATGGGCCACAAGCCTAAATATCCGCAGTCCAATAAGTTTAAACTAACCCTTCAGCGAAAAAAGCTCAGCAATATCCATCTGTAGCCCCTTCGCTATTCTCTCGATAACCTCCAGTGAAGGGTTACGAAGCCCCCGCTCGATGTCGCTTATATACCCCCGGTTTAGCTCCGCTTTATCTCCAAGCTCTTCCTGACTCATATCTAGAGCCCGGCGGCGTTTTCGTACAATTTTTCCAAAGCTCTTTTTGATACCCATTCGGATAACGTCGACGATAGACGATATTTCGTCTATTACATGATAGTCGATATTTTGTCGTCTATAGTAGATATTTTGCTTGCCCCAAATAGTTACTCCCAATACGTTGAGCAAAATTTGGGAAAACACGACTATGAAAAAACTAATCGCTATATCAGCATGCACGGCGTTTGCGTTGGTGCCGCTAACTGCCGCCGCTGGTGAATATGAAGCTGCATGGCAAGAGGCCGATCTATGCTATGGCCAATATGAGCAAACATTAGCTGGGCTCCCCAGCGTTACGGCAACGCCATTGCCCGATCTCCTCGCCGCTTATGACAAGCATTCTAACGAGACGCTCTGCACAGTTACCTTCGGGTATACTGAAGGCTATTTAGAGAGCTTAGGCTATTTCACGATCATTGATTACCGCGATGATCTTTACCGCCGCAAGCAACGCTACACCGCTATTGTCGACATATACTCCAATTGGGAAAGCTCTGTTAAAGCCAACCGCCCTGACTTCACAGCGGCCTTGCAAGCTCGGATTGATGCCAAAGCAAAGCCTTATGATCTACACGCAGCGCGCATGAAGTGGCTTAACCGTAACCATGATAAATCAGGAGCGGTTAAATGAGCCGCCTTACCCCCCTAACGGCGTTACTGGGTTCAGGTGCATTGCTTACATCTTGTGGAAACTCCGCCGAGCTAGACAATAAACTTGCATCGGTGCAGCAATGTATAAATTCACCGGTGACTATTCAAAAGAGTTTTGATCTTGCTGATCAAGAAGGTCGAATTCCAGTTTACCTAACAAGCGACAATACAAGCCAGTATGAGACAACAGATTGGTATCAGGCGAATAAAAATATCTATGAAAATATGGAGTGGGAACTAGAGGATTGGTCTGCGATCTCTGATCTATCAGAATGTGATCAAGCGCTAGCCACAATCGAGGCAGAGAACCCCAAGAATACATCCGTTACTAAAACTCGAAGCTTTCTAAGCTTCAATGAAACCATCTTTGAAAAATACGATGCCGAACAATTAGAGGATGCCAGCTTTGAATTAGAATTCATTATCCTCACTGCGCAATTATGCTTGCTGAAAGATACTTATCCTGAAGCCTTTATATCCATGAACTACGATGCTCAGGCTCAGCTCTATCCAGCCGCCTTCTTAGTCCAATGGGATGGTGATGACATCGACGCGTTGACATCAACCGCTGATGGACGTGATCCTCTTTGTCGATAATTACAACCAGATCGTAGAGGAGCAGCATAAAGAACTTAAAGACCTTGGAACCACGATACCTCCCATGGGACCTTACACGCCGCCTGTGATACATACTCTGGGAATTGATCATTTCTCAGATCGTTATTTTAAACGGCAACTAAAGACCTGCCAGAGCACGAAGCCTAAGACATTTGTCAATGGCCGCGGAGAAACACTAACGAGCCCATCCCAGGAATGTAGTCTGGTGCAGAACCTTTGTAATACAGAAGGAATTGAACCGCCTTTAGATGAAAAAGTCTGCGCGCCCTATATTTACAAATAGAGGAGCCATTAACGGATCAAACGTTCTAACCCATCCCAGTTTGATAAAACAGGCTTTCTGGTTCTGGGGTCCATTAAGCCTATTTCTTCCATAAGATTATCCATTCGCCCAAAATTGCAAGGTGCACAGGTAATCACGACATTGTTGAGGTTGTTGTTACCGCCACGAGAATGAGGTATCACATGATCATATTGCAGCCACATCGCTTGCAATGCAGCGTGTTGCTCAATGTTTCTTCTGCCCCAACTGACAACTTGCGGATAAAGAGCTTTTAACGTTTGACGCACTTCTTTCCTAATCACTGGTATTTCACAAAACCTACAATGAAATCCGTCTCTATCATGCAGGGTCCTCATGCCTACTTTCGATGGCATGCGTACTTTTACTCTATCGCCTTTAGCTAAGATTTGCGGGGCATTAGGTACGATTTGAACTTCAATATGCGGGCTGCCAGCTCCCCAAATAGACTCCGTCCATTCTCTAATTATCGGCATATCAGATTTTTTTAGCAACAACTCGGCTTTATTGATATCGCCGATCAGGTGAGCCGCGACAGCTTCATCTAGATAATTCGCAGCATATAAAATTTCAGGGATAGGCTCACGTATGCATTTTCTGAGACCTAGTCTTTTTTTCATATTGTTATAATTATTTTATTCGTAGAATTTTACAGCATTGGAAAAGTTGGCAACGGGAACCTCATACTTGGTTCCGTTTAACTTGATCTCCACGGACTGGGTATCAGTCTTAATTAGCTCATTATATAACTCTTCAACTTTACTTGGTCGCACTAGAAAGACCGCTACGACACCAGTTGTTGAGTTTGGATAACTTGACTTACTTCCTTTGTCATATTGCACCATTGTCTTTGCATCAAAACGCTTTTTGCCAACACTAATTTTGGTCTTGGATAAAGTTTTTTCCTGTTTGTAGTGCTCATTAAATGAGTTGGCGCTTGTGATTAATTTTTCGTCTTTAATAGCAAATGAAATTTCATGATATGTTTGCTCGGAAAGCAATCCACGTAAATGTGGAGGGCCGACTAGAGTCAAAGACTTACGATATGTAAGTGTGGAATTATCATTCTTATACTGAATGAAATCGTTATTAGGTGGAAGTCCCGCGCCGTTATTTGGTTGACCAGTTCGCCAATCTAAGAGTGTCCAACCAATAGATGTAAGTTCTGCCTGCCCCGCTGTTTTCTTCTCTAGAGCTATTTTTTCCTCTTGCTGTAATAGGATTCTTTCATTGGCTTCTCGGGATAGTCGCTCGTTTTTTTCCGTAGCATATTCAGGTAATAAACTATCAGCATTACCAATAAACTCGGCTACCATGTACCCCCCGCAACTATCTGTCAGTTTAAAGCGCGTTGTCATACTACCAAGCATGGCTTCCATTAATTCCGATCGGTTTTGAAAGAACACACTCTCACGATCAGTTGAGCGATTTACGGCAACGGGAAAAGGCGTTCCTCCATCCACTCTAGCCATAACGGTAGCTTCACATAAGAACCCATCTGGCGTGTTCCAGTATAATTCTGTGACCCCGTCTTTCGTTCGATGGATTAAAGAAGTGCTTCCTTTGAGACCATCTATTATACGTCCCACATTCTTAGTTATAATTGTAGTTTTATCAGTAAACGCATCTACATTCTTGGTTTGGCTCCATTGCGCATTTGCCTCTGTAGACACACCAAAGGCTAAAGAGGCTAAGGCCAATATTTTGAAATTTATTTTATTCATAGTAATTCCCCAAACTCATGGAGAGAATTTTTAACAGCCGCCACCTATATTCACAAGGGTAAGTTTTAGACCTTTGAGATACTTAAATTCGGTAAAATGGACATATTGGCCATGATCAAGAGTTACCGCTATTCTGGTTCAAACCCGCCTTTTACCACTTTTGTCGACATTGACTGAGTGTTAGTTGATTTAGCTTCGGCAAAAGCAAAGTTAGCTTATATCCGCCCCCTGTGCGTAAGGGTTTACCCCCCGTTTATGGGGGTATTGAGGGTGGTATAATTGGTCCGATTTTATGCTGTTTTAGGTGTGTTTGGTTTTAATACGCATTCTCCCAAAACCCGGTTTAACCCATTAAGTCCCCTTTTGCCTGATTTGACACAAATAGGGGTTTATGTGGTATTGTGCTCATGAGCGGCATTTGATCGCTCACCATCAAACCACATCCCAAAATCGAGACTTATTATGAGTAGAGCACCCGCAAAGGTGCTTGAGCCGGACGATCTGTGCCGAGTGCTCAAGCACGTCAAAACACAACGACATCCCATCCGTAACCAAACCATCGTCTTACTAAGCTTCAAAGCAGGTTTGAGAGCTTGCGAGATCGCTGGCCTATCCTGGTCCATGATCCTGAAGTCTGACTACACCGTCTCTGACGTGATGTATGTCTCTAAGGATATCGCCAAGAAAGGCTCATTCAGGCATATCCCGATCAATGCAGAGCTGAAGACCGCTCTAAACCGCTTACATAAGGCCCTAGGACAGCCCAGAGCCGGCCCTGTGGTGCAATCGGAGCGCGGTGGCTATATGACGCCAGCTTCTATCGTAAACTACTTTGGACGGCTTTATACGGACTTAGAGCTATCCGGCTGTTCGTCTCATTCCGGCCGCCGCACCTTCATAACCAATGCAGCTAAGGCCCTATCCCGCTCAGGCGGCTCACTACGCGACGTACAGGAGCTAGCCGGACATAGAGCGCTCACAACAACAGAACGCTACATTCAGGGCGACAGAGACGCACAGCGCAAGCTCGTCTCAATGATCTAGACGCCCCTCTCGCCTACCCTCACCACAACAAACACCTCTTAGGACATCACCATGACAAATAACGGCAAAGACAGCCGACAGGACAGCTATACCCAAAATTCTGATAAGACCACACCACAAACCAAAACAAGAGAGCTGAATGACAAATTCAGGCAAACGGGTATCGGCGGAACGATTGTGATCACTAGAGGCATCAACGCCTTAGATAGCGAAACCCGGCAATCCATCGTCAACACCATCAAAGCTATTGATGAGTTTACACCTGATAATGATCCCTACGGCACCCATGACTTTGGAGGCGTCAAAGTTGGCAAACATCTCATCTTCTGGAAAATCGATTGTTACGACCTCGATCTCATATGCGGGTCTCCCGATCCATCTGACCCCACTGTCACCAAACGCGTCATGACGATCATGCTCGCAGAAGAATACTAGGGAGGTAGTCATGGAGAAGATTAGCCTCGTTCAAGCCAAAGTTCTGAAACCATATTTGCAGGGCGACTTAGATGCACTCTGCGGCCTTTATTCATCAATCAATGCCATCCGCTTGGCGATCTACCATGAGAAGAAACTCACCAAGCGGCATGCAAAGGAACTTATGGAAGAAGGACTAGATTATTTAGGCAGGCGCAGACTCAGACTACTGTCGGTCTGTGCCTTTGGAATGGGTAAAACCCGACGCCTTAAACTTATCCAGCGCCTCTTCACATACATTCTACTTGAATGGGATATTGAACTGGAGATGATTCCCTTTTTTGCTGAAGAGTCAGATAGGCTGGAAGAAGAGTTCATAGACTTCATCCATAAGCAGCTTACGATTGGCAATCCGGTCTGCATTAAGATGAAGGGGGCACATAACCATTATTCCGTCATCACTGGTATAAGTTCAAAATATATCGAACTCTTCGACTCTGATGGTTTGAGTAAGCTCACACGGAAGTCAGTGAGAATTGGAAAAGACGGCCCCGAGCTCAGGCACACTCTGCTTCATACTGCTTGTTTTGGGGTCAAGATTTCAAACAATAAGATGAAACATTGATCAAAATGGATTGATTATTAAATTTCAGACAACAGGCTCAAAACAAGCTTTTTTAGCAATCAAAAACTGTAAAGCCGAAAAAATTTCTACCTACCGCTTTAACAAGGCCTTCTAGAACCCGTTCCAGAGGGTCAAAAACATAGACTGTAAACTCTCCATACAAGGTAAATTCGCCTTGCATCACTATGGAGAAGCAAATGCTCTTTAAATTTAAAGGGTCTGTGACAGACCTTCACCTCATCTTAAAGGAGTTACAAATAGTTGGAAAATTCCGAAAACGTACAAATGATTATTGGCAATATTACGCTTTTTCCGGAGCTGTATTGAATTTTTGGCCTCGGAAGGGGACTATAACTATACAAGGACCTGAAGAAGAAAAAGCTGAAATGGAATGTTTGATCGTCAATTATGCAGAGGATGATAATTTTGCAAACAAAGATGCAAAATGGTATCTGAAGGACAAAAAGTAAATTAGTGAAACCTTATCGCAGTCGCATATTTTTGCGACTGCAATACTTTAGATCTGGCATTTGAAAAAGAAGCACTACTAAACAAAAATTCACTCAATCAAGATCTGCACCCCAAACATACATCAAGCCAACCCTCCCTGAAATCCTTCCGTCTCGTTTTCATTCGTCAGTGCAATCGCAATTCGTCCTTTGCAGTTCCACTGCTGACACTTCAAGCGCGCTTCAAACTCATCGAGATAAAGTTGGCGCATGTGGGACTTGTGAAAATAAACACAGGGCTGTTCATACCAGACATAGCCGCACGCCTTGCATCGCGCTTCCAGCCTGTGATGGCTTTCCATATCAAGGATTTGGAGTTTGGTTTTCCAGCTCACCAAAAATCCTCCGCACGAGGGATACGCGTATAGCTAATCTTGCCGCCGAGATTACCGCCCGGCGGCATGACCCATTTTCCCATCGTGACAAGCGACTTTCCATAGCGGCTGTTCAGGCTATCAACGGCCTTAGTCACGCTTTCCCATTTTTGCCGTTCAGGGTCATCATTCAGAAGGAAGTCGAGTTGACGGCTATCTGCTAAGGTCAGGTCGCCCAGCGTAACGCCGACGCGAACAATCTTCATCGACTTTGGCACGTCTCGCTGCGCATGAGCCCAAAGCTTATCCAGCGCGCTTAGACAGGCTTGGTCATCATTGGCCGCATGAAGCTTATGCCGTGTAGTCCAGCTATATTCGCCTTTCTTATAACCACGCCTGAGACTGAGCCACATAAACAGTGACCCAGCGTAAAAGCCCTCACGCCGCATTCTACGCGCGGCCTTGACCAATAAGATACGCGAGCAATCCCTTGCGTCTTTGAATGTCCGAAGCTCAGGCGGTAGCACCCGTCCGTGCCCGAACATGCCGCGCTCGGATTTCCCTGCCTGTATCGCATAACCGTGCAGCGCATACCAAAGCCGCTCACCCGTGACATTGCGCCAAAGCTTGCGCATTTGCTTGGGCTCAGTCGCCATCAAGTCGCGCATGTTATAAATCCGCGCCATATGCAGGCGCTTCTCCATACGGTTACCTATGCCCGGTATATCGTCAAAGGACAGTTCCAAGAGAGGTGCGGGCATATCTTCTGGCCGCCAGATGGTGACGCCGTTTGGCTTATCCATTTTGCAAGCAATCTTGGCGAGGTGCCGATTGGCGGCAAATCCGATTGAGCAAGTGATATGCGGGCCTACACCCTCCGCAATAGCGGCTTTGATTTTGCGCGAGAGGCCTTGCGGGTCGGCGCTATCCTTTCGGTCCAGCTTGCAACACAGCTCATCAATCGACTTGATCGCATCAATAGGAATGACGCTGTTAATCTCTGCCAACAAAGCATTATGGGCGCGGCGATAAAGGTCAGGGCTTTGCGGCTGCAAGATTAGCTCAGGGCAAATGCGTTTTGCATCACCAAGTCGCATAACGTTTTTAACGCCTCTAGCCTTCGCCTCTTTAGAGCAAGCAATGACACAGGTGTGCACCGTCCCGTCAAACGGAACGATACCTACAGGCTTACCGCGAAGGTGCGGGCGGGCTTGCTGTTCGACGCTGGCAAAGAAGCCATCAAAGTCGAGGTAGAGCCATTCTAATCTGTCAGGTTTTCGCACGGGGCTGAACGTCCTTGGTCATGGACGAACGAATAAGAACAAAAAAAGAACAAAAAGCAACTAGGAATATCATCCTATCTTGTGGATAGGTTGAAATTTGATCAGAGTAGAGCCGGAAATATCAATGAGGCTAAAGCAAAACTCATGGTAGAATTCGCATTCTACCATGAGTTTGATCCCTAATACTAAGACTTATGCTTCTATTAAATTTAATAGAAGCAGGGATCTTTTAATTTCTTTTTCAAGACTAGACGTGAGAACGCAATAACCTGAAATGAATTCAGGCTAGTTTAGATTAGTTAATAGTAACTTTCCAAACTTTGATATATTCAATAGCCCACTCTAATTGTTGAGCTGGATTGTTCGGGTCGATATCATTTAACCGTAGTAAAACTTGCTTCATGGCAGCGGGTCCTTGAGATTTGGAAGTTATAAATCGATATACTTGCTCTGCGGGTAAATAATTAACGGTGCCGCCTGCAGGAGTATTAGCAATATTCACTTCATGATAATTCAGATGTGACGCTTGATCTATACCTTTGACTTTAGTATCCACAATAAGCATTTCATCGGTATCCATAAGCACATGAATTCCAACCTCATGATGCTTATCTAGTCTCAAACGTCCATACTCGTCGCCAGTCCAACGATCACCGCTGATATGTGCTGCCCCAAACATTTCAATAAAACAATCGAATGGGGATTCGGTTGAAGTATAGGCCCCGCTTAGGATGGCAGCATCCGAAAACACATAGTCGCCTCTCCCAATTTTTTCGACCATTATGTTAGATAAATTTGTATTTTTGGAAAACATGCGCCCCTCGCAGATTGATCTTTCTGTGTCTACCATAGCCAAATCGTAATAGGGTACAAGTTTTAGCTCGCTTTATTGCTAGTAATGGCTTAGAGTACTTGGTCAGATCACCATCATGCGCCAATGCGGATATGTTCAATCTTTACCAGAATATAAAACCGTTTTTACGATTGATTTTGTTGTTGTAAGGTTTTGTAGTGACGCCTTGTGGCTTTAAATAGTTCTGAAGCCGTGAATCTTTCCTCATAAAAACCTTCATCTGTTTGACCTTCGTCGGTTCAATTGCCGCTAGACGCTAACTCATAGTCAATCAAAAGACTTTACCATAAACTGGTAGGAAGTTGGGGCGTAGGTCACTGCGAAACCATGCAGGTTTTACTCTCCATTGGCACAGCCCCGTTTTCGGCAAAGGCCATGGGTTCATGTCGAACCCGAAATCCAGAAAAAGGAAGAATAGAAAAGAATTTACTATTTATAATATCTTTTTGAGTAATTAATTTGGTGGTGAAATTTGGCAAAATCTCCAGAGCCACTTTGTGCCATCGGTATTCGAGTTGGCCTGTATAGAAATGGTTGTCACATTATTACTCGTTCTAAATCGATGGGGAAGTTCAAATGCGATAATGTTTGTTGGATCGTTTGATAGCTCATATTTATTAAGCGTTGAATCTGGCCCTTCTTGTGTAATCACCGTCACTGCGTAATCATTAAATTTTTCTGACCTGCAAGATACTTTAATTGGTTTAGTGTTTTTTAAATCGAACAATTGAATTATCATACCCCTAAACTTACCAGTAGTCGAGTGTTCAAAAGCAACACTGCCATACTCTGTTTCTCTAGGATGATCGGGAGCGGCTGGGTGTGTACTACTAGATAACTGTGTTTGCGCTTTGTACTTAATATCAGCATAGCGCGCGGGGTTTCTCATGGAAATTAAAAATGGTCTAGTCGGGTCATTTGAGTTTAATATTTCTGAACTTTCATTGCGGTCAACATCAGAGGCGCATCCACTAACACAACAAGCGATTAAACTGCCCACTAAGATAAAATAGAAAGCAGTTAAGCATTTCTGTAATTGCATTTTCAAGTTCCATTATATTAACTTTATAAATTTCTTTAAATGAATTCTGTTTGTTTTACAAATGTGTGCTTCTATAAAGCTCTTCAAATAAAACAAATTGATTAGAGTACATTTTCTCAGGTACCAACTGATAGCCAAAAGAATGCACGAGTGCATTAATATTTTCAAAGCGAGAATTGCTGTGCTTTGTATGGGTAATGCTCCGGCAATGCTCCCATTTTCGCGATTGAACAATAATATTGAATTTACTCCTCCCTGAAAATAAAACTCTATACTTGTTTTATTTGCCGGTCTTATCGTCAAATTTCTACCGCTTGTAGTTAAGAAAGCTCTATAAGTATGAATCGTAAAGAGACCCTTGGGTGGGCCCAATAAGGGGGATTTGATACGTTTTATCAGAGATTCCATGAAATGCTGAAAGGGTACAGGTTTCTGGCAAACTCACGTTAAGATTGGCTGATCGAGCCAGATGGTGAAGTTGATGGTGCTTCTTTGAGTGAGCATGTAAAGTTATTCTCATGCGAACCCTAGAAGAAAAGAAGAGATTGAAAGTTCTACATTATAATTGCATAAACCTAGAAAATTTGATGGTTGTATTTTCGAAGTAATATGACTCTTAATCGAACGGGTTGGAGTAATACCAATGAAATTGTCGAATATTATTATTCTTTCTATGATTGCCTTCCCTTTTTCCGTTTACTTGGCATATAATTTATTCCCTTCTCAAAAATCATATGAAACCGATAATGTGGGTACGACTATATTATTTTCAGGGATAACCCATCACATTGTGCCAGCAACTGGCAAACCTGTTCCTGTTAGAAACGTATTTGAATGGACACTAAACAATAATTACTCCACACAGATAACAACGTCTCCTACAGATAAAAATTTTGATAATACCGGAGCTCGGTTTAATAGAGATAAAAGTAAACTAGTCTTCGACTCTATGCGTGACCGGGAGGATAATGGCGGATATTCGGAAATCTATGCAATGGAGAGAAATGGTTCCAACCAGATAGGTATTACTACTCACACAGGTATAGAAGAATGGGAAGGGGATTGGTGTGAACCGGTTATCAACAACATACAGAAGAATTGGGTGTATTTCAGCCAGCTCAAAGATCTATCTCCGAATAGCTACCGTATTTCGAGATGGGACGATGATCTCAATATAATTGAAGATATTTTAGTTGGGGCTTCAGATCATGATACTCCTGAATGTTCACCTGATAATACAAAGTTGGCATATGTAAGAAGCTTTCGTCCCTCTCAGATTTTTGTTTCCGACTTAAAAGGTCAAATGGTTCAATCATTATCCCCCGTTTCAGAAGACTGCATTGAACCTAAATGGTCTCCAGATAGCTCGAAAATTATTCACACATGTTATGAGAGAATCGATACAGGTGGGTCAAATTTCATTATTGTATCCAGTTTGCATCTTATGGATGGCATCGATCTTGATAATGACGGTATAGGGGATAACCGTATAAAAATTGATATTTCGGCTTTTGAAAATACAGGGGATACTTATAAATACAGTGTTCCACATTGGTCTCCTGATGGTAAGTATATTGCATTTAATCGGGACTTATCATCCAATATAGGAAATGAAACTGGAACCTATCATATTTTGGAATGGGATGGTTCAAATATACTCGGAATTGAAGATATAGACCCAAATATAATTCCGGCAGGATCTTTTATCTCTGATTGGAAATAAGATTGATTTCAGTATACCTTGCAAGGTATTTCCCTATTAAAGGAATTGATCGATCGCTCATAAAAGTTATTTGTATCAAGTTTGACGCATATATCATATTATGGTTCTCCTGATCTCGAACTGTCTCTCATATTAATAATCAAATTATGTTGCCATTGGTCTGCAGGGCCAACATGATTGATGTAGTGCTGTATGCTTTTAACATAACCAGTGTGTTCAATACCGCTATAATTTTCTTTAATATATTCACCAACGGAAAATAGGTACGGGAGCTGATTGTTTTCAAATACAGTCAGTGTGTCACCAAGATGAACCTCATTTGAGTCTTTCCATTTAAAAGTAATAGCTAACCTCGTGTATTTGGGAATAATTTTCATGCTTTTAAGTCTCATATTAAAGGTATTAATAGGAAGGTGTCCGTCGACATATAAACTAGCACAGATTATTGGCCAGGCTAAGAGAGATCTTACTCATTATGTCTTTCTCAGACTTGATGGGCAAGTTGTGTATCGCAGAACGAGATGAAAAAACGCGTAAACGTGTGTCCAACATGAAGAAGCGGGCAAAGTTGCGAGTTGAAGCGCAACCCGAAGATATTATCTGGGAACGTAAGCGCGGGCTTGACAAGCAACGACATAGTGAACTCATCATGCCAGATTGGGTTAGGCGTAAGGAGAATCTACTACTGACCGGTTGTTCTGGGACTGGGAAAACTTGGATGGCTTGTGCCATTGGCCATTCGCTTGTCCGCCAGACTACTTCTGTTTTATATCATAGAACAAAATTGCTCCTGGATGATATGCGGATAGCGAGACTCGACGGTTCCTTATCGCGCCTGCGAAAGTCGCTTTCCAGACCAGAATTACTTATTCTGGATGACTTTGGAATTGCACCGATCGATCAGGCTGCCAAAGAAGACTTGTTCGAACTTATTGAGTCACGAAGCGGCGAAGGTTCTATATTGATAGCGGGCCAATTGTCTCCAAAGGAATGGCATAGTTATCTTGCATCGGATCATTTAGCTGACGCTATAATGGATCGTCTTATCCAAAACTCTCACTCAATACAGCTAAAGGGAAATTCCTTAAGAGCTAGATTGAGTTGAGTTACTAGGCTGCGCCTATAAAGCGCAGTCTATCTTCCGCTCAGGGGGCTAAGCGGACGTTAGGTCATCGCCTTCAAATTGAGTGAATAATATTTCCTTTGCTCAACTCATGGTTTTGGTCTAATTAATTAATCAAGCAAAAATTGGCCGAGGCGCAAGAAAAAGGTAGTATAGGATCACCCCTTAATGGACTTGATGACAATCTGGCAAAGCAAATGTCTATAAGATTTGATAATACGAGTTTTCTAGCCCCTCATTTTTAAGAGACTATATGTTCAAAAATATAAAAACAAATTTTGCTTATTTAACCTTTACTATCACGATGGCTATGGGTCTAAATGCGTGTGGAGAAGAAACAATGATACCCAATTCCCATATACACAGGTTTGAACATAAAACCCCTGAGAACTTCTTAGAGAAACCCGGTCTATCTTACGATGAATTTAAGCCTTTCATGGACGGAGGTGTTTTTTTCTGGGGCGGGGCAACAGGAGATCCAGATGCAAATACATTCGACATTGGTGTGCAATTTCATTCGGAAACCAAAGGTCAGAGAATATTTGTAGAAAAACTGCTTTTGGACACGCCCAATTTGAAAACCCAGCGCGTTATAAATGAATTTGTAGAGATTGACCGTTTCAGTAAATCTGCAAAAGTTTACTTTAAGAGACTCACGCCATTTGAAAAAATAAATGGAGACACGATTCCCGTAACGGCAGAATTTTTCACACTGAAAATTGATTATAAACTTGATGACAACCCGACAAAGCAAATGTCCATAAGGTTTGATAATGCGAGTTTTTCAGCTCCAAATTTCTAACATCCAAGTTTCTAACATGACGGCGTGGAAAGGAAGAAACAATGGTAAGTTCAACTGAATTGCGCGAACAGCTAACTTCAGGCTTAGATGATTTATCCATTGCAGAAGCGCATGAAGAATTTTCTGAGCGTTTGGATAATTTTTTAGAACAGAATAATATTGAAGAATCCGAGATCATTTCGGGCGAAAGTGAATATGCCCCTATTTTGAGCGAGGCCGCGTTCAACGATTTAGACTTTCGCGGGATGGAAGGTACAGGGCTGTCGCTCGCGGATGCGCGGCGTATGATGACTGATGACACATACAAACTCGAGATGGCGGAAGACTATCTGACCGGAAATGCGGAAGAGCGTATTGAAAAGGAGTATACGGAGTACAGTTACAATCCTAATTCGCGATTGGGTCTGCCGAGGGCTAAGCCGTTGTCTAATGAAGGGGTAGAGGCCATCAATGAAGCCGTGAGAACCAAAGAATTTATGCATTACGAAATGCGGGATGCCTTGAATGCAGGACCAGATGGTGCACCCGAGACACTCGACGATTTCAAGCAAAGTGCTGATTTCTATAAATGGCAAGAAATGAAGGGCGATCAAGCAGCCTTTCACCAAAATGGCGGGGCAGAAGATTTAAAATTCATTCATCCGGACGGACGGGAACTGGTATATGACGGTGATACGAATGAGCTGATGACCGATGATAGATATATGGGCACATATAATTATGTAAATGCAACCATCCCCGCTGATACGACTCCGGGTCCAATTGAGGCTTACCTTAATACGCGGACAGAGGGGTCCCGTCTCCATAAGGCCTATGATGTCGACACTTGGATTGAATTGGGAAATACACGGGCTGATAGAGATGCACATGGCGGCGAAGCGGCTAGACAAGCGCAAATGAAGGACGCTATTATAGGCGGTTTTGGTAATTCCGTAGGGAATACGGTTGATGAAACCCGAGACTCGATTTCTGATAAGGCCAATCAAGCGGGCCAGGCCTTTTCGGATATAGCCGACGACGTACGCGATGCGGTTCAGAATAAAATTAAAGACATTACCCCATGGCAAGAAGGCGCCTTAAACCCTAGCCATCAAAATATAAACGAGGCCCATATTCAAAAGGCATCATTGTCAACAACAGGCTCAGGCACAGTCTATCTGGAAGATGCAATTGGTATGCTTGCGGCAGACCAAAAGACTTTAAATGAACCAACAGCAAGCGAGAGAACCTTACCTATTCGAGATGCCCTTAATCACCCCGATGCCGCGCAGATGTTTCAGAACCTACAGACGCATGGGATAAAAACACTCACGGCTGAGATTACGCCCGATATGAGCTCAGAAGACCGCGTGCGCGAGCTTCTCCTCGCAGGAAAAGAGGCAACGCAACAGGTAGGTATTCCTATGCCATCAGAACAGAGAGAGCTTGAAGCCGCCCAAGAGCTTAATAATAGCTATGAAGATGGTTACTCTTACGGCATGTGATAATACAAGAGGCTTAAAATCGCCCAAAATAAGACACTCGCGAATGTCCGCAACGGGGATAATATGACCGATCTGCCGCGCTTCGCTTGCCTACTTTGAAATACAATTCCGCAAGCGGAACTGTATTTCAAAGTCCTATAGTGAGTCAGTCTGCGCGGAATGTTAGGTCACTCAAAACTGTAACGCCGAGTCAGATAGTCCGGAATCAGTACCAAGATAAACCATCTTGCCATTTATCCTCTTATACACCTCACCTAGATGCCAGACAGATTAAACCGAAAATATAGCCAAATAACGCACTTGATGACATCCTGATGTAAAGTGCGGCGATGATAAATTGAAACTTTCATCGCCTATGATTAGGCGTTTTCCCAGCAAACTCGGGATGGTTCATTATGCCCTAATCCGAGTAAACCGGATTGATTGTATCAAAAAACCATTACTAAGTTCTTTTTTTGTCACAGCATCCACTGCCTGAACTTGGATAGCTGTAGTGTCTGAAAACTCCGCTGGTGGAGACTCGTATTCAAACCTACCTGTATTCCCGTTTATTGGCACATCAGCTAAGTGATCAACTGGAAATACCCCAATAACTCTAACCCGCATCAGAGGAGTATGGCCGGCACCTTTACGCTTCAATTTACAACTTATCTGAAAAATATCTCTCTCATGGTTACTTGCGCTCTCAAATTCTAAGAACCCCGTTTTTTTGAAGAAAACATGACTATCATCACCTGGAAGCGGATTATGGTTAGTAATAAATGTACTCCCTTCGCTAGTTCTAGTTGTGAACTCAAAATCAGAAGGCCCCGTGGTTTCTTCAGGAGTAAATGAAACTGTAGCAGAATTTATCATATTTTGGTTTCTCTCTATTTTATATTTCTTTTAAGTTGATTGTCCGCGATCAGCACTCTTAAACACTTATACTAATTGCCGGAGACTTCTAATTACTATTGTCACATTAAGCTCCCCTAGTTCGTTTTTTTTCCAAATACTTGGATTTCTATTTCAGCGATGTTCACCTGTGCACTATTATTAGGATTTACCGATAGCTCCACTTTGTCTATGGGATTAGAATCTCTCCAAGCGTTACAAAAATCTTTTCTTGCAAAAGAGCTTCTACAATTCACTTCTAAAACAATGTTATTTCTGTCCCAATTAAATTGATTGGTTTCGCCAACCCCAGACTGACCGTTTTTTGGTGGTTTGTAATTTGGCGCGCCTATATTTATTCGTTCTCCTGTTTCTAATTTGTCAGAGCCGAATGTGATTTTTATCTGAAGGTTTCTCCAATCTTCATGCGAGAACTTATCAAGACCTAATTCAACAAATGTTTTCTTCGATCCAGTTTCGCCGTATGGTCCAACTTTCGTAATAGTTGGATCAAATGTCCACTTCTTGGTAAAATATTCGTAATTTTCAAAAGGTTTCAATGATTGAGTAAATTGCTCTTCATTGCTTCCGTAGTTGAAGAATGTTGCGGATACTATGAGTCCAAGAACAAAGGGTCCGGCCAGCCCAATTATAAACTTAACCGTTCTATATTTTGCCATATAGCACCCATCGCATATAATTCATTATCATTTATTTTTCTAACGTAGTTTAATTATTAGAAGGATGCAGCCCAAATTTCAACCTCCCCAGTGATTTTCAAATTTATCTAGTATCAACGGGTATAACACAATTCAGCGCACTTGATTGAAAGGAACACCCTAAATCGTGATGGCACCTGCCTTATCGTTTAAACTGAGCTGGTGGAATTTTCGTAAAATTACAGTAAATCATATCAAACCCATCAACAGTTGCCTCATCATTATCTAAATTGATGGCTTCTACTACAATTTGAATGTTATCTTCTTGTGTTAAAAGGGGTGATGTTATTGTATAATTACCAGTGCTCTCATTCAGTTCAACAAATTGCATAATGTCCGATGTTTCAAATATTCGATAAGTGATTTTTAGTCGAGGCCAAATTCCATTTTTAGGATGTAATTTGCAGTCCACAATATACTTTTCATTGGGTACACCAAGTGTTTCAAACTCCAGCTCGCCCCCTGACTTAAATGATACCAAACCAAAATTACCTCCGATTGGATGTGGAATTGAGGTATCTATTTTTTCTACTTTGTAAGCTCGAGTTTCAAATTCGAAAGGCTGTGTCAAAATATTGCTGACAGCACTATAATTTGCTGTATTGTTATTAAAGCGCTTAAATTCGGTCTTGTTATTTTTCATTTCGAGGCCAAGTTTTGGCATTTTTTTGTTGTTTGAGCAAGCCTAGAAGAACTAAAAATAGCTCACGAAAGTCTGGCGGGTTTTTTGCGATAACAATTTTAAATTTTGACGTCCTTTCAGGGTGTTGTCACATTAAGCCCCCTCACCGCAGTTTCTCTTATTCGACATTCTAGCCCATCATAGATTTGGTCACAATGTTCCATTCGGCTTGGGCTTCGCGTCTAAATTGCTTGAGGGTTTTTCGATTGATAAGATGGCGTTGGTAATTAAACAGATTGTAGATTTGGCCGTAAATAAATAATTGCTTCTGGGCGGTTTTCATCGATCTAAACTTCTGCGATTTTCGTTCTCTTCGTCTTATTGGCAGATGTGAGTTTTCAGCGCGGTTGTTCTTACGTCCGCCAACATCATGAACATGCCGCATGTTCAATTCTTTAAGCGCCGCCCTGTAAGACCCTAATCTATCCGTCACAATTCGGTCTGGTTTTACACCATTGTTTTTCAATAGCTTCCTAAGCAACCGGATAGCGGCTTTCTTGTTGCGTCTGGATTGAACAACGATGTCCAAAACAGTTCCTTCATCATCAACGGCGCGCCAGAGGTAAACCATTTTACCATTTATCTTGCTATAAACTTCGTCTAGATGCCAGACGGTCGATGGGTTTGGAGACTGGGCTTTTATCCGCTTAGCAAAGACGGGTCCGAACTGTTCAATCCATCTTCGTATCGTTTCATAAGACACATCAACGCCGCGCTCGACCATCAGTTCTTCAATCTCACGAAGGCTCAAATTAAATCGGAAGTAAAGCCAAATAACACGCTTAATCACATCAGAATGAAAACGGCGACGGTGATAAATGGAGACTTTCATCCCACAAATTTAGCCGCTATCGCAAAAACAGCAAGTTAATGTGACAAGACCGTGAAAAAGCATATGACAACAATCCTTACGTAATTACAGCAAAAGCCATGCTAAGATAATCATCACTATTTACTGTAACACTTTTAAAGCACCGCTTTGGTTGTTTCACCAAAGCGGTATGAACAGTCCAAGAACAAGGGTGAGTTTGCAAGCCTAAAATTGGGGGACAACCTTTAGGGGGAACCGATTTTCTGCTTTCAAACGAGGGGCGGAACGGCCCTAATCTAAAGATAGAAAATTTCGCTAAAGCGTACTAATATGTTCACATGGATACATACGAAGAATACACAGTATACGTTTCAAGAAATTGTCCAGGCACCGTCTTAGATATCGTTGTTCAAAGACGACGGAATACGAAAGCTGCCTTACGCCTACTCCGCAAACTCCTTAGAAACCAAGGCAAAAGACCAATACGAATTGTGACTGACCGATTAAGATCTTATAGAGCAGCGCTTAAACTTTTAGGCTTAGAACATTTACAAGACGTTGGAGGCCGCAAGAATAATCGCGCCGAATGTTCGCACATTCCTATAAGGAGAAGAGAACGAAAATCGCAAATGTTTAGATCGGTATGGAACGCACAGAAACTGCTCTCTGCTCACGGTCAAATCTACAATCTCTTCAACTATCGACGTCACCTAATCTCAAGAAATACACTACAGAAATTCCGAACCCAAGCCTTAAACGAATGGAATCTCGTAACGGCGTCGGGTTGCGCTTAAGAAGCCAGCCGAAACAAAATAGCGACTAGTTCAATCAACGTGACAAAGCCCTCAATGTCATTAAAGTGACAAAGCCGTTATTTTCACTCAAAGATATTTTTAACTGCAAACTGGTGCCGTCACTAATTTCCATTTTGTATAGGAAATTCCTTGCGTCATTGAAGATAGTGCGGAATGAATGGAAAGAGTTGAGACCATCATTTGCGAATGTGAATTAGGAGGATTTGTCATTAAAAGCTCGCCTGTTAAACGCCTCGCGGAAGCCATTCACGTTGTTTCAGCATTTTGGGTTCTGTGTATTGCCTTCATTATCTTTATCGATGTTGTCGGCCGAACATTATTTAATTCTCCTCTACTTGGCGCTGTTGAGATCATTAAAAACTCCGTTGTTGCCATTACCTTCTTGCAGCTGCCTCTTGCCATTTATGGAGATACAATGCTGCAGACGACTATTTTTTATGGTCTCGTGCGCAAACGTTTGCAAAAATACATGAGAACCCTCTCTAATCTTTTAGGGTTTTTGTTTTTTATTGCTCTGGTCTATGCCTCATGGGAGCCGTTCACCGAAGCAGTCGCAATTGGTGAATATGAGGGAGAAGGAGCATTACGTGTTCCAACCTACCCCGTACGTTTGTTGATTGTTTTGACATCAGCTTTTGCAGCTTTTGTTTACCTCTATTTGATGGTGCTTGATTGGACGGGTCGTCTGGATAGTGAAGGCCGTGTGAGTGAAATGTCGCCTGTGGCTGAAATGAAGGAAGACTAATATGGGCCCCGAAGTCATATTTTATACATTCCTTCTCCTAATGGGATTGGTCATTTTAAGAGTGCATATTGGCATTGCGCTTGGTGTTGCCAGCGTCGTTGGCGTTTACCTCGCCTATGGTGATATTAATATTGCTCTCTCTATCCTAAGTTCTACCGCCTATGAAGCTATTCGGGCCGACACGCTCATGGTTATCCCTCTCTTTGTGCTTATGGGAGAGATTATAAGCCGTGCAGGGGCGGCGTCAGATCTCTATAAGTTATGTGACAGAGGATTGAGGCGATTACCTGGACGTTTGGCCGCGGCAACCGTCATTGGCAATGCCGCCTTTGCCGCAGTATCGGGTGTCTCAATTGCCTCAGCCGCTACCTTTAGCCGGATTGCCTACCCAGAAATGGTCAAAGCGGGATATGATAGATCATATTCTCTTGGCGTCATTGCGGGGAGTGCGTGTTTAGGCATGTTAATTCCGCCCAGTGTTTTATTGATTATTTGGGCTATTCTCACGGAAGGGTCTGTTGGCGCGCTCTTCATTGCCGGCATAGGGCCTGGTCTTTTAATGGCCGCTGCCTTTATCGGATATAATGTTTATAAGGCTACCCGTAATCCTGAATTCGCGCCCTCGCTAGCGGTTATGACTGATGATGGCGTTGCGATTGAACAAGAGCCGTTCTTACCAATTGCGATTGGCGGATTTGGTATTATTTTTCTAATCTTACTGGTTCTGGGCGGTATTTGGGCAGGTTTCTTTACCCCGACTGAAGCGGCTGGATTTGGCGTTATTGGCGGGTTGGTAATTGCGAAAATAAAAGGGTTGAATTTTAAAGACTTTAAAGAAGCGATTATTGATGCAGGTAAGACGGCGGCCCCGATAATGTTCCTTTTAATTGCTGGCTCAATGTATGCGCGCCTACTGGCTGTGAGCGGCGGGGTCAGCATGATCAATGACTTTTTCACAACATCAGGCTTTACGATCATCATCATCATTTTCATCATGACGATTATCTGGTTGCTATTGGGCATGCTTATCGATTCCATCTCGATTATTTTGCTGACAGTTCCCATTTTTGTACCGCTCGCTGTTGCGGCAGGCATTAATGAACTTGCTTTTGCAATTTATGGAATTTTGGTTATTGAAGCTGGTTTATTAACCCCCCCTGTCGGCTTGCTAGTCTATACAGTAAAATCTGCGGTACCTGATAAATCGGTGACCTTGTCAGAAATATTTAAAGGCTCGATACCCTATTGGATTATTATATTATTCGTCGCAGTGACGGTTCTATTAATCCCGCAACTTGCAACATGGTTGCCAGAGAAAACATTTTAAAAACTAACCACATAAATTGAATAAATAAGCGAAGTCATTTTATTTATTAGAAGGATATGAGGAGATAAACTGGTGATTAAAGCAGCCGTTATTGGATTAGGGTGGTGGGGACGTCTCATTACAACAACCTTGAAAGACAGTGATAAGATACAAGTTATTCGTATCGCCGCACGTACGCCTTCCAAACATCAAGACTTTGCTGATGAACAGGGTATCCCTTTACTGCAAAATTATTCTGACGTTTTGGCCGATAATGAAGTAGAGGCCGTGATTTTATGTACGCCTCACTCTCAGCATGAGGATCAAGTGATGCAAGCCATTGCGGCGGGTAAACAGATTTTCTGCGAAAAGCCATTAGGCCTTTCAAAAGCGAGTGTTGTGAAAATGGTTAAAGCCGCGCGCGCTGCAGGTATTCAGTTAGGTATCGGACATGAACGGCGTTTCGAATCTTCGATGGAAGCGATTACTCAGCATGTAAAGTCCGATGCTTTTGGGGTCGCCATGCATGCGGAGGCTAATTTCTCTCATAGTATTTTAGTGGGCGTTGACGCCGATAGTTGGCGAGGCTCCCTCAAAGAAGCCCCTGCGGCGGGCATGACGGGTATGGGTGTGCATTTAACAGATCTATTCGTGTCTATGTTTGGCCCTGTTGAAAAACTCTGCGCACAGACAGCGCAGCGGGTATTACCACTTCCCACGGGTGACA
>CAYUNP010000080.1:0-12961 GCA_964446085.1 uncultured Pirellulaceae bacterium
ACACAGTCGGGTTTGAGCAAAACAAGGGATCGTTCCATTGGGATTTCGACCTGAACTGGGGGTTTCTGAACTGTAAGTAATTGAACTTGGGAGGCGGATTCTAACAGAGAATTTCCCCTTCCGAAATCGGTAGCTTTTTGGGAAAATCACAGTCTTATCAGCGACCTTCAGCGGAACAGCTTCGGCTTGCTTCCCTCACTATCGAATCCTACTCAAAAGCCATTGCCTCTGAAATTGTTGCTACCATCCCATTTCTGATCGCCGAAAGTACTCACTGGCATTTTCAACTGAGCCATCCTTTCGCGCCGCCAGCATTATCGAACGCCCTTTTTTGGCTTTGAGAGCCAACACCTTCAATGATTCTCCCGACAGACCAGTTTCCGCCAACACAAAAGCCATCTGAATCCGTCTCCGGTGTAACGGTTCGCCTCGCAGGTGATTCGGGCGACGGGATGCAGTTGCTCGGAACCCAACTGACCAACACGTCCGCGCTTTCGGGCAACGATGTTGCAACCTTTCCCGACTTCCCGGCTGAGATCCGTGCCCCGCGTGGAACACGAGCCGGTGTCAGTGGTTTCCAGGTCCAGTTTTCAGCCGAGGAAATTTTCACGCCCGGCGATGGACTTGATGCACTCGTCTGCATGAACCCGGCGGCCTTGGTCACGAACATTGTTGACCTGAAAAAGTCCGGCATCCTGATCGTGAACTCGGACAGCTTCGAAGCCAAAGATCTGAAGCTGGCGAAACTCGAAGTCAGTCCGCTCGAAGACGGAACCACCGATCCGTATCGTACGATCCACGTGCCGATGACCAAGCTAACCCGTGGTGCGGTTGAATCGACGGGCCTGTCAACAAAGTTTGCCGATCGTTGCAAGAACTTTTTCGCGATGGGTTTGGTGTTCTGGCTCTACGGTCGCGACGTCGAACCAACATTGCGTTTCATCGAAAACAAGTTCGGCAAGAAAGCTCCGGAAGTTGCTGAAGCAAACCGCCTGGCTTTGAAGGCTGGCTGGAACTACGGCGAAACGACCGAAGATTTCGCGTCGACCTACCAGGTGTCGGCAGCCGAACTCCCGGAGGGAACCTATAGAAACGTGATGGGTAACCAGGCGTTAGCCTGGGGACTGATCTCTGCAGCCAAACTCAGCGGCAAAGAACTCTTCCTTGGCTCATATCCAATTACGCCGGCCAGCGACATTCTGCACGAGCTTTCCAAGCACAAGAACTTTGGCGTGCGAACGTTTCAGGCCGAAGACGAAATCGCAGCGGTCTGCTCGGCGATTGGCGCTGCCTTTGGCGGTTCGATGGCAGTCACCACCAGCAGTGGACCTGGAATCGCACTCAAAGGCGAAGGCATGGGGCTCGGCTTGATGCTGGAAGTACCGATGATCATCATCGACGTGCAGCGCGGCGGACCGAGTACTGGCTTGCCAACCAAGACCGAGCAATCCGATCTCCTGATGGCGATGTACGGGCGCAACGGCGAATCGCCACTGCCAGTCGTCGCAGCTCAGAGTCCGGCTGACTGTTTCCGAACCGCGATTGAAGCCTGGCAAATCGCAACGCGTTACATGGTTCCGGTCATGATTTTGTCCGACGGTTACATCGCCAACGGAGCCGAACCGTGGCGGATTCCGGATGTCGATTCATTGCCGAAAATTCCAGTTTCACATCCTGAAGGCCGAAAGGTGAACGGCACTCCATTCCTGCCTTACAAACGTGATGAAAATCTGGCTCGGCCCTGGGCGATTCCGGGCACCGAAGGTTTGATGCATCGCGTCGGTGGACTCGAAAAAGAAGATGGAACAGGAAACGTCAGCTACGACCCTGACAACCACCAGCACATGGTTGAAACCCGAGCCAAAAAAGTCGCCATGGCAGCTGACTTCCTGGATCCACTGGAAGTCGACGGACCAGCTTCGGGAACACTGGTTCTGAGCTGGGGCGGAACTTACGGTGCCTGCCGCACGGCAGCAAAAGCTTGCCAGGCCAACGGCAAATCGGTTGCTCACGCTCACCTTCGCTGGCTTAACCCGTTCCCGAAGAACATGGCTGAAGTACTCAAGCAGTACGACAACATTCTGATTCCGGAACTCAACACCGGGCAGCTTCGATTGATGATTCGCGACCAGTTCCTTGTCGATGCCAAAGGCTTCAACAAGATCAAAGGGAAACCTTTCTCCGTCAGCGAATTGGTTGAAGCCATCGAGGCCATCGCCTAAGCCGTAGACCTGCTTCTTCGCGCTGCATCGCCCGAACACCGAACACCGAACACTAAACACACTTCACACTGAACATTCCAAACTAAAATCTCATGTCTACTGAACTCCCTGTTCTCAAAGCCAAAGATTTCGAATCCGATCAGGACGTACGCTGGTGCCCCGGCTGCGGCGACTATTCGATCCTGGCTCAAATGAAAAAAGTGTTGGCCGAAATCGGCGCCAAACAGGAATCGACGGTTTTCGTTTCCGGCATCGGTTGCTCAAGTCGCTTTCCGTATTACATGGACACGTACGGCATGCACAGCATCCACGGACGTGCTCCTGCGTTCGCGACCGGCCTCAAGTCAACGCGACCCGAGCTGGACGTGTGGGTTATCACTGGTGACGGCGATGCACTTTCGATTGGCGGCAACCACTTGATGCACGTCATTCGCCGAAATCTGGACATCAACATCGTGCTGTTCAACAACAGCATCTATGGCCTGACCAAGGGACAGTATTCTCCGACTTCAAAGATCGGGAAGGTCACCAAGAGTACGCCGCGCGGATCGATCGATCATCCTTTGAATCCGCTTTCGATTGCGATCGCGGCCGAAGGGACATTTGTTGCCCGCAGCGTTGACACAAACATCAAGCATCTCGTTGAAACTTTCAAACGTGCCTATGCTCACAAGGGAACTTCTTTCGTAGAGGTTTACCAAAACTGCAACGTGTTCAACGACGGCATCTGGGACTACGCCAAGGACAAGAAAACGAAAGACCAGACAACGGTCGTGCTGGAACATGGCAAGCCACTGGTTTACGACAACGGCACCAAGGGCATTCGGCTCAACGGTTTCGAGCCCGAGATTGTTGAGCTTGATGGAAATGTCGCGCTCGATGACCTGTTGTTTCACAACGAGAAAGAAGTGCAGCCGCACCTGGCCAATATTTTGGCTCGGATGCGTTACCCTGAATTCCCTGAGCCGATCGGTGTCTTCCGCGCTGTTGAGCGTCAGACTTACGATGACGGAATCAACCAGCAAGTTGTCGATGCTCGCCAAGAACAGGGCGACGGCGATTTGGCGAAGCTGTACTCGTCTGGCGATACCTGGACGGTTTAACGGCAGATCAGTCTGCCCCAACTGACGCCGCGCAATCGCAGGCCAGCCTGTCCCGGACTGACAACCACGCCTTCACGAGCCTGAGACAGCCTCGTCTACAACTGACTCCACGATTTGAGAATCAGCGTGCCGATCTATCTCGACAACGCAGCGACAAGCTTTCCGAAACCGGAGAAGGTGTACCTTGCGATCGACGAGGCCAACCGTAACCTTGCTGTCTCTGCTGGGCGCGGAAATTATCAACGCGCCAACAACTCGAACCGACTTCTGGAACAGACGCGCAGCGCCATCATCCATAAAATCAACGGTTCGTCCAACCACGAAATCTCGTTTGCTTTCAGCGGCACCGACGCACTCTCCACCGCAATTCTTGGCTATCTGAAACCCGGCGATCACGCCATTGCATCTGCAGCAGATCACACTTCGGTACTCAGGCCGTTATGGCATCTACAACGCAACCGTGACATCGAACTGACCATCGTTGGCTGTGACGAGTCCGGTGTGGTCGATGCGACCGAAATCGAATCGGCTTGTCAATCGAATACGAAACTGGTTTGCCTGCCTCATGCCAGTAACGTCACAGGAGCCATTCAACCCGTCAAAGCAGTGGGCAAGATCTGCCGGGGAAATGACGCAGCCGTTCTGATCGACGCGGCGCAAACCATGGGGCACGTACCGGTCAATGTCGAGGATTTCGAATGTCACTTTCTGGCCGCACCAGGACACAAAGGACTTCTTGGCCCTCTGGGGACCGGTTTTCTATATTCATGCAAGAGCGTCGCGGAGCCATGCGTGCCACTTCGTTTTGGCGGAACGGGCTCGACTGGCAACGAGTTCGAACAGCCCGAATCACGCCCGCAGAAATTTGAGTCAGGAAACCAGAACATACCAGGAATCGCAGGACTACTGGCTGGAATGAAGTGGATTGAAAATGAAAAATCCGTCAAACGATTTGAGTCACTCCATATCATGAGCCAGGAACTTGCTGATCGGCTTCGAAAGATCGCTGGCGTTGTCGTCTATGGCCCAACCGAACTTCAAACACCGACAATTTCATTCAACATCGAAGGCGTCGACTGTCAAACAGTTGGCATGTTGCTTGAAAGTCAGTTTGAGATTGAATGTCGAACTGGCCTGCATTGTGCCCCTCTGATTCATAAAATGATCGGATCCGATTCTCTTGGCGGCACCGTTCGCTTTAGTCCGGGAGTATTCACAGAACAGGTCGAATGCGATCGAGCCATTGTGGCAGTCAAGGCAATTGCCAGCGAAATGGGACAGTGAATCAATGAGTGAATTTGTCGATGAACGAAATTTGATTTGCGAGATCGGTCGCCGCATGTACGCCCGTGAGTTCGTCGCTGCTCACGAAGGCAACCTCTCGATTCGCCTTCCCGACGGAAACCTGCTCTGCACGCCGACCATGCAATGCAAAGGGTTTCTACAGCCTGCGGATCTGTGCGTCATCGATATGGACATGAACCAGGTTTCTGGCGCGAAAAAAGCCACCAGCGAAATTCGTCTGCACCTTGAAATCTATCGGCAGCGCGATGACGTCAACGCCGTAGTACACTCGCATCCCGCACACGCAACAGCATTTGCTGTCGCCAACCGACCATTCCCTTGCGGCGTACTTGCCGAGCCCGACCTGTTTCTCGGCGAAGTGGCTCTGGCTCCCTTTCAAACGCCGGGCACAGACGAGTTCGCAAAATCTGTTTCGCCTTTTGTGCAACACACCAACACCATCATGTTGGCCAACCACGGCGTGGTGACCTACGCCAAGGAACTTGAGAAAGCGTTCTGGATGACGGAAGTTCTCGAATCGGCCTGCAAGACGATCATCCTTTCACAGACCATTGGCGGGCCCAGAAAACTGTCAAAGGAACAGGGCAGGGCGTTGGCCAAAACACGAGCCAGCTTTGGGTTTCAGGATTGCCGTGACCTGGACGATCCGAACCTCGACGTCCGCAAGAACCCGCTGTTTGGAAAGCAGATGGACGCTGATGGATTCAATCGCAACTTCTTTCAGGAGTAGGTCATGCCTAAAGTCACTTTCGCTGGACGAACAATCGAGTGCGAGACAGGTGACAATCTCCGCAAAGTTTTGCTCGACGCTAATCTGCCGATCTATAACGGAGTCGCTGGCACGATTCACTGTCGCGGCTTTGGCACCTGCGGAACGTGCGCGATTCAGATTGAGGGTGAAGTTTCTCCAATGACTGCGGTTGAAAAATGGCGACTCGGTTTTCCTCCTCATCGACGCGAGCAAAATTTGAGGTTGTCGTGCCAATGTAGAGTGCAGGGCGACCTTGAACTACAGAAATTCGAAGGACTTTGGGGCCAGAAGCCTCCTAAAAAAACATGATGCAATCGCTGCCTGCTGATCTACCTCGCCATCTTGGGGAACGAACAAGAGCCTACCAAACAGGTCAGCCAGCAACAGGAACGTTTGTGCTGTACTGGATGCGAACTGCGGTTCGAAGTGACGAAAATCCTGCCCTCGATGTTGCGATTTCTTTCGCCCATCAGCTGAAGCTACCGTTACTGGTCTACCACGCAATTTCCCAGCACTATGAATACGCTTCGGATCGGCACCACACGTTCATGCTCGAAGGAGCCCGCGATGTTCAGATTGAGCTTCAGGAACGCAACATCAGCTACGCGTTTCATCTGGCAACCCCTGACGACCAGCAACCGCACTTGATAAAGCTCGGCCAAGACGCCGCGGTGGTCGTCACCGAAGAGATGCCTGTCGATCCGCCGCGTCGTTTCCTTGCAGCATTGGCCCGAGCAATTGAGACGCCGATTTTTTGCGTCGATACCGCCTGCATTGTTCCGATGCTTTTGTTAAAGAAGCCCTTCACTCGTGCCTTCGAGTTTCGCAATGCCACGAAACAACTTTTCGAAGAAAGACTCACACGACCGTGGCCCAATGTTGCACTGGAAACTCGACCTTTTGACGTTTCCGCACTTGAATTCGACGCCCTCGATTTGCAATCATCGGATTTGGCTGAGCTGGTTGCAAAGTGCGACATTGATCATTCGGTTGGGCCCGTGGTTGATACCGTTGGTGGTTCGACCGCAGGATACACACGCTGGGCCAGGTTCAAAACCAAAGGACTTTCGCAGTATGCCAAATGTCGCAACAACGCTTTGATCGATGGCGTCAGCCGGATGTCAGCGTATTTGCACTACGGTATGGTTTCGCCAATGCAACTTGCTCGTGACGCCGCGAACATCGATAACGCGGGGAGCCAGAAGTATCTCGACGAGTTGCTGATCTGGCGAGAATTGGCGTATCTGTTCTGCTTCCATCACGATGACCACGACCAGTGGAGCGCGATTCCCCAATGGGCCAGAGAGACGCTTGAATCACACCAGTCTGACTTGCGCGAGAACATTTACTCATGGGAGCAACTGGCTCGTGGCAAAACGAATGATGATTTCTGGAACGCAGCCCAACTATCGTTATTGCGTCAGGGCGAGCTTCACAACAACGTTCGGATGACGTGGGGAAAGGCGATTCTCAACTGGACTCGATCGCCGCAGAACGCGCTGAAGATCATGGTCGATCTCAACCATCGCTATGCGCTTGATGGACGCGACCCGGCATCGTACGGCGGGCTGCTATGGTGCCTTGGTCAATTCGACCGTCCTTTCGAACCAGAATCAAATGTCTTCGGCACCGTTCGACCGCGCTCAACTGCCGACCATGCAAAACGCCTCGATACGGCTACGTATCAGAAACGTGTCACCACACCACGGTTCGATCCCGTGCCGCGCGTCGCCGTGATCGGTGCCGGTATTTCAGGACTTGTCGCAGCCAGAACGCTCGCCGATCACGGATTGTCGGTCATGGTTTTCGACAAGGGTCGCGGCGTCGGAGGCCGCATGTCAACGCGCCGTGTCGATGGACAATCGCGATTCGATCATGGAGCCCAGTACTTCACCGCTCGCGACAGGCGATTCCAACGACATGTTCAGTCCTGGATTGAGCAAGGAGTTGTTGCTCGATGGCCGGATCCACAATCGGACCCGTCCCAGAAGATTGTGGTGTTCAGGAACGGTGAGCGGTCCTTCAAACCAGATTCCCAGGAACGATTTGTTGGTGTGCCTGGCATGAACGGAATCTGCAAACACCTCGCGAAAGATCTTGAGGTCACTCTCACAACGCGGGTTGAAAAAATCGAGCCAACGACTGTCGGCATTCGACTGACAGATAATGTCGGGAACGTGCTGGGGGAGTTTGACCGCCTGATTGTTTCTGCGCCAGCAGGGCAAAGTGCTGAACTTCTGGCGAATTTTCCTTTGTTGGCCAATCCGGTTTCGAGGATCGTCATGCAACCATGCTGGGCAGCCCTGGTCACGCTTCCTGATTCGATTGATGACGACTGGGTGGGAAGCTTCATTCACGATTCAATACTCACCTGGGCGGCTCGCAATAGCACCAAACCGCAGCGACCAACTGGCTTTGAAGATCTACTTCTCCACGCCGGACACGAATGGACTGCAGAGAATTGGGAGTGCGACGCAGACTCTGTCGCTGCGGAAATGCTGGACGCGTTTTGGAAATGTTCCGGCATCGCTCCTCAAAAACCGGTCCAAATCCAGGCTCACCGATGGAAGTTTGCGATTCCTGAAAACCCTGCCGCAACGCGCAGTTTTTTCGACACCGACAGCGGAATTGCAGCCTGCGGCGATTGGGCTGGCGGTCCACGAGTTGAAGGAGCGTTCCTTAGCGGCATGTCAGCAGCAGGACGCATTTTGGGTACGCTTGTCGCCAAAGAGCAAAACGATGAATTGCAACGAGAACTTTTTTAGTGCCCGATATGGATGCCAAACTGTTTGACAGCACAATCGGACCAGGCAGACGCAGTTCGGGAATCTTCAACTTTGATGTCTTGAACAACGATGAATATCAAGTCTGTGCATTGACATCAGCAGATGTCCAATCCATCGGCAACGGCACCAACAGAAAAATCAGCTTTGAAATTGCGCTGCATTTTTCACCCTAAGCATATTCCAAAACAAGGAATATTGGGGGAATCTGCGTTTCAACGTAACTGTCACAAATTGCAATTTCAAAAGAAAAACGAATCAAATAGCCGACGATTCGCTTAATCCGGGCATGCCAAAACAAGATTCCGTTTGCCAGCGTACCACTACCTATTTACTATAAACCTCTAAACCCGCCTTTCCGTCCGGTAGTCCCGATCCCCCTGACTCCAAGTTAATACAACCATGAGAAACATCTTTCAAATTGGTGCTATTTCAGCACTTGCTGTTGTCCTCCTGTTCGGCACCGCTTCTGCCCAGGTTTCGCTGACTTATGGCATCAACAACGAGATTGAGCTCCTTGAGAATACTGCCAACCAACGCGTCGACATTTTCGCCAACAACGTTGCTGGTAGCGACTTCGATACATTCGAGATGTTCGTTCAAATCGGCGATGGTGGCGCCCTTGCAGGTGGAACCGATGTCGGCCCCGGCTTGAGTGGCGTCGACCTTGGCGAATCGGGAACGATCTTCGAAGGTGGGAACCGCGGTGCAGGTCTCGGAGATAGTCAGACCCCTCTGCTGTGGGCTGACTTCATCGACGGCGTTGTCGCCACGAACGATGGCGTCGTTGGGACACTGATTTTTGACACGACCGGATTTTTCGCCGGCTCGACGCTCGACATTCAATTTACGGGAATCGACATCGGCGGCACCATTTTTGACACGGTTTTTCAAAACGCTGACGAAACAGTCGTTGTTGCACCATCATCCAATGGCGTCGTTCGGGTAGTTTCAGCAGTTCCAGAACCATCAAGTGTCATCGTCGTTCTTGCAATGACCGGAATTCTGGGGTTGCGTCGGCGGCGATAAACTGACACCCTTTGACAGAACACCCTTCCTGATTTCAACTCAGGAAGGATTTTTTATGCGCTAACTTGACTATTGCTATTGCGCTCTTTTTTGGATCAATATTAATGCCACTTATAAAACGTATTCTGGTTTCTGGCGGCGCCGGATTCCTGGGTTCTCACCTCTGTGATCGACTGGTTGAACAGGGTCACGATGTGATCTGTCTGGACAACTTTTTCACAAGCCAAAAAGCCAACGTCAGCCATCTGCTGGATAAACCAAACTTTGAACTGATTCGCCACGACATCGTCACGCCGATTCTGTTGGAAGTTGACGAGATCTACAATCTGGCATGTCCGGCCGCACCCGGGCATTACCAATACAATCCGATCAAGACCCTGAAAATCAGCGTCCTGGGATCGATCAATCTTCTCGGTATGGCGAAGCGATGTGGCGCCAAGATTTTCCAGGCTTCGACCAGCGAAGTTTACGGCGATCCAGAAGTCCATCCGCAACCAGAATCCTATCGTGGCTGCGTCAATCCAATCGGAGTTCGTGCTTGTTACGACGAAGGTAAACGGGCAGCTGAGACGCTGTTCTTTGACTACCATCGAATGCACAAAACCAACATTCGCGTCTGCAGAATTTTCAACACGTATGGGCCGCGCATGCATCCCTTCGATGGTCGCGTTGTCAGTAACTTTATCCGACAGGCATTGAATGAAGAGGACATTACGATCTTTGGCGATGGCTCGCAAACGAGATCGTTCTGTTACCGCGACGATCTGGTCGAAGGGTTCATTCGACTGATGAACGCTCCAGATGATTTTGTTGGCCCAGTCAATCTTGGTAATCAGGGCGAGTACTCGATCCTTCAACTCGCGGAAATGATTCTTGAAATTGTGGGCGGGAAATCCAAGCTGGTTTACAAGGAACTTCCGCCGGATGACCCAACACGTCGCCAGCCCGACATCAGTCTTGCCAAAAAGCACCTCGACTGGGAGCCGAAAATTCCGTTGCGAGAAGGTCTGACCAAGACAATCGAATGGTTCAAAACCATTGAGTTCGAACACTATCGACCACCTACTCCCAACTTCTAGCAACGAACCGGAACGCTATGGTGAAGGTTTACGATGTCATCGTGATCGGGTTTGGTGGTGTTGGCAGCGCGGCGCTCTATCACGCCGCGAAAAAGGGATGGAGTGCGCTGGGCATCGACCAATTTGGTCCGGCGCACAACAAAGGCAGTTCGCATGGCCAAACTCGTATCATCCGCAAGGCATACTTTGAACATCCGTTCTACGTGCCTTTGGCCGAAGAAGCTTTCGAGCGGTGGGATGAACTGAACAAACGCCATCGCACGCGTCCCGACATCAAACCGTTATTGGAACAGTGCGGTGTTCTTCAAATCGGCAAACCTGAAAGCGAAGTCATCGTTGGCGTTCAGAAGAGTGCCGCCGAGCACAACCTGAAGCTGGAACAATTTACGCCCCAGCAGATTGAACAGCGGTTACAACTGCTGAAAGTCCAACCTCACCACATTGGACTGTTTGAACCTGAAGCCGGATTTCTGCGTGTCGAACATTGTGTCGCCGCTCATCTGGCACAAGCCAGGAAACACGGCGCCGAACTACAAAGCGACACGAAAGTGCTCTCGTGGTCTGCAGCCGAAGGACACGTTTCGGTCGAAACCGAACACGGTACGTTTGAAGGAAAACGACTGGCGATTTGCGCCGGAGCCTGGTCAGGGCCGCTGCTTTCGAGTATGAAACTCAAACTGAATGTGGTCGTAAAACAGCAAAACTGGTATCAGATCGACCGAGTCGAACAAAAACTGGTCAACGACTGCCCAATTCTTTTCATTGAAGAAGACGATGGACAACAGTTCTACTGCCTTCCGGAACTGGATTCTCTGGGCATGAAAGTCTGCCGTCACACCGGCGGCCAGGCACTCGACGATGCAGACGAAATTGATCGTGAAGTTGACACGCATGAACTGGCTCTCAATGAAGCGTTCATGGACAGGAGTATCCATCATTCCCGTCACCGACTGGTGCATCATTCAGCTTGCATGTACACGATGTCGGAAGACGGACACTTTATCATCGACCATCATCCACAGCACAGTAACGTCGCATTTGCAACCGGTCTTTCAGGTCACGGTTTCAAATTTACTCCTGTGCTCGGCCATCGACTCGTTGAAATGCTTGATGGAAATCCGGATCCGAATCTGGAATTTCTTTCTCTGGCTCGACTGGCGTAGCACCCGACAGAAGCTTCCGGGTGACTAATGGTAGCCATTGTTAAAGATTGGCAACCTCGAATTGCCAGAAATCATCTGCCCCGCTAAAACATGGCCTGAAATCATAGTTAACTTGGCGGCAGGCGTAGTTGAAACGATGACAAATATCGAAGCAGACGTGGTAGTGATTGGCTCTGGCCCTGGTGGTGAAGGAGCGGCCATGCAGTTGTCCAAGAAGGGGAAACGGGTCGTCCTCATTGAGCGTTATGAAAAGATTGGCGGCGGCTGCACTCACTGGGGCACGATCCCCAGTAAGGCACTTCGATTCTCCATCTTTCGTTTGACGGAATCGCTTAACAATCCACTGTTGATTGACTGCGGCGTCAAAGCCGACCCGACCATCGCCCAGCTGACCAAAACAGCCGCCGCGGTGAGCGCGAAACAGGAATCGATGCGGAAGAAGTTTTACAGTCGCAACAACGTCGAAGTGATCTCCGGTCACGCGAGGTTTGTCGACGCCAATACGATCGAAGTGGAAAACGGTCCAACGATCAGGACGGAGCAAGTTGTTATCGCCGTTGGAGCTCGTCCTTACCATCCAGCGAACGTCGACTTCGACGATGCACGGATTTTCGATAGCGATACCATTCTGTCCCTCGATCACAAACCGAAATCAATGACGATCTACGGCGCCGGGGTGATCGGGTGTGAATACGCCTCAATGTTCCGCAACCTGTCAATCAAGATCAACCTGATCAATGGTCGCGATGAACTTCTGGACTTTCTGGACGATGAAATTTCTGATGCACTCAGTTACCACATGAGAGAACGTGGCGTCGTCATTCGACACAACGAACAGTTCGAGCGAATTGAAGCAGTTGAAGACGGAGTCATCACACACCTTCAAAGCGGGAAACAGGTCAAGTCAGATGCCTTGTTGTGGGCGGCAGGACGAACCGGAAACAGCGACAACCTTGGCCTCGAAACCATCGGACTGGAGCCCGATAGCCGCGGCTACATAGAAGTTAACGAAAAGTTCCAGACGGCAGTTCCCAACGTTTACGCTGTCGGAGACGTGATCGGCTTTCCATCGCTTGCTTCAGCTGCCTACACGCAGGGACGCTCTGCGGGCAAACAAATTCTGGGCGACGCGACTGAAAAGGATCAACGGATTGCCAAAGAGATCCCGGCCGGAATTTACACCAGCCCCGAAATCAGCTGCATCGGCAAGACCGAAAAGCAACTCACTGAAGAGAAAGTGCCTTACGAAGTTGGAAACTCAAACTTCAAGCACCTGGCAAAAGCTCAGATCATTGGCCAATCGGTTGGAATGCTGAAAATCCTTTTCCATCGCGAAACTCTGGAAGTCCTGGGAGTGCATTGTTTTGGCCCCAACGCATCGGAAATCATCCACATCGGCCAGGCCATCATGTACCAACAGGGCGAAGCCAACTCGTTGAATTACTTCCTTGATTCGACGTTCAACTACCCCACGATGGCGGAGGCTTACCGGGTGGCTGCGCTCAACGGCTACAACCGACTTTTTT
>CAYUNP010000080.1:13061-16556 GCA_964446085.1 uncultured Pirellulaceae bacterium
ACGCTCGTTGGATTGGCGGTGGAACGACATCGGCGACTGGACGAAATTTGGAGACTCGCCCCGTCGACTCCAATTCCGCCAGCGTCCGTTGAAGGCAGTCTTCATCAATTCCTGCTACAAAATCCTTCCCGGCCTGTGAGATTAGGCAAGAAACTTCCGCCGTGGCAAAATACCTGCATCGGTGCCCCATCCGTGAACTGACGTTTACCGCCATTTTCAATTGTGAGGGCATTTCGACGACAACGGGCATGGCCTATCGAGCAGCATCGAAGCCGCTGGAATTTGCTGTAACCCTAGGAATCGTCATGGTTAGTCTGCAGTGGGAGCTAATTCGGTTCTTATTTGCCTAAAATCAAATTGAAACAGGTGATTGTTCAAGTAGATTAAAACTGGGCTTTCGTATTCGCTGATACGAAATTTGGTGCTGAAAGTACTGTTTGACACCAATTTTTGGTGCAGAAAGCCTGCAATACTGCTTTTTTGAAGGCGAAAAAGGAAAAAAACATGGGCCGGCCACTCGTTGAACACTTCAACACCAATCTTCTTATCAACACTCCTGTTGCCGCTGTTGATCTCTTCTCCGAAGTGGATCCAGAGGGCGATGCGATCATGCATTACGACATTGAGGACTACCAGAGTGATCCCACGTCTGGGTTCTTTCGGGTCAATGGGGTTGCGATCCCCAATGGCACCCAATTTCGCGTTGCTGCGGAAGATTTGGGAAGCGTCGAATACGTAGCCGGTTCACGTATTTCACGTGAGGGATTTCGGGTTATTGCGACCGATATCAATGGTGACTTCTCAGATGCGACAGCGGGTTTCGGTGTCATTTTCACCACTCGCGAGAACATCACTCCTCCAAACGTCCAGAATATCCCATTTACGGCTCTGGCGAATGAAGCGACTCCAATCGCCCCGTTTGTAAGTGCATTCGATCCGGATGGTTTTGAGATCATTCAGTTTTCCATCCGTGACACGAACGTCGATTCCGGCTTCCTGACGCTTGATGGTAATCCACTGCCACAGGGACAGTTCACAGCCTTTACCCCTGCAGAGCTGAATCGTGTGTCCTACAACACGACAGGGCCGGCGTCCACAGAACAGTTGGAGATTCTGGCTTTCGACGGACAGGATTTCAGTGCAGTTCAATCCAACAATGTTACAACGATTCCAAATGTGAACCGTCCTGTTGCCCAGTTCGTTCGGGCAGATGCAATCTCCCGCGATACGATTCCGCTAATTCCGGTGAGCAACATCGTCGACGACGATACCAACTCGATCAAGTTTTACGAGTTCTGGAACACGAGCCCGCATGCCACACACGGAGAAATTCTTGTCAATGGATCAATCGTTCCGAGACGTGAATGGGTGCGTGTCACTTCGGAAGATACAGTTGAGTACCTGGCTCCGAACCGGGACCTTGTTCAACAGATTCGTTATCGTGGTGGCGACGGTTTGTTCCTCAGTAACAACAGTACGATTTCTATCACCACAGAATTTGTGATTCCGCCAATACAACCTGAGCTGACCAACGGCGGCACCATTATTGAAGAGCAGTTGGTCGAGTTGCCAATTGACCAGTTGTTCACTCGAGCTGACTCCGGAAACGAAACGATTCGCTACCAACTCTATGATGGTAATGGGTTTGACCAGTTAAGCTCACGATTCGAATTCAATAGCAACGAACTGGATGCTTTGACGATCCATGATTTCACTGCAGCGGAAGTCGATCAATTCGTTCGTCTTACAACGGGTGACTTCAACAGCCGACATGATGATCCAGTTCTGGTCCGGGCACAGAATGCAGACGGTCTCTGGAGTGCATGGTCGAAGCTGCAGGTGAGAACGGAGCCTGAATTCCGCGGTGCAATTGCTCCTACAAGTCTCTGGACCAACGTGCCAGGAATTACGACTGATGCAACAGGTCGCCTGGAACTGTCTTACAGCTTCACTCAGGATTTCCCGGACGGCAACACTGGCGAAGCTGTAGATAATGATGCTCCGGAAAACTACTCTCCTTTCAACCAGGAACAACGTATTGCTGTTCGTCGGGCATTTGATGAATATGAGCGGATCACCAATGTTAACTTCGTTGAAGTATCTGACACATCTACCAATGTGTTGGGGCAAAGAGGTGGAATCTATCGCTTTAGCAACTACGGCTTGATTGACAGTAATGCTGCAGCTTTCGCGTTCTTTCCTGGCACAAATCCTGAAGCAGGTGATTCCTACTACAACCGGATTTTCCTGGGTACGCCTTTTTTCGATGCAAATGGAGACATCATTGCTGCAGCAGACCCTACACTAACACCGTTTACCGGGGCCTTTACAACATTGCTTCATGAACTGTTGCACAACTTTGGCTTCAACCACGTCTTTGAAGATGCCAACGGAACGGCGACGCTGCCGGTGGCTACTCGCAACGATAATTTTTCTGTTCTGTCAACTTTCACCGGTGAACGCCCTGACGGACTTTTCCCAACGACTCCTCAGCTGTATGACACCGAAGCGGTTCAGCAATTCTACGGCGTGAACAACACCTTCAATTCTGGTGATACGCTTTACGGCCTTGATGACTACTGGTCAGAAAATCCGGCATTCACAGAAAACCTCTTTGACGGTGGTGGCATCGACACCCTTTCGCTGGCAGGATCTGATCCGACGATTGGTCGATTTGCTGATGGTACTCCGACTCTCTACGGCAATGCGATCGACTTGAGCCCGGGTGGCTTCAGCACGTTCAACGGCTTCAATGAGAATGTTTCTATTGCATTCCGTGCCGACATTGAAAACGCGATTGGAAGTGTCCTTGAAGATACCATTGTCGGAAATGCTCTGAACAATGAAATTAATTCAGGTGCCGGAAATGACATCATCGAAGGAAGCACTGGAGACGATACGTTGACTGGTGCTGAAGGCAATGACCTGTTTATCTTCGGCGTTGGCGACGGCAACGACGTCATTGACGAACAAACGCTTGCAGGTCGGGATACAATTGAGCTTACTGAATTCCCGACGCTTGATTCATTGCAGGATGACATTCGATTCCAGTTGGATGGTCGTGACCTGATCATTGATCTTCGCCTGGACAACTCGAATACCTCGGAAGGTTCAATCAGAATCACCGATCACATTTGGGGTGGTTCTCGAATCGAGACCCTTGAGCTTAACGGCACTCGCATTGACCTGAGAAATCTCTCAGACCAAATCACTGCGACGACAGACACGTTCCAACTTACAGACGCTTCCAGCGTCTTTGGTAATCTCGTCGTTCCGGTTTAGGTCAAACGACGACACGAAAAAAGGCTTGCCGATTCTTTGTTCGGCAAGCCTTTTTCATGCGCTCTCAGGTCTACTTCCCGGCTGGCGGTTCCGGGACGGTTTCCAGATCCAGGCTTTCCACATCAGGAATTTCGTTGATCTTCGGTGCTTGAGGAGCGACGGGATCAACTTCTTCGACCACATTGTCTTCGGCATCAGAAGATGAAGTAGCAG
>CAYUNP010000080.1:16656-21790 GCA_964446085.1 uncultured Pirellulaceae bacterium
AGCAGTAGAAGAAGCGTCCTCTTTGGTCTGCGGTGCTTCAGGCTCATGCACTGTCCATTCGTACTTGCACTTCGGGCACTCATAACTCCTGGTGCTGAGCACGTTAACGACACGCACTTTCGATTTCGCCGGAGGGCAGTTCTTTTTCCACGGGAGTCGAACTGCCGGAATGCAGACTTCCTTTTGCTTCACCTCGAAACACTTCTTTTTCTCTTTTGTCTTCGAGACTTTCAATTCGCAGAAGTCACAATCGCAGTCAGGACATTCGACTCGTTTCGGAATCGCAAGCTTGGGACGCGATTTACGACATCCACAATCAGGCTTGCCGCTGCCACATCCACAAGTCGCTGCAGCAGCATGCGGAAGGTACTCCTGTGAAATCAGCACATCAGAGGTTGCCTGAGATGCTGCTGGCGCTGCCAGTGAAACGCCGTGATCAATTTTCCTCTGTGACTTGAAAGAAATCGGCTTTTTGGCAGGAAACAGTTTTCCTTTGAGACATCCGCCACACGTTTGACTGCCACATCCACACGACTGGCTCGCATGCTGCGCTGTCGCGGTCGATTGAACCGCCGGAATAGTAATGCCGGCCACCAGTGCAAGGCATGCGATTGTCAGTAGTCTTGTACTCAAGTTCATCTTATCAATCCGTGAATAATGAATCTGTCGTCTTGTCTTGAAGTTTACGTTTAGAAGTCGACCATGAATCGAACACCGACTGCTCGGTACTCGCCGCCAATATCGGTTGCTGGTGGATTGTCGATCTGGCCCAATATGTAGTTGAACTGCATACGTGCGTATGGATTCCAAAGCCAGTTTGTAGCCAAAGTAATTGAATCACCCTGACCACCGATGATGTCCTGGTCTGTGAGGTCAATCGTCGACCAACGGGCCGCCACTTGCCAGGCACCAAGACCACGTTTAATTTTGCCATCACAATCGCGTACCGCAAAGAAGTTCTCGTGTGGCTTCACGCGTGCCAGAGTACCGTTGTCGCGATTCCAGGGCATGTGTTCGCCAGTCAGAAAATAAGCTACCTGAACATAGGCACCGTCAAATCGAAGGTTTTCACCGATTGCTTCAAGGCGATTGACACCCACAGTCAAGTATTCTGCTGTCAACTGAAACGGTCCGTTGTTGTAGACAGCTTCAAGGCCAAACAGGTTGTTGGTGTCAGCCCCAAGAATCTGATCCGTGTCAAGCCAACGCTGAACCGTCCTCGACTCTGCTCTTGTACGATATCGGGCTGCATTTTCGTTTGTGTCTGTACTACCATCGGGCCATCCAAATGAACCGGAAACGGCAAAATGAAAATAACCTCGGCCTCCAGACGACTCGTCATACCAGGGGGTAAACGCCAGTCGACCGGCAATCTCTGGCTGGTAGTGATCGTTTACAAATCCGATTCCGGTTTGAGTCAATGCCTGGTGAAAAAATCCGTATCGCCAGTTCATCGACTTGCTCTCGTTGACTCCGTTGGACGAAATACCGAGACGTCGTGAGTCTTCGTTAAAAGCCTCCACCACGAATGGACGCTCAATGAAGATATTGTGACGACTGCTGTTCAAGTGATCCAAACCATAGGGCCGCTTGTGGTTACCCAAAATGATCGTATTAAAAACTGGTGAGTTACGAAAACCGATCAAAGCATCGCGATAGGAAGGATCGACTCCGCCCGCAAATTCACCTTCGTATTTGTAGAATACGTTGTCGTTCAAATCACCACTGACTCCAATACGCAAGCGACGGAATGCAACACGATCACGCGGATCCTCCTGCTCCAGAATGGCAATACCACCTTCAGCTCTGGGAAACGCCCACCAGTCGAGGTGAATGCGACCAAAGAACTTCATCTTGGGTTTCTTGTGCCCACTAACAACGAAACCCGGAATCTGGCCGTCAATATCGGCGATCGACTCAAGATTGTCCTGGACAGAGTCCTCAACTTCAACAACTCGCTCAGTCAACGCTTCGAGGTTATCCCCCGTCGTATCGCTTTTTTGAGCTTCGATTTTCTCTTTGAGGTCGTACTCAAGTTCTTCGAGACGTGTCCTCATCTCTTCGAGCTGCTCGGCGAGGGATTGGTCCTCGTCGGATGCCTCGGACTCCTGAACTTTCGTAAACGAAATCGGATAGGAGTTGAGTTCCTGAGCAAGCAATGGAGATGCTGCACAGAATCCTGCTAAAAGAACTATTGGTAGCACAGCAAGGATGTGTCTTACAGACATGGATCAACCGTCCTGGTATTGAAAAGTAGCGTACACATCATCTTTTCGACGGAACCATACTTTGAGACTATCCGTGCAGACCAGATTTATCGGTTTTTGAGGATCGAGCGTGATTGATCAACAAATCTGTTAAACCTTAACGCGCAGGTATTTCCCAACCGCTAAAGTTGCCCTCTCACGATCGTTTCGAGCTTTGAAACCGTGACAACTCACAGTGCCAGAGCTTCCTGATCTCCTTACCTGATCGGATAAGTCAATCATTGGTCCCTGATAGAGCAGGGCAGCTATTTGCTGTGTAATCAGCCTATGAGAGCCTGGACAATCCCTCGGCGAGACATTCGACCATTTGGTCAATTTCAGTCTCAGTCAGCACCGTCGAAAGCGCCGCCGAACACGTGTTGATCATCATGAAACCATTGTCATAAAGATGGTCGACCAGGACTTTGACCTTTCGAACTTCGTCCGCATCCTGCCACGCAGACCGATACTCTACAGGCGGATCAGCCTTTAGATGGACACGGAACATCGACCCCGCACCAGTCACGCAAGCCTCAGTCTTCGTTGCGGCAATCGCAGCCTCGATCTCTTTGCGAGCGTAGTCACCGAGCCGATTGACTTTCGTGACGGCCGCTTGATCCAACAACTCCATCGCTACACGGCCAGCGGTCATGGTAACAGGGTTTGCCGAAAACGTTCCCGAAAATGGAAACGGCAATTTGTCTTTGGTTGGATCGAGACACGACATCACGTCGTCTTTCCCAGCCAGCCCACCGACTGGAAACCCTCCACCAATGATCTTGCCCATCGCCGTCAGATCCGGCTTCACTTCCGGAAACCAATCCTGAGCACCGCCGTAGCCCATACGAAACGTAATCACTTCATCAAGGCACAGCAGTGAACCGTTTTCGATTGTCCATTCCCGAATTGCCTTCATGAACTTGCTGCACGCTGGAAACAATCCCACTCGATGCGGCAATGGATCAATCAAAACACAAGCCAGTTCGTCTTTGTGCTGATTCAGCAAATCAATCGTTCGATCGATATCATTGAACGGAATGACAATCACATCATCGAGCGCTCGCTGTGGCGTGCCTTGAACAACAGGAACACTCGCCGGGCTCGTTTCGCTACCCCAGTTTTCCGGTTTCGACTTTTGACTAACTTCTGCGTAGTCGTAAGTCCCATGATAGGCACCCTCGGATTTGGCAATCTTTGGCCGACCAGTGATCGCCCGCGCGGCCTTGATCATCGCCATGACCGCTTCAGTACCCGAATTCATGAATCGGATTTTCTCAAAGCCATCGTTGCGACTACAGATGTGTTGTGCGAAACGAAGCTCCGCTTCGGTCGCCATCGTGAACGCTGTGCCCCGATTCAACTGTTCGGTAACGGCACTGACGATTGCCGGATGAGCGTGGCCATGCATCAACGATGCCATGTTGTTGGCAAAGTCGATCCGGGTTTTGCCATCGATATCGGTGACGCGGCATCCTTCCCCGTGGGAAACGTAATCCGGATTGGGCTTACGGTAAATCGTGTTCCGACTGATACCGCCGGGGAGAACTTCAAGCGCTTCTTCGTAGAGTGAACGGCTGCGGGATTTTGATTCTATGCTCATGATTCAAACTCGTCGTAACGACTTACCGGTTCGGGATGGTTGTGACGTTGTCCACCTATTTGACAAATGTGAGCGTCAAGGCGCCAGCCGCCGGTTCGTTGCCTGATCTACCGGCGGCCAGTGCCACGCCGCTCACAATTCGTGCAGCCTCATCGCAAAAATCGCATTGCCAAAGAGCCCACTAGTAGTTTGCTTTGGTGTACAGGCCCGCTTCATCGAAAAGCACACGATCTTCGTAATCATTGAACCAGATCGCTTCCGGATTGCGGCCAACGATCGCCAGTTTACCTTTGTCTTTCGCGTCCGCCGCATTGCGATAAAGTTTGAACACCAAAACTCCATTCTCGCCGCCGGGCATGTCCATGGGTTTGTCCGTGACGGCAACCACTTCCGTTTTACCTTTGTAATGCGTGATCGAGAGCTTTGCGTGAGCTTCAATTCCCGAGAGTTGCTTTTGCGATTCGTTGAGAATTCTCCAGGCTTCTTCGATCGTCAAGTTGAACGCTCGATGCCCAACAATGTCTCGGCCACAATAGAAACGCGAGTTTTCGATCCCGTTGCGTTTGAGTTCACGTTGCAGAATTCGCAGCGCGTCAACATCGTCATTGATCCCTTTGATGATCGGCGACTGATTGTCAATATTGACCCAACTGCGGCTCTTCAGTTTCCGCACCGCCGCAATCGTGTTGTCCAGCCACTCATGGCCACCTGCCGTCTGAACGTAATTGCCATCAGCATCTTTTTTCAGGAACTCATCCGGATGATTGAAGTGCACCACAAAACGGATATTGGTTCGAGGATAGTTTTCGTGAAACGCATCCAGCATCGCGAAAAACGAATCGTCGAATCGGTCAGGAAAAAACGCAAGCTCTTTCGTGCCCAAACGAATATTCTCGATTCCGGATTCTGAAAGCGACGACCACCAACGGCCAATGATCTTGTTGCTCAGTACCATTGGATCACCGCCAGACATCAGAATCTCGCGCAGTTTTTCCCGCCCGGTTTCCGGATGCACCCCGCCGTTGGCATCTACAATGCGATTGTGTTCGACGATGTAGTTACAAATATCTTCGACTTGGGCTAGCCCTTTTGGTGCCATCGCGCCATCTGGTCGAGCCACCTCTTTCTTGGCAATCAGTTCTTCACGATAACAGAACCGGCAATGGGCAGAACATGTCGACGCGACGTAGATCAGACCGATCTCATATTTGTGCAGCAACCCTTCGACAGGGCTGTAGTCCATTTGCTTTCCAGGGTCCTGCGAACCAGCAAGATCAAAGGTCTCGGC
>CAYUNP010000081.1:0-2803 GCA_964446085.1 uncultured Pirellulaceae bacterium
ACAAAATCGTCGCGATCGCCGAAAAAATCGAAGGCATGAAAGCCGTGGACGGGTACTTCCCGTTTTACTGGGATGCCAAAACCGGTTCCGTGTTGATGGAGATCAAGGATTGGAACCGCGAGTTTTTGTACGTGCATTCGTTGGCGACTGGATTGGGTTCGAATCCGGTCGGTTTGGATCGCGGCCAACTGGGCGATGAAAAGGTTGTTCACTTTCGTCGCGTCGGTCCCAAGGTGATGTTGATGCATCGCAATCTTCGTTTTCGTGCGGTCACCGACAATGAATTGGAACGTCGAGCCGTTGAGCAATCGTTTGCCAGTTCCGTGATCTGGGGCGGTTCAGTCGTGGCCGAGACCGATGGCGTGGCCCTGGTCGATGTGACGAGCCTGCTGTTGAGTGACGTTCATGGTGTGGTTCAAACGTTGAAGCGCAGTGAGCAGGGCGATTTTTCGCTCGATGAAAAACGGAGCGCCGTGTTCTTGCCGAACTGCAAAGCTTTCCCAGATAACACTGAACTCGAAGCGACGCTGACATTCAACGGTGATCAACCCGGTAACTTTGTTCAGCAAACGACTCCTACGCCTGGCGCGATTTCGCTGCGACAACATCACTCGTTCATTCGCTTGCCAGATGATAAATATCAACCAAGAAAATACGATGTGCGCAGCCCCAGCATTTTTATCACGTTTGCCGATTACGCTTCGCCACTGGATGCCGAGCTTCAGCAGCGCTGGATCACGCGTCATCGTTTGATCAAGAAGAACCCGGACGCGGAAATGTCCGAAGCGGTGGAACCGATCGTCTATTATGTCGACGCGGGCGCACCAAAACAGGTTCAACAGGCACTGGTCGAAGGCGCCCGTTGGTGGAACGAAGCTTTTGAATCCGCCGGTTTCAAAGATGCTTTCCAGGTCAAAATTCTGCCGCCCGATGCCGATCCGTTGGATGTGCGCTACAACGTGATCCAGTGGGTGCACCGCAGCACGCGCGGTTGGAGCTATGGTGGCAGCGTGATTGATCCGCGCACAGGTGAAATCATCAAAGGTCATGTCACCCTGGGTTCACTGCGAGTCCGCCAGGATCAATTGTTGGTTCAGGGTCTCCAGTCGGGGCCAGTATCTTCTGTGAATAACGCGCGCTGTGCATGCTGTGGCATTGGCGGGATCAGCGAAGACACCACGTTGGCCGACCTGGATGAAAACACAAAACCGCTGGACGTCGCACTGGCGCGGATTCGGCAGCTTTCAGCTCATGAAGTCGGACACACGCTCGGGTTCGTACACAACTTTGCCGCCAGCACCTATGGCGATCGTGAATCGGTGATGGATTACCCGGCACCTCGCGTCAAAATTACCGACGATGGAAAGCTCGATTTGTCGGACGCCTACGGAGTTGGAATTGGCGAGTGGGACAAGTTGTCGGTGCAGTTTGCCTATATGCCTTTTGCAGAAGACGAAGCCAAACAGCTGAATCGGTTACTACAGGAAGCGAAATCGAAGGGCATGTTGTTCGTGAGCGATGCTGATGCGCGACCTGCCAGTGCGGCTCATCCGTTGGGCAATCTTTGGGACAATGGAAGCGATCCGATTGCCCAGATGCAACACGTGATGAAGGTCCGGCGAATTGCGCTGGATGGTTTTGATCCAAAAACTTTGCCGCCGGGAACAACTCAAGCCGACGTGGCTCAGTATTTTACGCCGCTGTATTTGCACCATCGTTATCAGCTGAACGCGATTGGCAAAGTCCTCGGTGGATCGACTTATCAATATGGTTACGCCGACCAACAGAACGGATTGCATTCAATGATCGATCCAGCCCAACAAAAGGCGGCGATCGACCAGATGATCGCTTCGATTCACCCGTCTGAATTGGTTGTTTCGGCCGATGTGCTTTCTGCGATCAGCCCGCGTCCCTACTCCACGATTCGTGATCAGGAAATATTGCCGACTCAAACGGGCCGCGTTTTCGATCCGTTGGCCGCTGCAAAAGTCGCAACCGAGTTGACGCTCAATGAATTGTTTCAACCTCAGCGCCTGGCTCGATTGACGGTCCACTCACGGGTCGACGCCGAACTGGGCGTTCAAGCGTTGTTCGCCAGAATGGTTAATAAGATTTGGCTTCAGTCTCATCCCGGTCAACTGGCTGGCAAAGCCGAACAGATTCAAATCGGCCGAGTCGTCCGCGAGGCGTTGGTGGAAAAGTTGCTTCAGCTAATGGACGATCCCAACGCTTCGGTTGACGTTCGCAGCGCCGCAGTCGATCGTTTGTCTCAAACAATATTGAGTGAGCCTGACAAAAACGACCCAAACGAATATGCGTTCCATGAAATGATTCGCCGACGAGTGCGTTTGGTGATCGATCGCCCGTACTCGACCTCGCCCGAATCCAAACCTCTGCGACAGCCACCGGGAAGTCCAATCGGCAGTCCCAAACGATAAGTAGCTGACTCTCGGAAAACCACCGAGTAGGTTGTTGCAGAGTACACGGTTGCGAACTTGAGCGGGGTCTGGCTCAAGCGACACTGCCAAGCTGCCGATTGACCTAAAGGGCTTGATGGATCCTTTAATTTCTACTGCCGTAGGTCCAGGCGGCGGAGCTCTCTCAGTCGTTGTATTTTCGTGAACAAGGAAGTTCCAGTGATAGCACGCTCGATTATCGTTGTCGCCATGCTGTGTCTGGGTTCGACACCCAGTTTCGCGTATCAATCAGGCAGTCGCAGCGCGGCACCCGCAGCGGCTGGTTCATCATCGCGCGCGGTTCAGTCGTTCGCTCAGCCGACGCAATCATTCGCTCAGCCGACGCA
>CAYUNP010000081.1:2903-21686 GCA_964446085.1 uncultured Pirellulaceae bacterium
TTCGCTCAGCCGACGCAATCATTCGCTCAGCCGACGCAGTCCTTCACGCAACCGCAGAGTTTTGTGAATCCTGAGTTTGGCCAGCCAGCAATCATGCAATCTGCTAGCGGCTTCGATCAGGGGCAGTCGCAGTTCCAATTCAACGAGCAGTTGCAGAACACGGTTACGCCAGCGGCCTCTGCGGGATCAGGCTCACTTGGCATACCCGATTCTTCGCTGGTCGATCCGATTTTCCAGGTTAGCGATCCGAATTCGTTCCTGACTGTGGATCACACGGCTCTGGATTGGTTTCTGTCACGATACCTCGTCACCGATTCCGTTGGTATCAACCGAATCCACTACGGCCAGGTCAGCTGTCAGGATCGCTGTGCGTTGCAAGGATACGTGAGCCAGCTACAGGACGTCGACGTACGGACGCTAAATCGAAGTGAGCAGTTGGCTTACTGGTTGAACCTTTACAACGCGCGAACGATCATCTTCGTTCTGGATAATTATCGCTTGCGATCAGTGCGTCAAATAAAGCAGAAGTTCACTGACTTTGTCGGTCCCTTCGATGATGAAGGAGCCGTTACGGTGCTTGGCAAGCCTCTTTCGCTCAACGATATCGAGAGCGGAATCATTCGACCGGTGTTTAACGATCCCAGAATTCACTACGCGTTGAACTGTGCTTCCTATGGTTGTCCCAATCTCTCTGAAACAGCGTGGACGGCTCAGGATCTTGACAACCGACTCAACGATGCGGCGTGGAAGTACATCAACTCCGGTCGGGCCGTGAAGCGGGGCGTGTTTGGGCTCCGGATCTCGAAAATTTACAAATGGTACAGCGCTGATTTTGGTGGCAGCGACGAAGCCGTGCTGAATCATCTTCGACAGTATGCCGATCCAGCGACCTGCAGATTGCTAAGTAGGCGCAGCAGGATCTCGGGCTATTTCTACGATTGGTCGCTCAATGACGCAAGGATTTTGCGACGTCGATTACTGGAACCCATCATTCGCTAGTCACTTGTGCGGGTTTTGATGGTGCGAAAGCAGAACTGACGGCCGGAGGCATGCTGTCGGAAGAGAACAATTTCGTGTTTAAGTTCACCTCCAATCTTAAATTGGCACGGTTGCTTGTAATATCTTCTGCGATATGCCACTCTTAAGGGCATGACACAACTCCCTATCTACTCGCCCACTGACTCCAGTATCCGCACGACCCAGACCGTAGTCGACGAACCGGCGGATAGTCTTGCCGACTTCGCGACTGGCGAATTCATCAAGCAGACCAAAAGTTTATGTCCCGTCTGTCTCGATAAAATCGAAGCCAATGTCTTCGAGCGGGACGATGCGGTTTACATGGACAAAGAGTGTCCCGAACACGGTCGCTATTCTGCGTTGCTCGCATCTGAGCGACGTCACTACTACGTTGCCGATCCCGAAGTCGAATCGTTGGCCTGTTGTTGTGGCCCGGGACAGCACTGTGGCGACCAGGTGGAAAACCACAGTTGCAACATGCTGATCGAGATCACTCAGAGTTGCAATCTGACTTGCCCGACCTGTTACGCCGGATCGTCGCCACAAAACAAGTCCTTTATGTCGGTAGAACATTTCACTCAAAATATCGATAGCCTGCTGGCGAAGGGAAAAGGCGATGCGGATCTGATTCAGCTCTCGGGGGGCGAGCCAACGATTCACCCTGAGTTCTTTCAGTTTGTGGAGATCGCGCTCGAAAAAGGAATCAAGCAGGTTTACGTCAACACCAACGCGATCAAGCTTTCACGACGAGAGTTTGCCGAGCGGATTGCCAGCTATGGCAGCCGCGTCTCGATTTACCTTCAGTTCGATGGCTTCAAGCCGGCGACTTACGGATTGTTGCGTGGCCGTGAAGACTTGCTCGAAACCAAGATTCGTGCGGCAGATCTTTGCGAAGAGCTGGGCATCAACACCGTTCCAACGATGACCCTGACGCGTGAAATCAATGATGATGAAGTCGGTCGATTCATCGAGTGGGCTGCTTCGCGTCCCCGCAGTGTTCGCAAGGTCATGATTCAGCCAGCGATGTATTCTGGCCGCTACGACAATCCTCGTCTGATCGAGCGGATGACGGTGGCCGATGTGGTTAACGAAATCTGTGCGCAGACCAAAGACAATTTTCATCCCGATGATTTCACGCCGATTCCGTGTTCGGATCCCAATTGTTTCAACCTTGCCGTGGCCGTGCGATCAAGAGATGGCTTGATGCCGATCTCACGGTATCTGCCTCGATACAAAGATTGGGCAACGCCGGCCAATCGTGAAATGATTGCAGCGGTTTCCGATACCTTTGACAGCGCCGGAACGTTTGCGGACCTGATGGCGAAAGTTGTCGCTGGCGATGCCCTGTCCGGGCTCGATGACGAATCGCTCGATGCGTTGTTGGATCTGATTGAGCAACTGCCCAATGATGCCGCGGATAGTCACGATCCCATGAACTGGAACGGAATGTTCGCCATTGGAATCAAGCCATTTATGGACGCTTACTCATACGATCAGGATCGAATTGACAAGTGTTGCGTTCACATTATTTCTGCGGACGGCACGCCTGTTTCGTTTTGCGAATACAATGCGGTGAATCGGCCAGCGGGCAATCTATAAGGGCATCACAACCCGACGCGTGAGCGAGGGATAACCGATTGACAACCTGTCCCTCGCTTACGCGTCGGGTTGTGATTTCAAATTCCCGCACTCCATTTGTTTAACAGAACCCCAACACGTTACGGAGCCCTTGATGAGTGAGTCGAATTCTGAAAATAACGGCGCCAGTGCTGCGATGTGCTGTTCACAGTTTTATGAGCAGGACATTGTTCAGGAGCTAATGGGAGGGAGCTTTCATCCGGGTGGAGAAGCGCTCTCCAGATCGCTGGTCTCGAAGCTGGACCAAAAACCGGGAGCGCAGATTCTCGATGTGGCCTGCGGAGTCGGGACCACAACGCGAATGATGGCTCGCGAGTTTGGTTTTCAGGCCACGGGACTGGACTACAGTGAAATCAATGTTCAAAAAGCACAGGCCCAGGCGATCCAACCTGAACCAGCGGTCACCGAAGAACCTTGTTGTGCTCCTGGCGATCCGTGTTGTTCTCCGTCAAACGGGTTGGCTCAGTTAGGATCTGCTGCCGCTGGTACGACTCGTTTCGTCCAGGGTTCTGCAGACGCCTTGCCGGTGGACGAAAGCAGCTTTGACGGATTGACCTGCGAGTGCGCCGTCAGCACCTTTGCTGATCAGCCGGGTGTGGCGGATCAATTTTTTCGAGCGCTCAAAACGGGCGGCGTTTTTGGCATGACGGATATGGTTCTCAATGGCGAACTGCCAGATGACTTTGCTGAAAAAGCGGCACCGTGGACTTGTGTGGCCAAAGCGATGTCGGTCGATGGTTACCGGTCTCTGTTCGAAAAGGCCGGATTCAGCCTGGTCACTCAGGAAGATCATTCAGAATCGCTGCTACAATTGGCGACCGAGATGAAGCGAAAGCTGGTCATGGCCGGGATGGGCAAGGCGTTGGGAGCACTCCCTTCGCTGGGTATGGATTTGTCCGAAATGCGAGCGATGTTGAAACAATCAACCGAACTGGTCAAAGCCGGTACGATTCAATATGGCTTGCTGGTATTCAAGAAGTAGCTCGCATTTTCATGTCGATTGAATGCGAGGTATATCGGTCCCACCTTAATGCAGCACCGAATTCTGATTGCGATCTTTGTGTTGGCATTTCCGCTGGTGGCGTATATCGCTTCGCTGCCTTCGGCGAGGTTTCGCAACGACATCACCCAGTGGGGTGATCCGGCTTCGCAAGCCTACCAGGATTTTACCGACTACCGGAAGAAATTTGGTGTCAACGAATTCGTTGTCGTCAGTTGGCTGGGCTGCGATCTCAACGATTCGCGCATTGAAGACGTGACGGAGAAAATTGAAACCAGGCTCGATGGGCTTGTTCATCAGATCTCCAGTGGACAGCGCGTCTACGATCAGCTTCGCACCAGGGCAGACTTGAGTGACAAGGCTGCACTGAAGCGAATTCGCAAAAGCTTCATTGCTGAATCTTCGCTGGCGACGGCCATTGGGTTCAATCTGACTGCAGCAGGTCGTGAGCGTCGCAGCCATGTAATTTCTCAACTGGAACAGATTCTGGAATCATCAGGCGTCGACCTGAAGGAAACCGCCTTCGCAGGGCTTGGTCACAATCTGCATTCGCTTGACCGCGAAGGGTTGGTGTCGCCTTTTCGAATGGTTCCATTGATCCTGTTGTTGGCATTTGCGTTGACGTTTTTCTTTGTGCGAAACCTGTGGTTGGCTTTGTTCATCAATGCGTTGGGGACGTTTACCGGCTGTCTGGCATTCAACTTTGTTTACCTGGCCAACGTTGATATGAATGCGATCATCTGGCCGCTACCCACGTTGACGATGTTGCTGGCCGTGTCGGCGTCGCTGCATTTTCTCAGCTATTTTCGCAAAGCAACCGAGTCCGTGCCATCGCTGGTTGAGAGCCAGAAGTCCCGGTCAGTGGATGAGCGGATCAAACAGCGTTGGGAGATTGCCATCAGTGCCAGACGTGCGGCGCGAAAGCCGATTCTGTATTGCACGCTAACGACGGTGGTAGGACTCTTTTCTCTCTATGGAAGCACCAGTGAACCAGTGCGGCAGTTTGGAGCATTTGGAGCGTTGTCGGTTGTTGCTGCCAACCTGCTGGTGCTGGTTCTGTTGCCATCTTTTCTGACACTGGTTGGCTATGCGGAGAAGTGCCAGTTACGAAGCACGGCCAGAAAGCAGCAAACGTCAAATCAACAGGACGTGTGGCACTGGCTGGCGAAATTTACCAGGAAGTTTCGCTGGGCAATCATTGCGTGCTGTGTGATCGTTCTGGTTTGGTGCGCGATGGGTGTATCCAGGATTCAAACTGGCAGTGATCTGAACAACTTCTTTCCGCAGGGTCATCGTGTTTTGAAGAATGCGGCGATCATCGAAAACTCAACACCACTGAACTCAGTTGAATTGCTGTTGCATTTTATGCAGCACGACGAGAAAAACGATCGGCAGCGAGTTCGCGGAATCAGGGCGTTGTGTTCCCGAATCGTCAAAGAGACGCCTTTTGAATCCTGCGTCTCTGCTGCGACCTTTACGCCGGTTTTCAAAAAGACATCAGGTGCTCTGGCCGCCGCATCGGAAAAAGTCCGCATGGACAGGTTCAAGAAATTGATGCTTGAGAATAGTCTGCTCGATATGCAACCGGCGCAACAGACCGAAACGTGGCGCATCTCATGTCGCTATTCAGCCAACAATGAATTGGATATCACAACCTCCAGCGATCAGTTGAAGCAGATCGTCGCGGAGCTGTTTTACAAAGATCAGCAACTGGTTTTCCGGGGCGAGCAACTCGAGACGGTAACGACTGGAGAATTTGTTTTGTTCGACAACGTCGATCAGCAGTTCTTTCATGAGTTGATGGCGACGTACGCGATTGCATTTTGCATTATCAGTTTGATCATTGCGGTCGTGTTGAGAAAGTTACATGCCTGCATTTTGGCTGTTGTTCCGAACGTCTTTCCTGCGGTCGTTGTGCTTGGTTTGGCGGGTCATTTGGAGTATTCGCTGGACATCGCGTCCTTGATGACAGCCAGCGTGGCGCTGGGGATTGCTGTGGATGACACCTTACACTTTTTGCTGTGGCGAAAAAAATCCACCGGAGATGCCAACGAGGTGATTGAATCGACGATGCGATACTGCGGTCGGGCAATGTTGCAAACCAGTGTAATTCTCGGCGGCAGCATCTTCCTGTACGCATTTTGCGGATTTTTGCCAACCGTCCGTTTCGGAGTGCTGCTTTGCGGGATGATGTTTGCGGCGCTTGTTGGTGATCTGTTACTGTTGCCAGCGCTACTGGCGAAGCCGAATCGAAGCGTCGCATCCTGATTTGGTTTGGGCTCATGCCGGTGGAATTTGTCCAAAGCGGTTCCTTTGCCAAACATGGCCGTTTCAGGTTTCTGGTACCTGATTTAGAATGGGTGTTTTGCTGTTTCCTGTCGGAGCCGTCCTTTTGAATCACTGTGGGAAGATCGTTCTGTTTTTGCTGGTCTGTTTCGCAACGGTAACCAGCGATTTCAGCGTGGCAACGGCGGGACCAGCGAAAGTGGTTCAGTCTGGGGATACTGCCGTGGCCGATTCGATCACTGATAACGAAAAGGCAGAGCCACCTACCATCCTGCGAATGCTCTTTGGCGGTAACGCGTTGGGGATGGCGATTGTCTTTCTGATCCTGTTGCTGTCGGTGATCAGTCTGTTTGTCATCAGCGACAACCTGTGGCGGATTTCGACCAACAAGCTGATGCCCGACAAAGTGCTTTCGGAGCTTGAGGCGCGAATCGTTCACGGAGACATCACGCAAGCGATGGAAATGTGTCGCCAGAAAGCCAACTACTCGATGTCGACGGAAATTATCCTGGCCGGTTTGCAGCGGTTTCAGGCCAGCGAGTTCGGCTATGCAGAATATCGATCGGCCGTTGAAGAAGCGGGCGAGGATGTCACCGGGCGTCTCTATCGACGAATTGAAATCCTCAATGTAATTGGAGCGATTGCTCCGATGCTTGGTTTGACGGGAACGGTGATCGGCATGATCGAAGCCTTCACAACGATTGCTTCTCTCGAAGGCATGGCGCGGCCGCAGGAACTTGCTGGAGGAATTGGACAGGCGTTGATTACGACGCTGTTGGGCTTGTTGGTTGCGATTCCGACAATGGTTGCCTTCAGTTACTTTCGAAATCGAATTGACTCTATCGTGGCTGAAGCTGGTAAGCGCATTGAGCAGGTGATGATGCCGTTGGGACGAAAGAAAACAAAATGATGTCCTTGATTGCAGTCGATGAGCGGCAAGGCGCTAGCCGCCGGTATCGGTGTCGAGAGTTTGTCCTGCTGCTACCGGCGGCTAGCGCCCTGCCGCTCACTGGTGTGCTACCAGCGGCCACCGGGAATCGGTTCTACGGGGAAACCAAATGAAGCTTTCCCGCAGTCGGCCACATCACACTCTGTCGTTTAACATGACGCCGATGATCGACATTGTGTTCCTGTTGATCATTTTCTTCATGACCGTGTCGCAGATTACACGCACAGTGGATCATCCTGTGGAACTTCCGCGGGTCATCGAAGGCGCCTCAGAATCGAAAACGGCGACGGTGACGATCAATCTGAACGAAAAGGGGTCCGTGATCGTGGCCGGGAAAGTGCTCTCCTTGCAGGAAGTCACCACCGCACTGCAGGCTCAGTTGGAAAAAATGGACAATGATCCCGACAGAATCCGTATCCAGATTCGTTGTGATCGGAACTGTCTGTCCAAATTTGTGAACCAGCTGGTGAATCGGTTTTCGTCGATGGGGTTCAAGAAAGTTCGTTGTGCTGTCGCCGATCAGTAGTCAGCATCGTATCTTCACGTAGAATGAGAACATGAAGCTCAACAGTCGACATCGTCAACAACATCGACGGCTGGAGTTGTCGATGACCAGCATGATCGACGTCGTGTTTCTGTTACTGATCTTTTTCCTTGTGACCACCACCTTCGTTCGGCCCGAACGGCAGTTGCTGTCGGCAATCCAGTCCAATGAACGCGAAGCCGCCAAAAAAGAATCTGTTCTCGAACCGGCGCTGGTCGATGTGCAGAAAATTGGTGGCGATGTGGTCTACCGTATCGGTGCCATTACGACTGACAACGTTGCCGAAGTTAAACGCATCCTGCAAGGATTCGAAAACAGGAATGAAGGAGCCTGGGTTCGTGTGGCCGATGATGTTCCTTTTGAGTTCGCGGCAAAGGCGATTGGCTCGTGTCGGGCGGCGGGGTTTTCTGCAGTGGCGTGGTTGCCGGCCGAGTAAACTCCTGGCGATCGTGTTTCTGATGGTTTTCGCTGCGCCAACGTTTGGGCAGATCGACGATCAGGAGAACATCGCTCTTGAAACATGGTTGGCGTCGCGCAAGCTGGACAGCCTGTTACTTGAGCAACTGGAATCGCGACTCGAATCGACCACGAACGCCACTTCACGCAAAGAAATTGCCGGCCGTCTGGCAATGCTCTACGGGGAAAAGCTGCTTTCGGTCGATGAAGATTCCCAGCCGATGTTAAAGCGAACTCGCGAGTTGATTTCGCTTTATCCAGGATTCGAAACTGGACAACTTCGCGTAGCGATGCTGCACGCGAGGTACCTGGACAGCGAAAAAGGATTCCTTGACGGGATTCGTGAAGGAGCCGGTTTCGAAGCCCAGGAAGACCTGGAATCCGATTTGGAAACGCTTTACGGTGATCTGTCGAATGCACTTTCGGCGTTGATGCGGCAATCCGAGGAGTTGCAGGCTGCAAGTCAACTGAATCGTGATCGACGTCCCCTGGAAGCTCAGCGACAGTTGGTCGAAGCGGAGGCAATTCACTGTCAGTTTCTCGCCGGATGGAGCAGTTACTTTTTGGCGATGCTGCGTGAAAACGAAAGAGCAGAATTGCTTGAACAATCGGAGCTGCGATTCAGGGAGTTTCTTCAACTCGATCAGAGAACGGTGCTCAGCGACTACGATTCGCGCTGGTTTGATTTTTCGTCGGCCTGGCATGTGCGTGCGATTTCCGGATTGGCAGCGGTTGCTTTGGCGCGAGGAGATGAATCGCAGGCGACGTATCTTTATAAACTGATCGAAGCTAACGCCGTTACCCAGGAAAGTCGCGAGGCAGTGATTCGTTTTCGTTTTTTGGCACACTGTTACAGCCGCCAGTACAAGGAAGCGGCCAACGCAGTCAGGGATCGAAAAGCAATTGCCGCCATGTCTCAGGCAGGCAAAGTCCGACTGTGGGCGACGGTGGCAGATGCCGCCAAAGGGACCTCCAATTCGAAGGAGCTAAGGCAGATGGCGCTCGTCGGTTTGACCCGTGAGACCGCTGGTGAGCGACTTGTTCGGGAATATGAACTTGGCCCCAACGAGGAAGCAAATTCGTTTGAGTCATGTTGGGTTGCGGGTTACGTTCAATTCTGGAAGTCGGACAACGGAGAGAAAGAAGCCAAAGAAAAAGCCAGAAAGCTACTCGAAGCGGCGATTACGTTTACGACTACCCAACAGCCCACCCCTGATGCGAGTGACGTTTCGCGATGTCGCTACCTGTTGGCGTGGCTGAAGCTCAAAGACAACGACGAAGAATCGGCGATGGGGGTTTTTGCGGAAGTCGCCGAAACGTTGGCGGCAACGGATCCCAGGCTGGCCAGTGAGTCTGCCTGGTTGGCGACGAAGACGGCGATTCGGCGCGGTGGACGGGATCCGAATCGAATCAACGACGCCTGGAACATGCTGGAACGATTTGTTCGCTCGTGGCCTGATTCACCGCACATCGCGACGGCCAGTTTTGAAAAGTTGAAGATTGAACTACGGTCGATGCCTCCCCGTGATGCGATTCAACGGCTGAAAGTAATCTCGCCCGCTGACGAAAATCACGGAGAGGCACTTTTGGAAACCGCAGTCCAGTCCTATCGGCTTTGGCAATCCCGGACAGAAGATGCCGAACTGCTTGATGGATTGCAGAGCGCCTGTCATGACGTTGCCTCCAGTCAATCGACTTCGGCGGGGCAGAAGCTTCGCGCCAATTTTTTGATGATCGATGTCCTGTTGCGATCCGGGGAATTCGATAACGACGAACTCGGGAATCTGATGCAGCGATCAAACTCCATCCTGAAACAGGTTGCAGACCGTACCAGCGCGACTGCCGAGTTGTTGTACTATCGAGTACAAATCGGCCAACGAAACGGAGATGCAGAAGCGGTTGTCAATGCTGCCACGGAACTGGCGGAGATCGGCAAAGGGACCCGTTTCGAGTTGCCTGCTTTGATCCAGATCGCACAACACCAGGATTCGAATCTGACGGGTGAGAACAGTGACGCCATTCGGTTACAGGCAGCGATTGAAACATATGAGCGACTTTCGAACGTGCTGGGGCAGAGTGAACAGCAGCTTAAAGCTTCGGCCAATGCACGCGTTGCTTTCGCAAGGTTGGGCGAACTACAACAGATAGCGGGACAGTCCGCTGAAAGTGAACGTGTGTTTCTGATTCTGGGTGAGTACTTTCCTGGCAATGCAAAGTACCTGCGGAATCTGGCGGTTGCCAGGAGCAACAGCGATCAGGGTGCCGCGAAAGAAATCTGGCAGCGACTCGCAGCTGGAAGCGAAGCTGGTAGCGAACTCTGGTTCGAATCGAAATGGCAGTTAGCCAAAATTCTTGGCAAGACAGACAGAGCCTCGGCGACGAAACTGCTGCAACAAACGATGCAACTTGGTGGAGAAGTTCCTGAACAATGGAAACAGGCCTACGAGTCGTCGTTGCAGGAATTCAGGACGGACGAGGTGCAGTGATGTCACAGGACGATCAGGCTGCTCCATCGCCGAACCGTGATTCACGATTGGAAGCGTTTCTCAGACAAGCCAGCGCGATCATCGCTGCAGAGAAGGGACTCAATAATGCGGCCAAAGCAAAACTTGACGAACTGGCAATGCGACTTCATCTGCCGGACGAACTCTTTGAGACCGGATTGCAGCAGCTTCAGGATTCCAATTCGCCAATCGGTGAACTGACATCATATGAACAGGGCTTTATTGATTTTCTCATCAAGGAGTTTGGCCGTATGCCCAAGGGCACGGTGCTGTCGATCTCGATCGAAGAGAAAGCGATTGCTCATGCAAAAGAGAAATTCGAAATTCCCGCACATCGTGCCGAGAAGTTGATTGGATACCAGACGGCAGAGAGTGGGTTTGGCCGTCTGTCTCGATCTGATGCCAAAGATTTTGGACGCCAGTCGATTCTCGATCACGTCGGTGAGAAAGTTTCTCTCGATAAACGTACAGAAGCACGTGTCTTTCGAATTGGACGGCGATGGGGATGTCCACAGGAAGAAGTCGAGCAACTACTAAACGAACGATTTGCAGAAAATCGTCGCATCGCGAAAGTGGAACAACAACGCCCCGTCATGTTGGGCATTGCGACGGTGGTCTGTGTTTCGCTGATTGGCGTCGCGTCCTGGTGGTTGGTCTCGAATCGCGAAATGATCTTTGGGAAACCGGTCGTCATAAAAGATCCGGTGCCCATCGTGAAAGTGGTTGAAGAAACGGTTGAGCCAGCAACGGAAATGGAAAGCCTGTTTGCTGAATTTGGTGAATCTTTGAAATCGGAAAATGTCACCACCCGCGGCGATGCGATCGCGAAGGTGACGAACAGGGTTTTGAATTCACGACAGGATATGAGTCGACAGTTTCGAGCGATTGCTGCGTGGTACTTCGACGAGAAAGATCCGGCGGTCGCCAGTCGTGTGGTGCAGGCTATAGACAAAGCACTTTCCGACGAACCCAAATCGAATCGCAACGGTGCCCTCGGTTTGCCTTATCGTGCGGTTGCCATGGCGATCTCCATGTCCCGTTTGGTTCCGATTGAAGAGGTTTCGCCGCGTGCCAAAGCGATAACACAGGTTTTGAAAAATCGAACCGGAGTTGAATGGGCAGATTCTGCAGGCCCCGGCCTGAGTTCGTATGACTCAGCCATCGCAAACCGTCAATGGAATCAACTCATCCAGTCATCGTGGACGTCTCCGGGACGATGTTCGATTCTGGTGGAACCGCTGGCGGCACTGACGCAGTCAAAACTTCCAGTCGCGACACAGCAACAGTTCGTCAGTCGAAGTGTTCGCACGATCATCATTGCGGACAGATTACAGTGGCGGAATATGAAAACGGCGATCCAGCAAACAATCACTTCCGCGGATGAAATTCAAAGAATGGAGTGGATTGACGTTTGGCTCGACCAATACGACGGAACCGTTGGGTTTCGCGAATTCACGGCATCGCTGTTAATGAAAGGAGATGAAAACGCACCCGGACCGTTTCTTCGCTCGAAACGAAAACAGTGGCGTAACCGACAGCTCCGCCCTGCCCTTGTCCGGCATCAAAAGATCGCGGAAAAAATCGAACGGCTGAAATCGTACATCTCAGCCAACGTTGACTCCAAAGTGGATCCTGATCTTGTCTTTCAGGCGGCGTCCGCGGCAAATCTCTGTTTGGAAGCGCTCAGTATCACCGCCTCTGGAAGAGGAAGCGACGAATCGGCGTGGAAGGATGTGGATGTTCAGCTCGAACGGTTTGACCAACGTTTGCGGGATTTTGTTTTTCTTGAAGAACCGCTCAAAAGTAGCGTGCCGAAAGTTTCATCAGCCGGATTTGATACAACCGCCCGTGATCGTGCATTGAACTCGTTCTCGGATCTGTCGGATGCAAATCAGGCCAGTCGACTCGCAGCGATCGAGCGACTGCCCAGGATCGCGGCAAGGTTCGAATCGATTCCCAAGCCGATGGCAGCTGCGTTTGCGAGGTATCTACTTTCGCCAATTGATTCTGATGAGTGGTTGCAGATGCAGCGTGTTTTGCCAGATGTTGCCAAATGGCCGCAGCTTGTGCTCGCCATTTCTGATCAACTGCCGAATTCTTCTGTGTCGATTGATCAGGCGATGACCATGAACACGGTGCTGACGGGTAGCCTGGCCGAAGGAACATCTGGAGACCAATGGCGTGACGAACTGAGTCTCAGGTTGCTCAAATTTGTGCACGATTCGATGACGCTTGATGAGGTGGTTGATCCGAATTCATCCGATAGCGATTGGGGTCGCCTGGAAAAATATTTCGCGTCAACCTACTACCGTCGCAACATTCTTTTGGGCGGTGATGGATTCGTTGGCGATCGTTCGGCGCTGAATCTGGCAAAGCAATGCGTTAAAACGGTTAGCAATGATGTTGCAGCCGCTGAACGTGCGATTGGCTTGATAGAGTCTGCCACTGAAAACGAAATGGAGCAGATCGTGATGTTCAATCGGCTGCTGGGTGAGAATGCTGAATCGAATCATTCCGCGACGGTGGGTGCCCGGCTGTTCAAGAGTGAGCTGGATTTGTTGATGAAGTGGAATTTGGAGCGGGAAAAGCAACTGCAGGAGTTGATGGAATGAACAATAGACGCCTCGCGCTGTTGCCAATAATGTTGTTGCAGATTTTTGCCAGTGTCGTCAGCGCAGATACGATTTGGTTGGCCGGTGAGAAGGAGCCCATTTACGGAATCGTTGATTCGTCTGACGCGACCAATGTTAGCTTTCGTCGCACAGCTGACGGAAAAGAATTCGAATCGATGACATTGGCACGTTCGGAAATTGAGTCGATCGTAACCAGTTTTGATGAAGCCCGATTGGTGGCTTTGATTCCTGGCGATTGGGGATCGTGGCACAGGTATGCGGAGGAGTTGATACCGCAAAAACGTGATCCGGTCGCGCACACTTTGGCGATGCGATTGCTCGTGATTGTTGCTGCCAACACGTCGGAGGCACAGCGCGACGCGGCATTGGTTGACTTGATTTCGCTGGCCCGCAATGAAGATGAACGGGAGAAATTGCGCCGTCTTCGCTATCTCGAAACTGGCGTGCAACCGCTGCAGAAAAAGAAAGAAGTTTCTAACGCGATACCAAACGCGAATGATCGACTCAGGGCAACAAGGTTGGTCAGGTCGATTCGCAATGGGGTGACCATCGACAATCTGCTTCAGGATGAACAGGTTAAAGCAACCGTCAACGCGTTCAAAAAAGTTTGTTCATGGGAAGAACTGGTAAAGATCTCCAAATCGAATCGCATTGATCAACAGCATCTTCGAACCCTGGTGGCACTTGAGTATCAGCTTCGCGTTGGTGAATCGGAAGGAACAGCAAATCGCCAACGAGAAGTTCCCTGGCATTTCCTGGCCGGGCGAACCGGCTCAAAAACGTTGTCTCTTCCGACGATCGGCAATGCAACGGAGTTCGATCCGACTCAGACCAGGTATGCTGATGGTCGCTGGACTGCGAATTGAAGTTGCTTGGGGTGTTGGCCCAATAGTCTCTCAGAATGCGTTTGTCCCAAAGGGACATTTATTGCCCAGCCCGGCATGAAATGCCGGGTAGTGGTTTGGACATAAAGCAATAGTGCCAAAGGCACGGCAAATTGTTCGTGAACGCCTGTGCGACGGTGAAAATGTGCCGTGCCTTTGGTACTTGGTTATAAAAGGTCGCCATTGGTCCCGGTATTTCATGCCGGGCTGGGCAACAAAACGTGCCTTTGGCACTATATGCAGCGAACCTTGACACGAACAGGAGACGACAAGATTTAGCCTCTTCCTGACCGCAACCTGAAACGAGTGCCACCCGCGATTGCCGATGCACCTTGGCTCAGCGTTTTCGTTGTTGCTTGTTGCGTGACTTGAAGGCGTCTTTTCGTTTCTTGTCACGAGCCTGTTTTTTCTCTGCTTTCTCGGATTTCGTTTTCTCCAGCTCGATCAGTTCACTGCGAACCATTTCAGGAGTTTCCATCGTGATCGCTCCAAGCTTTCCAGCACGGAATTCCGTAATCAGAATGCGAGAGACTCGTTCGTAGTTGACGACCGCATTCTTTCCCAAACAACCACGCTTGTGACCAATGGCGTCGAAAAGTTCGACAATGTCCTGAGGCACCGAATCCAGATTGAAGCGCTCAACGAGCCCGTCCGGATAATGTTTGAGCAGGAACGTTCCTGCGTAGGCCGCAACCTCTTCATAGTCCAGCGCGGTGTCCTTCACCGAACCAACCGAGGCCAGGCGAAAGCCGCTGTGTCGATTCTCAACGTTGGGCCACAACATCCCGGGTGTGTCGAAAAGCGAAATGCCTTCACCGATGTTAATTCGTTGTTGGCTTTTGGTAACCGCGGGTTCGTTGCCCGTTTTGGCGATCGTGCGACCAGCCAGTTTGTTGATCAACGTTGACTTGCCAACGTTCGGAATACCAACGACCATCGCTTTGACGAACTCCTGATTGGGGATCATCTTCAGACAAGTGGACTTGAGCCCCATGATCTGCGGGATGTTTTCGGTTGTGATGGCTTTCGCGCGAATGCCATCCTGCGATTCAAACCACTTCTGCCAAACCTTTGTGCGCTCCGGATCGGCCAGATCACTCTTGGTGAGAACCTTGAGAACCGGCTTGTCGCCTCGAATCTCTTCGAGCATTGGGTTCTGGCTGCTGAACGGAATCCGCGCATCGAGGACTTCGATCACCATGTGAACTTTTGGCAGCCCATCACGAAACTGATTGCGGGCTTTGTTCATGTGCCCGGGGAACCATTGGATTTTTTCGCTCATGGGATTGTCGTCGCGCAAAATAAAAAGCGGCTGCATCAAGCGAGCAGCCGCCATTAGTTTAGCAGGAAAGTTACTCTGGAATTGTCGGTTACTTGACGTGGCGATCCAAAATCCGCTTGGCTGCGTCACGCCCGCCCCAACCGAATGCGATGGCAACAGCCACGCCCAATCCACCCAGCAACGACATGAACGCTGTGTTGACGATGGTTGAAGAAACGCCGATGTGCTGCAGTGCGAAACCGCCAGCGAAAACCAGGATGGCACAACGAGCGATCGTCGCCAACATCTTGCTGTTTTCCATTCCAGATCCTGTGATCTGGTTGGCGGCCATGGTGGACAGGAACATACCCAGTGCAAAGATAACCAGACCAACAAACAAACGGACCGCGAAGGCCGAGAACGTGTCAACGTGAGCAGCCAGTGGACCGAGCTCCATCATCGGCAGGGCTTGAGTCAAACCCATTAAAATGATTCCGCCCAGGACAAGCTTGCCACCGATTTTCGATGGAGTTTGCTCCGGGTTTGTGCTGGCCAGATTCAGGCCAAGCTTCTCAGGAACCTTGTCAAAGCCGACTCCGGTGAGCAGTTCTTCCGCGAGTTTGGAGATGATGCGGCCAAGGAAAAATGCCACTGCGATGATCACGCCGGCTCCAATGAAGCCTGGTAACAGAGACGAAACGCGAGAAATAATCTCGTTGGCAGGTTTCGAAATCGCTTCGATTCCCAGTTTATCAAGGGCAGCTGCACTGAAGGGTACGAGAATCATGATGAAGCTGAGCAAGCCCAACAGGTCAGAAATTTTTGTGCCCGATTCGCCCAAACCAATTTTGTTGGCAACTTTGTTAACTCCAAACGCAGCTGTCAAATTGCTGACAACTTTGCGAACCAGACTTGCGATGAAGCCACCAACGATCGCGATAATACCCGCACCAAGAATGTTTGGCAGAAAGTCCATCGCTTTGGTGAACATTTGCTCAATCGGTTTTTGCAAACCGGGGATCTGCAAGGCTCCGATGATCGCAGGAAGGAACAAGGCGAAGATCAACCAGTAAACGGCTTCGGGAATCGTTTGGCTCAGCTTTACAGCACCGTCATCAACGACAGCAACGGAACCTGTTGAAGCTGAATCGTTATCAAAAGAGAATCCGTCGTCTTCGGTGCCAAGGTCAAGGTCATCGTCATCCGTTCCGGCAATCGCTCTGCTTGTTGAATCCAAAGCGTTTCCAGCCGCCGATTTAAGGGCGTTGGCGTCTTTTCCAAGATTTGCGATTCGTGTGTCGATGTCGACTGCTTCCAGGCCACCTCTGGTGACTTCTTTCAACACGCGAGCCAATACATAGGCGACGACTCCGAGGCCAAGTGCACTCAACAAACGCGGTGCATAGGCAAAGACCTGATCGAGGAACGCTTTCAATGGCTCTGAAACAATTGGCAGGTCCAGAACATTGAAAAATGTGATCAACACAAACAGCATCAGCAAATAGAACACGCCTTTGCTGATGACTTTGCTGGCATCAACGCCTCCGCTGGGCGAAATGGTGTTGCTTAATTTGGCGCCGGCTCCGGTCTTGCGAAGGGCTTTGCCGACAAGCATCGCGACGATTTTCGCGATGATCCAGCCAATAATCAGCACTGCGAGTGCTGTAAGGACGCCGGGAAGTTTATCTCCGACCTGTAAAGAGATTTTTTCTAACATATATAAAACTCGGCTTTGGTGAGACAGATTAAGAGGGAACTGAACAGTGAATGGGAGGGTCGAAGCGCACGTCACGTTGGGAGAAATTTCACGTGAGGCAGTGTTGAATTGTCACGGCACTACTTTTTGTCAAGCAGGTACTTCTGATCGTCATCGCTAAATCGATCCAGCGACAATCGGTACAGTTTTTTGTTGGTGAAACTGCGAACGATCACTTCGTCGTTTTCCCAACGAACGAATGCCATCTTCGACACGCTTCCCTTGCTGGAGACAAATTCGCGATAGACTTCGGGAGCCAATTGGGTTTCCGCGGCTGGCGAAGTTTGCTGGGTTGATTGACGGGAGGCCGCCGTCAGGGCAGCTTTCAGGTTCGTGTTTTCAGTCGCAATTGCTTTGAGCTCAAGCGAGGCGGTTTGAAGTTCCCGATCCCGGATCGCCAGAGCGTCTTTTGAAGCATTGGCCTGTTGGGTGATCGTTTGAACATTTCGTTGCAGTTGGGCGATGGTTCCTTCGGCCACCGTGATTTTGTCGTTGGTTTGCTGGGTAAGCGTCTCAATGTTTCGCTGCAGTTCGACGATTGTCGCTTCTGCTTTCGCGATCTCGTTTGTCTGGTTGTTATTGGCCGAATTCGACATCATCTCTTTGAGCTCAAGTGTGGCAGTTCGAAGTTCCTGATCCCGGATCGCCAGAGCGTCTTTTGAAGCATTGGCCTGTTGGGTGATCGTTTGAACATTTCGTTGCAGTTGGGCGATGGTTCCTTCGGCCACCGTGATTTTGTCGTTGGTTTGCTGGGTAAGCGTCTCAATGTTTCGCTGCAGTTCGACGATTGTCGCTTCTGCTTTCGCGATCTCGTTTGTCTGGTTGTTGTTGTCCGATGTTATCGCTGAAAACGGTGAGTTATCGCCAGCAGCCGGAGTAGCCATTTGTTTGGCGTTCTCAAGGTTCGTTTGAGCCAACTGCAGTCGGGACTGTGTTTCAGAAAGGTTGGAACGTAGCGTCTGCATTTCAGCTTCCGTTGTGCGCAGTCTGGACTCCGTGTTGGTCAGATTCTCTTTGGTCGTAGTCAACTCCTGTGAAGTCATATTCAATTGACCTCGTAGTTGGCCAACCACATTGGAGTCGGCCTGACTCGACATCATCTCGGACTTCAGGGTCCTGTTTTCCAATTCCAGTTCCGCGATCTTTGATTCAATGTCGGCTGATTTTGACCCCCGAGGTGCAAAGGTGTGAGTTACCGTTTTTGAACTGTTCGTATCGGCGAGAGCAGATCCACTTTTGCCTGCTTCACCTTCAGCACCTGGAATTTTGCCTTCGCCGGCATCCGAATCGCCCATCGATTCACTGGCGACAGTATTGGTCGGGTCAGTGGCGGACTCGGGAGCTGGATAGAAGCTCAGGAACAAGTGTCCCAGCAGCCATGCTGGCAGAAGAGTCCCAGCAATCATGAGTACCAAGCCGTCAACGATTTCGGCTTTGCGGCTGAATGAACGATTTGCGCAACGGGACGGAAAACTCGGCTGTGCACCGCGTCTGGAAGAGAAAAATGACATGGAATAGCTAGTGGGGAGAGAGCTCAGGGGATGAGAAGTACAGTATCGTAGGCTGGGCGTACGAATTCAAACAATTTTATGGATATCGCATTGAGACCCTCATTCTCACCTAAATGTCCCGACTTTTTGGCACTTCTTGCGGCAGGACAGGAGCGGGAATAATTCAGTGGACATCATGGAATTCTTACTTCTTCCGAACCTTGGCCGCTGTAAAGGGTCAAGAAAACCAGCAAGAAGACCGATACCGCTTTGGATGAGAATTGCTAGAATCGGTCATCAAAATCAATCCGGACGGTTAGCTCAGTTGGCTAGAGCGCCTCGTTGACATCGAGGAGGTCGTTGGT
>CAYUNP010000082.1:0-21638 GCA_964446085.1 uncultured Pirellulaceae bacterium
CTTTGATGCACATCGATCGCTGGCGACACAAGATGCCCAAAAATGGCAAAATTCAACTAGAGTGATATCACATATCACTCTCATCTACCTGGGAGGGAATGTGGCGACGATTTCCATGCCAGATTCTGATTCGAAAGTAACCGCGCTGGTCTGATGTGGAACGAAGAATCGTTCCCCTTCGTGGACAGTTTGCGTCTGATCGGCAACGGAAACTGTTCCGGTTCCGCGTGAGACGATACCGATGTAAAAGCTATCGCTTTCTTTCACAAAGCGATCACGAACGTCGATGCGACTCACTCGAAAGCAATCCGTTTTCTCTTCGTCGATCAGTATCGATTCGGTACTTTTGTTTTGCGTATCGAGTACCCTAGGCTGGCAAAAGTACTTCTCGCGTAGAACATCGATTGGTGTCGCGTCGTAGCTGAACATGGAAAGCGCAAAATCGATCCCGCGATTCATAAAACGTGACTCGTCAGGAAGCACGTAGCCGCCGCGTTCGAATTCGACCCGAACGGCGAAGTCCGTCGGTTCCATGATCTCGATCATGAATACGCCTTCGCCAATCGCGTGCGGCATCCCACCGGGAACCATGAAAACGTCTCCCGGCTTGATCGGCACTTTTTCAAAACAGGCCAACATTGCGTCCATGTCCTGATCTTCGATAATTCGCTTGAACTCCGCCTGTTCTGGCGGGTGCTGAAAACCCATATAGATGTAGGGATCTTTCACGTCGTCGCGAATGCTGAGAATCACGTACGCCTCGGTCTTCCCGGAGTTACTGTTCAAGTGTTTTTGCGCGAACGGAATCGTCGGATGACATTGAATGTGCAGCCGGATTGACGAATCGAGAAACTTCAACAGGACCTGGGTATTCGGACCGTATTTTTTCGTGTGCTCTTCTCCAAGCAAAATATTTGGATACTGTTCACAGAGCGCCTTGAGCGTCGTTGTGACTCCGTCAATGGTGACCGTCGAGAGCCCTTCTTCGGCCAAGTGCTCGCGTCCCTTGTTAACAGCTTGGGTCGTGGAACCGATCCAGTCTTCGGGAAAATGCGAATCCTGTGGATCGGACTTTCCTTCCTGGGCGTCAAGTTTCTTGCCACCGGGATACGTTCGCCATACCCGGTTGGCAGGCAGAAACAGAATTGGAGGTATTTTCATAGCTTGTTCGTTAGTTCGCCTCAAAACAGTTCAGTGATTTGCCCATAAACGCCTTTGATGGCTACCGATGTGTTGATGATCGAAAGCACCAGAATCGCGATCAGAATCAGATTGGCAACCAAATTGTTTGAATGCTCTTTCATCAGGTCTTTACGATTGGCCAAGTATAAAATGCAGCCAACGGTCAACGGAAGCAGGACAGAGCTGAGTGCCTGGGAAACAATCATCACCGCAATAGGACGGCCTCCGAAAAATGGAACCACCAGCCCCAGCAGCGAAATCAGAAACACCATGATGCGGTATTTCGGCAATGTCATCTCGCGTTTTGAATCGCTGTAGTCGCACAACAACCACGGAAGCATCAGCACATTTGGAAACTGCGAAGAAACTCCTGCGGCAACAATCCCGAGTGTGAAAATCGCTGTGGCAAGTTTTCCAGCTAACGGTTCGAGCAGTCCAATCATCTCGTACGCCTCTGTAAGCCCTTCACCAGCAACATAGAGCGTCGCAGCTGCAGCAGCCATGATGGACGTGCTGATAACAAACATCAATGTCGCTGAGACGATGGCATCATTGCGTTGTTGCTTAAGATCTTTGATCGTCCAGCCAGCTTCTTTAACCAGCGTCGTCCGAATGATGAACAGTCCCGAGAAGACTGTAGTCCCGACCATGGATGCGATAACCAGAAACGGTCCTTTACCGGCGTCAGCGGGCACGTTTGGCAGATTGGGGATCATGCCTTTGATCATCTCCATCGGCGGCGGCAACATGATGAAAAAGTTGACCAGGAAGCAGGCAGACATAATGGCAACGAGGACTGCAAGGCTTCGCTCGAAGAACTGCGTTTTGCCATTCCAAAAAATGAAGTAGACCAAAGCAGAGAAGAACCCTGCAAAGTAAATCGGAGCGACACCACCGTCGATCATCGTTTTGGAATATTCAGAGCAGACCGCTGCGACAATTCCCATGACTCCCATCACACTACCGCAAACGGCAGCCGTCAGCGCGATGATAAAGAAGATCCCCAATGCCGGATGGATGTGTTTGCGAAACGCCTGCAGCGCCGTCTCACCCGTGACCAGCGTGAATTTCCCGTAGATCACGATCATGAAATAAGTCGCCACACACGACGCCGCGATCGTCCACAGCAGCGACATTCCATAAGTGGCACCTGCCGCGGCCATCGCCGTCACGCTTCCGGTACCAATGTTAAAACCCAGCAGAAATATTCCGGGCAGGAAGAGAGCCAGCGTTTCGAGAACCGTCTTTTTGGTTTTGGTGTTCATCCAGTTACTTTATCGAGCAAGCGTTTGCCTGCCCAGTCTTGCTCGAACGCCAAACCGTTCCCTTCGACCTGGAAACGCACTATTTCGCAGGAACACCAACGACGGCCAATTTCGTTCCATCGGGACTGACATTGAGACGCGTCGCAGAGGAGATGCCCTGTTCCTGCAAATCCGCGACTTCTTTCCAACCATCTTTGGCGTCAGCAACCCAACGAAAAAGTTTGTCACCATCGATCATCAGAACCGACCCATCGGGCGCCCAGCCATAATGTGAATTACTTCCGGCGCACAACGTCAACGGACGAATCGCTTTGGTCTCAGGATTGAGTTCCTTGATCCAGACTTCTCCGTTTCCCTGCCGATGCACGAAGCTGAAGTTGTTCGTGTTGGGAATGATTTGCGGCGTCGTCGGCACCGCATCGCCTGACACGTAGTGCGAAAGTTTCTCGGACTCGTGGACCAGACGAAGATTGAATCCGTACCGTGACCAAAAAACGATGTTTCCTGTTTCGTGATTCCAGCTGTAGTAGCCCACCGGCTCCCGTTCAGGCTGTGACTTCAGAACCCATGTTGGTTTGTCAGGAGTCTCCCGATTCAATTGCCAAATGCTTTGATTGGCTCCTTCGCCATCGGTCACGAATGAAATCGTTTTGTTATCAGGAGACGGTATCGGAGAAAACTCCATCCCTGCCGATTTCGTTATCTGTTTCGTTTCCTTGCTGTCCAAAAAATACTCAAACACATCGGTTTGGTTTGCGACACTTTTCGAAAACAGAAACGACTTGCTGTCCGGCGTGAAGCAGGGCTGGTTTTCGTAGCCCCTGGTTGCCGTCACATTGCGACCATTGGAAACTTCAACCGCTTCACCCGCCAACGACAAATCGAACAGGAAAATGTCAGACTCAGGGAAGCTACTCTCTTCTTCGACCGGTTCCTGGCCATAAAGCTGACCCGTGATCAACGTCAGCAGCAGCGACAAAGCAGCGAATCCGCGAAACATTACATCCCCTTCGCTTCATCATTGATGACCAGGCTTTCGACAAAGGCTTTGAAAGCAGCCTCATGATCACCGATCGTTTTCGCAGGACCGTACAGCTTGACGAAATACTGCCCGTGTTCTCCGGCTTGAATAATCGAAGCCAACATTCGATAGTTCTCCCGATCAACGATTTTACCACCTGCCATCGGTGGGCCAACGCGATCCATGAGTGTGCCTTTGATGTCGACCCACATCACTTCGCAGCCGGCGACTTTGGTTTCTGTCACCGTTGAATTCTCAGACGTTTTGCTGCCGTCGGGTTGCTTGTACTGCCCGTACCAACGGTCAATGTTTTGCTCAACGGTTCCCATTGCTGCCGAGAGCGTCAGTCGCCCGTTTTTTGCATCGTCTGCTTCGCCTTCAGACTTGGGAATCGAAATTTCGTATTCCACGAACCTATTACGCGGCTTGGCTTTCTCCCAGGCAGCCGGAGCTTTGAAATTCAACCCACCTTTGGCAACTGAGACATCAAAACCACCTTCGTCCTCTTTCCCAATGACCAGGCTTTCTACAAAAGCTTTAAAAGCAGCTTCATTGTCGCCGATCGTTTTCGCCGGGCCGTACAGTTTGAGGAAATACTGTCCGTGTTCTTTGGCCTGAACAATCGAACCCAACATTCGGTAGTTCGAACGTTCGATGACTTTGCCGCCGGCCATCGGACCGCCAGGACGATCCATCAGTGTGCCTTTGATGTCGACCCACGTCACATCGCAGCCAGCAACTTGTGACTTTGTAACGGTTGAATTGTCTGAGGTTTGACCGCCATCAGGTTGTTTGTACTGGCCCAGCCAACGGTTAACATTGTTTTCAACACTACCTCTTGCTCCCGAAATCGTCAGACGCCCATTTTCGGCATCATCTGCTTCACCTTCTGACTTGGGAACCGAAATTTCGAATTCGACGAATCGATTGCGAGGCTTGACCTTGTCCCACGATGCCGGAGCGCGGAATTTCAGAGCTCCATCTTTTGCAACCATGACATCAAAACCGTCTTTACCAGCCATGGACTTTGTTTTGTCCATCATCGCTGCTGTTTTGGTGTCACTGCCCGATTCCTTTTTGTCACTGCCGGACTGCTGTTCCTGTTGCAGCGAATCTTCCATACCGACAGACTGCGATTGGCTACCGACCAACATCAGCAGAGCACCAAAACCGAACAGCAGCAAACGTGGAATTCTTGAATTGAAAAACATCGCCATACCTGAAAAATTACGTTGCGAAACAGAACAGGAAGTAGAACAGAACGAACACCAGAAGAAAAGCAGAGGCAACAAAAGACCACCAATACCATTTCTGCGCCCGGCGTTTTCGACTGACTTCGGAGTGCGGGTTCAGCTCGCCAGGGATTTCATAAGTCGATTTCGGTTTTGGTTTTTCGACCAGTTCCGGAAACACTTCTTCGGCCGGCAGCCAGTCGTTCCAGTCTTGACGCCAGACGATGAAACCGGAGCGAATTTGTCCTGACTCCAACATCGCTTCGACCTGCTGTGCTTTCAGCGGTCCTTTCTCACCAAGGCGTTTATGTCGCAAGTACCACACCAGGTTTGGATCCGACTTCAACGGGTCTGTACCGACTTTCGCAATTGGCTTTGCCAACAGAAACGAAGCAGTATCGTCCGACTGCCCCGCATCGGACTCGACGTCCTCCACAAGATCGTCGAGCCCTGGAGCATTCCTGTTGATCCGTGCCTCAAATTTTTCTTTACCGGTGTCAGCAAATTCAGAACTTCCTTCTGCTTCGACTGACGGTTTTCCTGCCCCATATTTTGGCGTCACGAAAAGCCCTGAAGCTTCAATCGTTTGTGCTTCGCCTGTGGCAACTGGTTCCTGTCGCGATTCCACATCCGCCGCAACGGACGGGGCCGGTGCAGCAAGTCGCTCGCTACGCTCCTGCAATTCCATCGATTGCGGCTCGAACGTCAGCGGAGAGATTTCGACTTCCCTGACTGGTTTCTTTTTATGTCTACGTTTCTTTTTTCGTTTGGCGGGCTCGATGGTTGACTCAAGGGGAACCAGAATCTCAGTCTCGCAGTCGGGACAAAAGCAATACTGTCCGGCTTGCGAAGCTTTGACGTTGAGTCGCCGTTGGCAGCTGTTGCAAAGAAATCGAATTCCCATAGCCGGTTGTGGTACAAATAAAACTGTTTTTGGACGTCAGCGACATTATATATCGCATTGACGCTCAGTCGAGCTTCATCTGTTTCGCAATGATCTCGTTGTCGAAGTAGTTGATGGACATTGCCGCATCAATCACGATTCGCTGAGCACAAATTCCGGACGATCGCGGGCTAAGGAGAAAACACGCCGCATCGGCTGCTTCCTGCGTTTGAATCGCCCTTCCTCTGGGAATCACCTGTTCGGCGAAAAGATAGGCATCAACGTAGCCGGGAATACCTGCCGAGGCCGAAGTCTTCAACAGTCCTGGTGCCACGGCGTTAAATCGAATCTCGGAAAATTTTGAAAAGCTCTTCGTCAGGAAAGCCAACGAACTGTCGAGCGCTGCTTTGACAGGAGCCATGAAGCCATAGTTTTCACTGGCCATCGTGGTCGTCGAAATCGAGATCGTGACGACCGAAGCATCCTGCGCGAGCATGTCTTTGAAGGCGTTGCAAACCGCGATCAGCGAAAAACACGAAATATCAAAAGTCCGCAACAGCTGTTGCTTGCCCGTTTCATGAAAGGGTTTGATGCCGCTTTCATCGTAGGCCGCAAACGCGATCGAATGCACCAGTCCCGCCAGCGGCTCGGGATGGTCTTTCGCAATCTGATCCCGCACAACCTCGATCTGATCTTCGAACTCAACATCGCAAACATAAACCGGGCGATCAGCAAGCAACTTTGCCGTCGATTCTTTCCGCGCATCACTACGGACCACATAGATGACTTTCGCCCCATGTTGTTCCAGTGTCTTGCCGATATGCCATGCGACCGATTTCTTGTTCGCTACGCCGAAGACGACAACCGATTTACCACCAAGCTTGAGGAAGTCCATTTTCTTATCCTGCTTCGGCGACAGTGCAAGTGAAAGATAGCCGCGCGGCAACTTTGCCATTCACTTTCGCGACGCCCGTCAGATAAAACGCAGTCGAGACAATGTCGTCGATCTTGACTGACATCTCAATCGAATCTCCGGGCTTGACCATGTTCCTGAATTTGACATCAGACATTCGCGTCAGCACCGGCACTCCAGATTGCTCTTTCATTTTTGACGAAAGCAAAATCGCACCGGATTGAACCGTTGCCTCACACAGAATCACGCCCGGCACAATTGGCTGGTCGGGATAGTGCCCCTGAAAGAAGTACTCTTCAGCACGAAAAGTTTTCTGACAAACGATCGAGTCCTCTTCCTGGCTGAGGATTTCGTCCACCAGGAGCATGGGAGCACGGTGTGGGATGGCGGAATGGATGGCTTCGAGAGTCACGAGCGGTTTTCGGTTTGCGGTTTTCGGTGTTTGTAATGGGTGCCATGCATCACGCAACGCGTGAGCATGCCGGCGCGACCAAACAGGCATGCGTTGCCGACTTGACTACGCCGGCATCGAGGCGCTGGTGATTTGGTTGATCACATCGTTGGCCACAATAACGCCATAGTTAATCGTGCCCAGCCAACCCGACATAATGATGCCGCAACTGCCAGCATGATACAGACCAGTAATCTGTTCGGGTAGCTTTCGGCTCACGGCAAGACCTTCGAATTTCGTTCCGAACGAAGCCCCGCTGGCATGTTTCGTATAGTGCTCGAACGTGATCGGTGTCGCGGCTTCCACGTGAGCAATTCTTTCACGACAATTGGGGACATACTTCTCCAACGCATCGAACGTTGTCTCGATCAGATCCTTCTTGCTGGCCTCGTAGTCTTCCTTGCTCATATCGCTCCAGTCCGAAAAATTGGCGTTGGTGCTCGATACGATCAGCGTCCGCTCTTTCTTGTCCGGACGCGTATCGGGATAGTAAAACGAAAACGTACGGCTGGTAATATCGCGACTGAGCAACAGGTCAGTTTCAAATCGTTCTGCTGTACTGGAAAACAACAGATCGCCCGTCTCACGAGGCACCGTGTCGTCCGGGTTCATCGCCATGTACACCTGCGTACTGGAATTATTGAGCCGAACTTCTTTCGCATCGTCAACAAACGCGTCGTCGAAATGTTCCTCCCCCACCATCTTGAAGATCGTGGAACGAAGATTCGCATTGGAAACAACGGCCTTGCACTTGATCGTGCGGCCATTGACGACCACCGACTGCACGGCGTCTCCGCTAACATTGATCTTTTCCACGTCGCAGTTGATTCGAACATCGGCCCCGTTGGCTTTGAGTTCCTTCTCCATCGACTTGATCAACTTGTCCGTGCCGCCCTGGAATACGAAAACTCCTTTGGACATGAAGTTTGAAAATACGATGCCGTAGGTCAACGCAGGATCCTCCAGCGTCGAACCGTTCGCGTACACGATTGGCTCCATCAACAAGCGAACAACGTCCTCCCGCCCCGGAAAGAACTCTTCGAACAGATCGCGAGTCGTCCGTTCCTGATCATCGTAGAAGTTCATACCGCGAGCTGTATCGAAGAACCGATCGACGGCTTCCTGCTGGATATCGAACTGCGACGTCAAGAGATTGGTAAAGTCCTTGCGATCAAACGTGGTCGTCAGCGAGAACATGGGATTGTCGAATCGCACGCCTTCCAGTTGGACGATCGAGTCCGCGATCTCTTTGGACCAGTAGCGACGGCAGCTTTTGACCATGCCGTAGGGAAATCCGTGCAGCGAGATATCAAAAATGTGCCCACCTGGACGTTTGAACCAGGTTGCCAAACCGCCAAGCTTGTAATGTTGCTCCAGCAACAGCACCTTCATGCCGTCGCGAGCAAGAATATTGGCAGCAGTTAGTCCGCCCAATCCGCTACCGATCACGACAACGTCATACTCGTCGGCGGCACCTTTGAGAAAGTCTTTTGGCATTTTGTTGTGGGTTAAATGGAGTTCGTTCGGGTTGACCAGAATACGGCAAACTGACGAAAAACTCAACGACTAACAGGCTTTGACCGTTTAACGGCAATACCGTTCAACGAGCATCAAAGGTGGCACGGGCTTCCAGCCTGTGAACATCCTGCGGCCCGGCATTGCGTTTAACGGCAAGCCGCAGGCGACTGCGTTTAAGCAGGCAAAGCACGGCCATCTTCGTCGTCCCGTTAAACGCAGTACTATCAAACCATGTCGTCTTCTGAACTACAGAATCGCCTTGCGAATCATTTTCAAAGCACCCTTCATCCCGCTGATCGGAATTGTGTGCGGCCCTTCAAATTCTGTGAAATCAATATCCACACGAGCATCGGCAAACAGATTGCAGAGCGCGATCGCATTTTCGAAAGGCAAAATTGGGTCAAGCGTTCCGTGAGATTGATAAACCGGAAAGTTGACATCGCCGACCAGCGATTGCCACTTGTCTTCGCAAATCAAAGTCCCCGACCAAACCACCAACCCTCCCAGCGGTTTGTCGAGAGTCAGCGCAACATCCGTCGTCAACATGGCTCCCTGAGAGAATCCTCCAATCACAACCTGAGTCGATGGAAGATCAAAGGTCGAGCACGCATGTTCGATGACTTCGACAATCATGTTGTTGCAATTGGGCAACTCCTCAGGCGACTCAGACTTCAAATCGCGAAGTTTTCCTTTTTCAGCCAGTTCCAGAATCCGATCGACATCGATCATCCACCAGGCGCGCGATACAAAGCCCATCGACTGGTCCATCTCGATCGGGGCTTGCGGAAACAAAAACGCCAGGTCACGAAATTTACCGTCGACTTTCACCATCTCTTCGGCGAGAGAAACCAGATCGTCTCCACTGGCACCAAAACCATGACAAAGAATCACGGCACCTTTCGGATTCTCGACACCCTGCACCAGAGTAACCGTTAGTGACCCGACTTTAATCTGCGACGACTTCATAGCTACTTTTCGTTCTCTTTAAAAAATCTAAAACCACCATTCACTGGCAGCACCTGGCCTGAAACAAAACTTGCGGCATCACTGGAAAGGAAAACCGCCGCAGCAGCCACATCTTCTGGCTGCCCCCATCGCGCCATCAAAGCATCTCCCATTGCTCGGGTTTGCCAATCGTCGCTCGCTTCATCGCCCCACTGAGTTTTAATCCAACCCGGCGCGATACAGTTGACGCGAACTTGCGGCGCCAAGGACTGGGCAAGACTCTTCGTCATCGCCATAATCGCGCCCTTGGTTGTCGCGAACAGCTCTCCACTTTCACCAGCCATTCCCTGAGCCGCCTGATCCCAACCGATATTGATGATCGACGATCGCCCAGGACGGTTGGCTCGCTGGGTCATCATTGCTCCGATCGATCGCGAGAGCATCAACGTCGCTTTGACATCAACCTGAAACAGATAGTCCAGTTTTTGCTCAAGACTTTCGTCCTTCCACTTCCCGGTCAGCACATCTCCACCAGCGTTGTTGACCCAGATATCAACGCCGTCATCCCAGGCCCAGGCGGCCGTGACAAATTCGTCCCACGATTCAATGTCAGCAAAATCTGCGAACAGACTGGTCGTCTTTACACCGCAAGCAGCAATTTCATCATTTACTTTTGCGATCCGATCCGATGGCTCCCGACCATGCAGAACCACGTTTGCTCCTTGCCTAGCCAATGCGATCGCAATCGCTCGGCCGATTCCGGATGAAGACCCGGTAACGACGGCAGTTCGGTTTTTCAATGATTCGAGCAACGGAAAGGGGGTTGGAAAAGTGTAATTGGTGACGGAAAACAAACACTCAGACTGTGAAATCGGCTGGCTTGCAGCATGTCGTTCTGTGTTGCGAAGCTATTTCACAAGCTTCAGCGACGATTCGAAACGGTATTCGATCACAATACAATCAACAAGTCATCCGACTGCGGGTAAACATGTTTCGCAAATACAACATCGCATCGATTGCCATGTCGCATTGAAGCATCATCTCTCGGAGCACTGTTTCAGAATGCCCGGTTTTTACCGAATGGCTCGAATTGGCATGGCCATTGCCTTACTGGCATCCACCAACCTTTCGACGGCAATTATTTGGAACCAGCGAGCAAAACCATGCCCAAAACCTATCTCTCACTTGATTCAGAAAAGTTCTTCACTCAGTCATTGTTGAATGACCAGAAGATGGCACGAATGCGAGCCAACAAGTCGATCATGTCGACGTTCTTCAACCTGGTGATCGTGGCTCTGTTCGCGGTCGCTGCGATTTATGCAATCAAGACCATGCCCGAATGGCTTCCGACGGCCCAAGCATGGTTTCATCAGACTACAAACTACAAGTACGTGTAAAACACAACGATAAAATCAAACTGCTTCCAACCTGCCGGCCCGCAGGCACGACTCCAACGTGCTTGCAGGTCGGCATTTTTACGTTAGGCATCAAAGTTTGACCTTCTGTCAAATAGCCGGAACTCTCAAAGCCAATCTTGCGTCGGATTGTCATCTCGGGTCCCATAGAGACTGTGAATTTTTAGCATGGTGTTCGTCGTACCGGCTATCATCGGAATTTAACTGAGTCGATTATCCAGAAGGCAATCCTTCGTTCATCACCCCACGCGTAAACGAGGGATCGATCCTTCGCTTACGCGTCGGGGGATGATTGAAAATGATTTTTTGAATCAGGGTTGGACAATTGTCGAAATTTAGCCGATTCGATTCCGCCCGAAGGCGGTGCTATAAACAAAAAATTCACACCTTCGTTCAGGACACAACTTCCGTCGCCAACAGGTCACCAGCATGTTCCGCTTGATCAGCTTTTCTGCGTTGTTTGTTTCTCTACTGGTTGGGTTCCTTTACGCCAATGAACATGGCAGCCCAATCGACGAAGAAGATCGAAAGGCGCTCTGGGCTGCAGTCGCAGACGCGCAAGGCAAAAGGCTGCCCCAAACCGCCATCAAGAATCTAAAATCGATCTACGACAGTGCAGTCACCGACGAAGCATGGCCCGAAGCCTCCTTCGCATTGTGCTCACGGTTGTTGATGGAAGGCCAAATCAACCAACCAATCCACCCCTACGTTATCAAACAGCTACAGTCCGCGATCCCGGAATCACCTGAGCCGATGAAGCCGGTTCTCAAAATGATGCTGGCCGAATACTTCTTTCTTTACTTCCAGGAAAACCGCTGGCGATTCCAGCAACGATCCCAATCGTCTGGTACACCCGGCGACGATTTTGAAACCTGGGATCTGGCCACGATCCTGAACGAAATCGACAAACAATTCAAAGAAGCACTCGCAGAAAAAGACACTCTGCGCAAAATCCCGATCGAAACCTATGACCGACTTCTCGAAGCAGGAACTGTCTCTGACAAGCACCGTCCCACGCTCTACGATTTCATCGCCTTCCGCGCAATCGGCTTCTACTCGCTCGACGAACAGTTCATTCGTCAGCAGTCAGCATTTGAGATCAGTGCCGACTCGCCCATTTTTGCGTCCACGAAAGAGTTCCTCAACTGGAAACCGGAAACAACTGACGACGATTCATACACCCTTCGTGCGATCCAGCTTTTACAGGAAGTCCTGCAATTCCACATCGACGATGCTGACCAGACGGCTTTCCTGGACGCGGACTTGAGCCGTCTGCTATTCGGAATATCGGCAGCAAAAGGCGAAGAATCAGGATCACGATACCGGGCGGCCCTGCAACGATTCTCCGACACGCACCTCGACCATCCACTCAGCAGCGGGGCCCTGGGTTTGTTGGCTGCGTCCGTTCAGGCCGACGAAAACGATCTGGTCAAAGCAAAGCAAATCGCAGAACAGGGCAAGGCTCGATTCCCGGATTCCATCGGAGCCAATCAGTGCCGCAACATCATTGAGTCCATCGAATCGAAGTCCGCAGCAGTCACCACTGAGCGCGTCTGGAATGGTGACGATGTGCGGGTCAAAATTCAATACAAAAACATTGACAAAGTGTTCTTTCGGTTGGTCAAATTCGACCACAAAAACTGGACCAGGTGGGGCCAATATCGCCGAGTTCAGAACCTCAATGATTTGCAAATCAGAGCCTTCACAAAACAGGCTGCAGCCAAACAGTGGTCGGTTGATCTTCCAGCCACCGATGATTTCAAAGCCCGCACCGAGTCCGTAAAAATCGACAAGGACAAATACGAACTGCAGTCTGGTTGCTACATCCTGTTGTGCAGCACCGAAGATTCCTTTGAAATGAAAAAAGGAGATTCAGATTTCAAAGCGGTTAAGCTGACGGAAGTTTGGGTCAGCAACCTGGCCGTGCTTCTCAGAAAATCGACCTCAAACGGCGCGGAATTCGAAGTCCAGGTTCTCGATGCCCTCAGCGGCAAACCACTGGAGGGCGCTTCCGTTCAGCGGAAAACCTGGAAGTACAACGGGCGTAAAAGTGCCGAACAACGTCTGGAAGCAGTTGCCACCAACGCCGCCGGCATCGCAGCTTTCACCAAAAACAACATGCTGACCAAGCTCGACGTCACACATGGCGATCAAACATTGGGCCTGATCGAAAACGTCCATTCGAACAGACAACGGCCCGCCTACGACAACAGCAGAACCATCATCTTCACGGATCGTTCGATCTATCGCCCAGGGCAAACCATTCAGTTCAAAGGCATTCACTATCGGGCAAACAGTAAGCGCAACCGATACACAACTCAGCCCGACACAAAGATCTCAGTCAGGTTCCGCGATGTGAATCGACAGGAAATTGAATTCAAGGAATTCCACACCAATGAATTTGGCTCTTTCAGTGGCAGCTTCACCGCTCCACGAAATCGAGCCATGGGCAGCATGACGCTCGAATCCAGAGGAGGAAACGCCAGGATTCGCGTTGAGGAATACAAACGCCCCAGGTTCTTTACTGAAATCGAAAAACCAAACGAAGCATTTCAACTTGGCCAAAAAGTTACCGTGTCTGGCAAAGCAACCGCTTACACCGGCGCCGCAATCGATGGCTCCAAAGTTGTCTGGCGTGTCGTTCGTTCCGTTCGCTACCCAAGGTGGTGGCAATCCCGATATTGGTACATCCCCGGCCGATCCGAACAGCAGGAAATCGCCAACGGAGAAACGACGACCAAAGACAATGGCAGTTTCGAAATTGAGTTCACTGCCGAGCCAGACAAATCAGTTGCTCGAGAGAGTGAACCCATTTTCAGGTATCAGATTTTTGCCGACGTTACCGACACCGCTGGCGAAACGCGATCAGCATCCCAAACGACCAGTGTCGGCTACACTTCGCTGAAAGCAGACCTCTCAACTGGCGTCTGGGCCAACACGGAACAGGAAATCGAATTCAAACTGGACGTCACAACGCTCGACGGTGAAGGCCAGGAATCCAAAGGAACGCTGAAACTTTTCGAATTGACGCCTCCCGAAAAAGTTCAGCGCGCCCAACTCGGCAATCGCTGGCAATACAACCGGGGCAATGAAACGACGCCGGACCTTTCCAGAATCAATGCCTGGCCAACAGGCGCTGTCGTGCTGGAACAGGATCTGGCGACTGATGCCAGTGGCAAAGCGATCGCCAAAGTAACGCTCAAAGCAGGCGCCTTTAAAGCTGTCTTTGAAACAACCGATCCAGCAGGCAACAAGGTTCGCAGCGAAGAAACAGTTTTGGTTTCGGATCTCAAGAGCGACAACTTTGCCGTCAAAGTACCTGAATTTTTCACCACGAAAGACAAATCCGTCCAGCCTGGTGAAGACTTCGTCGCGCTTTGGGGAACGGGATACGACACCGGCAGCGCCTTCGTCGAACTGGAACATCGCGGCAACGTTTTTCAATCGTACTGGACGGACCCAAACGTCACCCAGCACCTCATCAAGTTCCCCATCGAAGAAAAACATCGCGGCGGCGTACAACTGCGAATCACTTTCGTTCGCGACAATCGACTCTACTCGAAACAGCACGGCATCAACGTTCCGTGGTCGAACAAAAAGCTGTCCGTTAAATGGGAGCATTTCATTTCGAAACTCCAACCCGGCAGTCGCGAGACCTGGACGGCCGTCGTATCAGGTCCTGATGCGGAGAATGTTGTCGGCGAAATGGTTGCTGGAATGTACGACGCATCGCTTGACGCGTTTTCGCCGCACCGCTGGATCGATGGCTTCAACGCGTTCTTCCGCAATTCCTCGCTTGTGAGCATCAAGTTTCACAACTTTCAACAGTCTGCTCGATCTGCTTTTCAATACAGCGGCACTGACTACTTCGATGTCAATCGCACCTATCGACGTTTTAGAGACCAGACCGGGATCTACACGCAGCTAAACGAATGGCACAAAAATGGGCGTGCCTCTCGTACTCTTATGGGCGGTGCGTTTGCCTTCAGTAAAAATCGCTCCCGGAGCGGCAGAACCCCAGGAGACCAACTTGAATTGGCATCCGAAGGTGCATCAACTTTCAATACTGATGCCGCGCCAGGTTCGGCGACTCGAAGAAAGAACGGCCGACCTGGGCCTTCCACATCGGGTATTGATCTGAAGCAAGTGTCCCCGCGCAAGAATTTGCAGGAGACAGCATTCTTCTTTCCTCACCTGAAAATCAGCGACGACGGAACCGTTCGGGTCGAATTCGAAATCCCGGAAGCACTGACCAAATGGAAATTCATGGGTTTTGCCCATGACAACGACCTCCGTTCAGTACTTCTGACGGACGAGATGACCACCAGCAAGGACCTGATGGTTCAACCGAATCCGCCACGCTTTCTACGTGAGGGTGATTTGCTGGAGTTCTCGGTCAAAGTATCCAACCAGTCTGACGATCCGCAAACGGGCACCGTCCAGCTAACTTTTGCCAACGCTCGAAACGCCCAGAGCGTCGACGCAGCATTCGGCAACCAACAGCTTGAACAGACTTTCGCCGTCCCGGCCAGACAATCGAAGAGTTTGTACTGGAAGATCAAAGTTCCCGATTTTGTGGGAGCACTGACTTACAAGGCCGTCGGTGCTACCGAGAAAATCTCTGACGGTGAAGAAGGAATTCTTCCCGTACTCTCCAAACGGATCCTGGTCACAGAGTCACTTCCGCTTCCGATTCGCGGCAACCAAACCAAAACGTTCGACTTCGAGCGATTGAAACTGGCCGCCCAAAGCGACACGCTGCAAAGTCAAACGCTGACCGTACAGATGACTTCCAACCCGTCCTGGTACGCCGTGCTGTCGCTGCCCTATCTGATGGAGTATCCGCATGCCTGCAGTGAGCAAACGTTCAATCGGCTCTACGCCAATTCGATTGGACATCACATCGTGTCCAGTGACCCAAAGATTGAACGCATCTTCGAACAGTGGCGAGGAACGGACGCACTTGACAGTCCGCTTGAGAAAAATGATGAGCTACGAAACGTGATCATTGCTGAATCGCCCTGGCTGGAGACTGGCAAGAAAGAAAGTCAGGCACGACGCAACGTTGGCATCCTGTTCGACAAAAATCGCATGACAACGGAGATAAAGCGGGCTCTGGACAGATTGAGCCAAATGCAATTGAGTGACGGGGCCTGGCCCTGGTTCCCTGGCGGACGTGCCAACGACTACATCACGCTCTACGTGACCACCGGATTCGGACGGCTCCGACAACTCGGCGCAACCACCAATGTGCGTCCCGCGCTGCGAGCAATCGATCGGCTGGATTGGTGGTTGAAACAAAAGCACGAAGCGATCAAAAGACGTGGCGATCTGGAAAAGAACAACCTCTCAAACACTGTTTGCCTTTACATGTATGGCCGCAGTTTTTTCCTCAAAGACAAACCGGTCAACGACCAGTACAAAGCGGCGTTTGACTACTTCGTCGATCAGAGTAAAAAACACTGGGCCTCTCTCGGCAACCGTCAGTCGCAAGGCCATCTGGCCATCGCGCTGAAGCGGCTTGGTGACGGAGCCACGCCAGCGGCAATCATCGCCAGCCTGACCGAACGCAGTCAGCAGGACGACGAATTGGGCATGTACTGGCGTGAAGGCGATCGCTCGTGGTGGTGGTACAGGGCTCCGATCGAAACACAGGCTTTGATGATTGAAGTTTACGACGAAGTTGCCAGGGACAGCGCCAAAGTGGAAGAGCTGAAGATCTGGTTGTTGAAACAGAAACAAACCCGGAACTGGAAAACCACCAAAGCAACCGCTGACGCCTGCTACGGACTACTGCTTCGCGGCACGAATTTGTTAGCCTCCGACAAACTCGTTCAGGTCAAACTCGGCAGCACCGAGATCAAGCCCGAGAAAGTCGAAGCTGGAACAGGTTTTTACGAGCAGAAGTTTGTTCGTGGCGAGATCAAGCCCGAGATGGGTCAAATCGAAATGGTCAAATCCGACGAGGGCATTGCCTGGGGCAGCATCCACTGGCAGTACCTGGAAGACGTCAGCAAGATCGAACCTTTCGAGGGCACGCCACTAACACTCAAGAAGAGTCTGTACACCAAAAAGAACACTGAAAAGGGCCCAGTCATTTCAAAAGTTGACGGACCGGTAGAAGTTGGCGATGAGCTACTGATGCGTGTCGAACTTCGCGTCGATCGCGCCATGGAGTACGTCCATTTGAAGGACTATCGCGGCAGCGGCACCGAACCGGTCAGCGTACTTTCACGATACAGGTATCAGGACGGCCTGGCCTACTATGAATCGACAAAGGACACTGCCAGCCACTTCTTCATCGACTACTTGCCACGCGGCACCTACGTCTTCGAATACTCCGTCCGCGTTCAGCATCGCGGGGTCTACGAAACCGGAATCGCAGAGCTTCAATGTATGTACGCCCCCGAGTTCAACAGCCACTCGGGAAGTGTTGAAATTAAGGTGGAGTAGTTAGTTTGGTTGCTACTGTCCAACTTCATGGACGAAAGACTTCGAGTCATACCTTTGGATTCAGAAGTTATACGCTGACACGGAGTTGCACAGAGGACAGCGAATTGAACTCTGTGAACTGCGTGCTTGTCGGGTCTGCCCTTTTGTCCGTACTGTCGAATTCATTTGTGAACTACAACTTTGCTACACTGAATTCAGGTGCCACTGCCTGTGGTTGCTTTTGAATTCGACATTTAACAAATCATCAATCAAACGCATGTCGGACAGAAACTATTTGAACATTCGACTGTTGAATAGGCATGAAGATCTCCGTAGTCATTGATCTGGCTCTCATTACCCTGGCGCTGATTGGGGTCGTCTGCCTGTACCAGAAACATGCGGAAAAACGCCAACTCGAAAAAGAGCGTGTTGGGTTGAATTCAACATACGGTGAATTTTCCACCAGGCACAAACCTCAAATCATCCGCCTGGAAACGAACGACCCAATGACCTTCCAATGGCGGGTCTACTTGCCGGCTGGCTATACGGGCGTCGTTACCAATTCCAGTTCCAGGAGAATAAATCCACCCAAACTGGGTCATGGAATGCCGTGGAATCATCCGGCAGAGTTTCTCATAACGCAAACATTTCGCGTCCGTTCCAACTACCGCTCAGATACGAAGTACCTGGATAGCAGTATTCAATGTATCAACTGGGGCCTGGAGCAGGGTAGCCCGGCCGATTTCATTTCTGGAGGAGGCAGTGGCGGGCCAATTCATCGCTCAGTCCATTTGGACTTTCTCCTCGAACGCTGGGAGGAATTCGAGTTTGAAGTTCAAGAAGCGTCTGGCCAGCCGGTCGAATTTGAAAACAGGATCAATTTGCTGAAGGTATTTATCCCCGACCAACTTGCGGCGGAATACAAAGAGTCAACGGACCGAAATATTGGCAGAAAGCTGGTGGACCACGTCCTGGAAATTGAATGCGTCACGAAATAAGTCCCATTCCAATCCTCAATGTGATGAACGTCAAATCAAAAACTTTTTCGCTCAAGACTTTTTTGCTTTCGATTTCGGTCATTGCCGTTTGGACCGCATATTTTGTATTGAACCAACAAGTCATTGAATTGAAATCAAAACTTTGGCCGCTGAGAGTCGTTGCAAATTCGCTCATTGTTGATGACCCCGAACAGATCGCCGTCGTGCGCAATCCTGGCGACTCTGTCATCAGCCATCTTGAATGGCAGGTTTACCTCCCACCAGTTGGCAATGATGAGTCCTTTGTACTCTGTTTGGCTCAAGATCCTGATTCAACTCCCAAGCTACCGTCGGTCAAAGATGAACATGTCCAGACGTTTCCAATATCGCCTGGCACTCACGAAATCACATTCATGCCAATTGATTTCTTGAATGAATCCTATGTCAATGAATTGAGGCTCGATGGCGAAGCGTTGGCAGAGTTTGAATACCAGACACGTGGCATTGCAGACTGGGAGGTGTTTTTCGAGTCATCAACCGTTCAACAGCCAGCTGACCAACCATTTGTGCTCTGTCCAACTTCATGGACGAAAGACTTTGAGTCTTACCTTTGGATTGAGAAAGTTAAACGCTGATCGGACCATAAAAACGGGATCAGCGAACCGAAAAAGTTAAACGACTCCTCGAAGAGACTGTATTCGGCTCCGTTTCTTCACGGCGTGGGTCGAGAGTTGCCCTTTTGTCCGTACTGTCGAATTCATTTGTGAACTACAACTTTGCTACACTGAATTCAGGTGCCGCTGACTGTGGTTCCTCTTTGAATTCGACGTTTAACAAATCAGCAATCAGGTGGAGCCAATGGCCAAGCTAAAACTGGGAAACAAACGCCATTCCAACGGGCTGTTTCTCGCACATTGTTGCAACGCGAGTTACGCCAGCAAACCTGGAAACAGTGCGTCCTTCAAGAAAACCAATCTGAATCCACCGATTGAATTTCAGAACCAAGCCACTGCGATTTTTGGTGACGGAGGGTTCGTGGCAGAATCTGTAAATGCCGTCGTGATTGTGTTGCAGGGAACTAACGACGTCGTTGACTGGATCAAGAATTTTCAATTCGAAAAGAGCACGTTTTTGGGATCCAAAGTGCATAAAGGTTTCCACAATGGAATGAAGTCCATAAAACCAGGCCTTCTAAAAGCACTCAACCAGATCCCGGACTGGAGGACAAAACCACTATTCCTTACCGGCCACAGTCGCGGCGGCGCCATTGCGGTGCTGTTGGCCCAACAACTGCACCAATCTTTTCAGGATCAACTCGAACACCCAATTTCGGTATTCGGTTTTGGTAGCCCACGTGTCGGAGATGCCAATTTCTTTGAAACCTACAATTTTGGCGACACAACAACACTCTACATCCACGAGGCAGATCCTGTTCCATCCATGCCACCGCAACTCGATGGATTCGTCCACGTCGCGGACCAGTTTGTGCTGCACGACAAAACGGTTTCCGAGTTGGACATCGATTCATTGATCGGCCTCATTGAGCGAAAGCACAAAACATCGGTATTCCCCTCTCCATCGGATCACAAAATCACCAGCTATGTCACCGCGATCAAGTCGATCGTTTGACCATCCGGCCATTCGAAGAAAAGAACCCCGAATGGGTGAGAGTAGAACCAAAGTAAAATTCGGTTGTTTCGGCGTCCATTGGCCGTTAGAAATTCGACAACCCGCAATTCATCCACCCAGCTCAGTCGCTATGCATCATCAAGCAAATGCGAAACTGAATTTTGCAGGTCTTCGTCGTGCTCAAAGTAGGCCATCACCAATTGCTCGCAGTCGTCATGTACATACCGGAGGACGCTGATCAGCGTTGGTGCGTCACCGTTACCGCGAACCAGTGACATTTTCAGCTTCTCCAACAGAACCTTCAAAGACTCGTCATCGCACAGCTCGTTCGCGGCCATCGAGGCCGCTGCGTGAACCATCAATTCCCGATCACTGCTCTTGAGCACCCGACGCAACCTGAATTCCAAACCCTCGATCGCATGACCATGGACTCCGCTGGCGCGAAGTGATGAGGCGCGAATAGTGATGTCGGGATCATCAAACCCGTACTCGATCGCCTGAACAACTTCCGCTGTCGATGAAGGAGCGAACTCCAACAGTTGGTACGCTCGCTGTCGAACATTCAGGTCTTTGTCATTGATCGTCACCAGGGTTTGGACGACTTCTGTTTCATCAAGCGTATCGCCGCTGTCGGGAAAGCGCTGCAGTGCCACCAGGCGATTCGACGCAAAACGGGATGTTAAATTCTGTTCGATTTGTGCACGATCCCACAGCAGACTGGAGTTCTCCACATCGACCAGACAGTCAGTCGTTTTGGTCAGATATTTAAATCCTTTGGCCATCGATTCTCTCGCATCAATGGTCAAATTTGCATGCCATTGAGGTAAGCCGTCGCCGAGCACATAGGCTTGAACCGCCATCGCGTATCCCAGTTGAATCGCCGAAAGCAATCCCAACCTGGAGATGCTCCACTGGTCCCAACCTCCGTTCATGAACTGACTGGTTCTGACGGAAGCATCAGCCATCATGGGACCAAATCCATACCACATGGCAACGTATTCACGAAGCGACTCGCAAACGATGTCCGCGTGGCTGCTTTCCCTCAACACGTGGCTGGAACAACTGGCCGCAAGATGCGTCGCCACCCGTACTCGATCATGCAACATATCCTTGCGAACCTGGGAAATGACTCGTCCATCGTCATGACGAATCGCGGTTTCAAATCCCCAGTCATCGACTTCGCCAAACTCGACATCGACAACATTCTCATCGACACCAAAAATTGCTGCGATGCGGTTTCTCAACTCCACAACGTCCTGTTCTTGCGAAAGCGACTGCAAACCCAGTCCGCTATCATCCGGAAACAACACCCGTTGCTTTCTTAGATGTTCAACGCCGAAACCATCCATCAGTCTTTGAATTTCCGTTTCAATCACAACTTTTTCGTACGTCGTGATCGGAAGCTTGGGAGCAAAGAACATATGTCAGTACAACGTTACAACGGAAATTTCAAAAATGCAGGACGTTGAGGACATGATACTTATTCATCTCAAAAAAATCGACACGCAGCAAGCAAAGCGTTCCTTTGGGACCAGGCCATTTTTTTTGGGCATTGAATACGATGGGCTCTCGCCGCTATAGCCCATGGCTACAACCTGTCGCCACTTCGTGACTGAAATACTGAAGGCACTTTGTCGCTGAAATCCTGGTCCCAACAGGGATGACAGGTTACCACGGCGTTGATTTAAGCAACGAACAGCTCAGAAGTTTCTCATGGATGCTAACCCGGATATTTCATGGGCTTATTTTGGCGGTTCAAATTCTCTGCGCCTTGG
>CAYUNP010000083.1:0-13739 GCA_964446085.1 uncultured Pirellulaceae bacterium
GCGCCAAGAGTCACAGCTAGCAAAACGAATCGCAATGGCGTTTTTGCCAGATCAGCAATTTGCTATTGTCCCCGAAAATTCCGATGTCTGCACCAACCGGGGCATGACTTTTCGCCTGCCGAATGAACGAGGAAACGATGAGTATCGCACCTGCTCCTGTCCCGAAGAAACTGGATCACGAAACGATGATCAAACGCATCAAAGCGCTCGGTCCGTGGCACATGAACATTCAATTGACTGAAGAACTCAATACCGGCCAGGTGTTTACGGAAACTGGCGTCAAACGCGGAAGAGAAAACGGTGGCCGGGGCGGCGACGTCAGTCTGCTGCAACTACGGGATTCCTTTCTGAACCACATCGACGCAATCTATCCGGATGGCCTGTCGCAGAAAACGTTTCTTGACTGCGCCTGCAACGCGGGTGGCTACTGTTTCTGGACTCGTGAGCGAGAAATCAAAGCAGCGTTCGGATTCGATGTGCGGGAGCACTGGATCAAACAGGCTCGTTTCGTGAAGACGCAGCGGCAAATCGCCCCAACGGATCGAATTCAGTTTCGCATTAACGACCTTTACGATATCCCTTCGCAAAATCTGACTCCTGCCGACATCACGATGTTCAAAGGTATCTTTTATCATCTGCCGGATCCAATCACTGGCTTGAAGATTGCCGCCGATTTGACCAAGGAAGTCATGTTCTTCAACACCTCAACCACATGGGGGCAGGAAGATGGAAGCATGAAGGCTGGCTGGGAAAGCAAAGAAAACGTCATGTCAGGAGTTCACGGCTTGAAGTGGTATCCAACGGGTCCCAAAGTCTGCGCTGACATCCTGAAATGGGCTGGCTTCGTTGAGATGAAGCTGATGTTCTACCGTCAGCAGTTCGACACTCCTGAAATCGGACGTACCGAGATCATTGCCTCCAAAGTTCCTGGATTGCTGGACAACATCAAAGGCGAGTTCATCAAGTAACCCGCCGACGGCAACGACTGTTGTGTTGCCTGCTGTATCGCTTTGAGCCCGAGAATATTCTTCGGGCTCTTTTTATGCGCTGACCTGACGATTTGCGTTAACGTCCAAAGGCAGTTTAAGATGGAGCCCGGAGTTTCGATCACCGCCACTATACGAGCCACAAATGAAACAACGTTCACTGTCAGCTGTTCTCATCGTCCTCTTTCTGATTGCCAACGTCGCCAACGCCGAAAATGGCACTGACGTTGTCCCCGTCCCCAAGACAATTGAGCCTGTCAAAATCGAGAGTGCCAAACCTCGTAACGTGGTCTTCATTCTTTCTGACGATCATCGCTACGATGCGATGAGCTTCATGAATCATCAGTTCGCCGAAACCCCACACATGGATGCGATGGCTCGCAATGGCGTGCACATGAAGAACGCCTTCGTGACGACGTCATTGTGCTCTCCCAGCCGTGCCTCGATCCTGACGGGACTGCACACGTTTCGTCACCGCGTCATCGACAACCAGCGTCTGGTTCCCAAAGGCACCCAGTTCTTTCCGCAATACCTACAGAAGGCTGGCTACAAAACAGGTTACGTCGGAAAGTGGCACATGGGCGTCTGGAACGACAACCCGCGTCCGGGATTTGACTACTGGGTGAGTTTCAAGGGCCAGGGACATTACTTGCCGCCGACCCCTGACTACACGATCAACGATAACGGCAAACGGGTGAAACAGGATGGCTATATCACGACTTTGCTGACCCGCTACGCGATTGACTTTCTGGAGCAACAGAAAGACAGCGAAGAGCCTTTCTTTCTTTACCTCTCACACAAGGCTGTCCACGCCAACTTTACTCCGGAAGAAAAATACAACGACAAGTTCACCAACAAACCATTCACACGACCTGCCAGTGAAACGGAAGTAAAAGAAAACAGCATCAATCGACCGCGTTGGTTGCTGGACCAGCGAAACAGTTGGCATGGAGTCGACTTTCCGTATCACAGTGATCTGAATATTGAAAAGTATTACAAACGCTATTGCGAATCGCTTTGCTCGGTCGACGACAGTGTCGGTGCCGTGATGGACCAACTGAAAAAGATGGGCATTCACGACGAGACGCTGGTGATCTACATGGGCGACAATGGATTCATGTTTGGCGAACACGGACTGATTGACAAACGTGTTGCCTATGAAACTTCAATTCGTGTTCCGATGTTGGTTCAATGTCCCGAAATGTTCAAAGGCGGATCAACGGTTGAGAAAATGGTGGCCAACATTGACATCGCGCCAACGGTCATGGAAGCCATGGGGTTGAAGAAACCGCCACACATGGATGGCGACAGCTTTATTGCACTGACCAAAGGTGAAGATGTTCCGTGGCGCGAGTATTTTCTCTACGCTTACTACTGGGAAAAGAACTTTCCCCAGTCACCGACCGTATTTTCGCTGCGGAGCGACAAGTACAAGTACACGACGTATTACGGACTTTGGGACACTGACGAATTTTTTGACATCAGTGCCGACCCAATGGAGCAAAATAACCTGATCCGATCGCCAGACCATCAAGCCAAACAGAAAGAAATGGAAAAGCGACTCTACGCGATGATGGGCGAACTAGGCGGCATGCAAATTCCACTCAACGCACCTACTGCCTGGTCGGCGAACAAACGGCTGCGACCGCGCAAAGGTGACAAGGCCGCTGATTTCCCCTCCGATATGGTGCTCGAAAAACCGGTCAACAATGATGCCAATTAAACCCGCTTTAGCGTGGCTACTTCTGTTTGGGCTGTCAACCGGAACGAACACTGGCTGCGCGCAGGAGCCAAAACAAAAACGTAACGTCCTGTTGATCATGACAGACGATTGCAATGTCGATCTTGGTTGTTACGGACACGACCTCGTGAAGACGCCGAATATTGACAAGCTCGCGGCGCGAGGAATGCGGTTCGAAAAAGCGTACTGTCAGTATCCGGTCTGCAACCCCAGCCGCGCATCGATGATGACGGGACTGTTTCCAGACCAAACCGGCGTGATCTCAAACAGGATCAATTTTCGCGACCAACTGCCTGACGTCGTGACCATGCCGCAAATGTTTCGCAGCGCCGGATACTGGGCGGGACGCGTCGGCAAGATCTATCACTACAACGTGCCGATGCAAATCGGTGAAGACGGAATGGACGACGCGGCTTCGTGGGATACGGTGGTTAATCCGCGAGGCATCGATCGCGAAGTGCATGGCCAGATCAACACTTTGCGAAAAGGACAATTCGGCGGCATCCTTAGCTGGCTGAATCTGCCCAGCAAAGCGGAAGAACACACGGACGGAATTGCCGCCACCGAAGCCGTGAAATTGCTTGAGAAACATCACCCGGATAAAACTGATCAACCTTTCTTTCTGGCGGTGGGCTTTTATCGTCCGCACACGCCATTCGTCGCTCCGCCGGAGTTTTTCGAAAAGTATCCAGTGGAGAAGATTCATCCGGTGCTGGAAACTGAAGGTGACCGTGACGACATTCCGTTGGCGGCTCAGATGGATCGTCCCAATCAACGCAACCTTACACTGAAGCAACGCAAGGAGATCATCCAGGCCTACTACGCTTCGATTACTCTGATGGACCAGCAGGTTGGCAAAGTTATCGATGCGCTTGACCGACTGGGATTGCGAGACAACACGACGATCATATTCGCGTCGGATCACGGATACCATCTTGGCGCCCACGGGCTTTGGCAAAAAGGAGATCTGTTCGAAGGATCCTGCCGGGTTCCGATGATCATTTCTGATCCGTCGATGCCAGCCGGAAAAAGTTCCAGTTCATTGGTTGGCTTGATCGATGTCTATCCAACGCTTGGAGAACTGACCGGCGCCAAGGTGCCGGAACATGTCCAGGGCAAAAGCCTGGTACCCGTTCTGAAAGATGAAAAGGCGAAAGTCAACGATCACGTTCTGACGGTGGCGATCAGTCGGGCAAGATGGGTCAACAAGAAGTTCACCAAAAAACAGGTGAAGGGATATACGATTCGTACTTCCAGGCATCGCTATACACAATGGAATGCTGGCAAGTATGGCCATGAGTTGTACGACTACGAGGTCGATTCCGGAGAAATTACAAACCTTGCTGATGATCCCGAGCACGCTGCATTGGTGAAAAACCTGCAATCGCGACTGGATTCAGCCGTCCAGCATGGACAGTAACCTGAGTCGCTGTCGCGTACGTTACTCAGGTTGCTAAATATGTGGTATAATTGAGAGCTGGGGATGTTTTGCGACCGATCTGTGAGTTCCGTCAATGAGTTTGAGACCGATTCCCCATCTGTGCTTCGCCCTGATTCTTGCCTTCCTCGCCCCAGCGATCTCTTCTGCCCAGGAATCGATACGCAAGGAATCCACCTGGAAACCTGCTGATCGTGAAACGACTGTTGCCCGATTTGAAACGTGGCTACGCGAAGCAAAAATTGACGAACGCACCGCTCAACTTGTACGGGACTTTGTTGCTTCCAGCGACCCGAACAAAGGTGACTCAATCGACGGCGTGATTCAGGGCATTGGAATCGGTGACGCTGATGTCGCCCGGTTTGTTGCCCGACTCGCCGCAGCACAACGCGACGAAGTGATCCTCACCAGCACCCTCCTGGACAATGAAGCTTGTCATGGATTCGTTCGGGATCACGCGAGACTGCTCTATGGACGCTGGTTGGCTCGTAACCAGCTATTTGATGAAGCGTTGATTCAACTGAAACAGTTGAAAGTCGAGGACGTTTTGGATCCGGCATCGTTGCTGTACTATCGCGGCCTGATGGAGCATCAGCTTTTAAAGCAAAAAGAATGCATCGCGACGTTGAAGAAACTTCAGGAGAACGAAGAGGCGTTACCCCGACGATACGCTGTCCTGGCGAAACTTATGTTGGCAGACATGACACGCCTTGAAGAAGATTCGCTTGATGAGATTTCGAGAATGATGGGAGACATTCGACGACGGACCGACCTTAATCGCAGCGGAACGCGAGTTCGCAAAAAGGAACAGGACGTAATCAAGAAGCTCGACAAACTGATTGAAGATCTCGAAGAGCAACAGCGTCAAATGCAAATGGCCCAGTCGGGACAAAACACGGCGCCGGCGTCTCCTGCAGATCAGGAGCAACGCATGAGCGGTCGCGGGTCGGGCAATGTTCGCAGCAAGCGTCAAACGGATGGTGGCCAATGGGGAAATCTTGAACCAGCCGAACGTGATGCCGCGTTGGCCGAAATGTCAAAGGACCTGCCACCTCACTATCGATCAGTGATCGAGGAGTACTTTCGGAAATTGGCGGACCAGAAGGAAAAGCGCGAATGATTGGGCGATTCCTGACGCTGATCCATTCAACATTGATCCTGGCCGCTTGCGCAGTCACAACACTGGCTCAAGAATCGAACGCACTCGAAGCCAGCGTTGAACTCAGTGATGGAACTCAGCTAAATGGAATCCTGTGGTCCGTTGACAGCGATGTCGCCTCCCTGGAAATTGATGGGGACGCGAAGACTTTCTCCGTCAAGCAGATCAACCAGATCCAACTGGGTGGCTCGTCTGAAAGTCCACCTCTGAATTCGAAGATTGTTGCCTTGATCGATGGATCCCGAATCCACTGCAGTGCGGTGACGCTGGATGGTCGAACCTTGAAAGCGACAACCGAAACAGGCGTAGAGTTCAGTTTGCAGTCCAGGTTGGTGGACTTTGTCCGGTTTTCAGCAGAAGATGACATTGCCAATCTATGGGCCGATGCCATCAAACTGGAACGGACCAGCGATGCGCTCATGGTGGTCCGGGATCAGAAACTACAGGCCATCGAAGGCGTCATTGGAAGCGTCTCAAAAAAGGAAGTTTCTTTCACCGTCGGTGAACGGACAGCGGGCGTCAGGCGGGACCGCTTAAGCGGCATGCTCTTCTATCGTCGCGGTTCAAATGATTACGCACCTCCGTTTTGCGTGCTTTCGACGCTCGATGAGTCGATCATTCAAGTTCGCTCAATCGCAGTCAAGGACGGACAGTTCGAAGTCAACTCGGTGGCAGGACTGTCGATTACGATCGCTCCAGATACCGTTTCCAGGATAAACTTTGCAGCAAATCGTTCCGTCTGGCTGACCGATCTGGACCCTGCAACCAACGACTGGTCACCGCTGATATCCAGCCAGAGCATTCTTGGTAGTTTGAAACAGTTTTCGATCGCTCGAATGGACAAGAGCTTTTCCGGAAAAACGCTGACGGTATTGACAACGGATCCAGATTCTGGCGATCGCCATCAAGAAGAACATTCAAAGGGATTTGCGATCAAGGGCGGTGGCAAGTTGTCATTCCTGTTGGCCAAACAATACCGTCAACTGAAAGGACTGGTTGCGTTTGACCCTGAAGCAAATGCGACTGGCAAAGTTAAGTTCATCGTACAGGTCGATGGAACGAATCGAATTGAAGAGGTTCTGGACGCTTCAGCGATGCAAAAGCCGCTGGAAGTGGATGTTGATTTGGACGGTGCAGATCGAATCGTTTTTCAAGTTGACTATTTCGATCGCCGAAGCGTGGGTGATATCCTGCACGCCGTTGACATGCAGTTGGGGCGATAAGTGTCGTCATTTCTGTGACGCACTGACATCAAAATGACACGCAAAATGGGGCCGTAGACGCCGTTTTCACCGGGAAACGCCGGTTTTCGGGGCTGGCACATCGTTTGCTGAATTGTCCATTGCATCAAACATGTTGCACTTCCCCCAGCTAAATCGGAGAACTTAATATGACTCAAATCTTTTCAATTAAATCAGCTGCCATTATCTGCGTCGCTACTCTCGCCATGTGCTTTGCCGGACAAGACGCCAGCGCCCAATGTCGTGGCGGTGGATTCAACTCAGGCTTCGGCGGATTCAACTCGGGCTTCGGCAGTCCCGGAATCAGCATCGGAGTATCCAGCGGATTTCGCGGTAGCGGATTTAACTCAGGCTTCGGCGGATTCAACTCTGGCTTTGGCCATAGCGGATTCAATCGATCGTTCCGACCGTCTTATGGATCATCCTTCTATCGAGGCGGATCCAGCTTCAGTCGCGGCTTCTCTCCTTATGGAAAGTTTCGCTACTAAGCCAACACTCAGCCAGTCTGAGAATTCCTGACGAAAAAAGCCCGCGAATCACTTCGCGGGCTTTTGTTTTTTAATGGCACGGTGACTCCACCGTGAACACGCAGCAAACGGTGCAGACCACCGTACCACATGGCTCATTGAATTACTTTTCTTCTTCGTGGAACTTTGGCTCTTTGCCTTCGTAAGCACGATAGAAATTCAGGATGGCAGCTTTGAGCGCTTCAGCCGTTGCAGGAGCAGCGTCCTGCTTGCACTTCATGGCACTAACGATCACTTTGTGTGCCGTCGCCAATTGAGCTGTGTAATCTTTGTGATCCGTTTTGATCCGCTGTGCAAAGAAATACTCTCCCATCACGTCCTGAATGTTCTGAGCATGTGATTCCTTGTTGCTGACCCAACGCGCCATCTGATTCATGCCCTTTGCCGATGGAGCACCTCCTCCGGCAAGTTCTCCAGCAAACGCTTCGATCTGCGAAATGGCTTTTGCAATCGTTTTCGTATCCTCCAGCATTCCTTCAAACCGCATTGTGTCACCGTAGATGCCGCACGGAACCTGGCAGTGTGGAGCAGGAGCAGGTGAAACGACGGCCGGCGGAGCCACAACAACGACTGGCTTGGATGGTTCAGTTGCTGACGCAAATACAGCGAAGGCAGTAACCCCCATAACAGCGGCGGCAGAAAGAAGAATTGACTTACTCATTTTTTGGGTTTCCTGTTCAGGTTAACTGGTTGCGACATCGTCAATATATCAGGTTGTGCAGCCGTGGAAAGAATCGATCCCATTTCCGGCCAGCATCAGTGCTGGTAGCCGATTTGTTCAATCGGATCGGCAGTATTAAAGTCAACAATCTGACCAATGTTTGAATCGGTCACCACGCCAATTTCGAACAGCTCGAATTTGAACCCCTCATCCGATTTGAGGCTTTCACAGGCTTGCGGTGACATCGAAAGCAGCAATTCGAAGTCTTCTCCATCGGTGAGAGCATGATGAACCGCAGTTTTCCCCGATTCCGTTGCGCGGACGGTCGCGGCGTTGGTTATAGGTATCGAATCGAGATCAAGCTTCGCACCCACCCCACTGCTTCGAACCATCTGACCAAGATCAATCGACAAGGAATCGCTGATATCAGTTGCAGCATGGACCCGAACCCGACTTTGAATCGCAGCTGCCAGTTCAAGGCGTGGCTCAAAAGACAGATGTTTGCCCAGGATACTTCCGCCCAAAGGGCCTGTCACCACCAGCACATCGCCAGCTTGCGCTCCGTCGATCAGCCAACCGTCAGGCGATTTGGCGATCGGTTCGATCCGGCCCGTGGCGGCAACATTGATCATCAAAGCTCCATCGTGCCGCACGGTGTCGCCGCCGACAACTGCGATCTGATACTGCCTGGCCGTTTCCGCAATTCCAGTGAAGAGACGCTTGGCCTCCTCGATCGTCATCCCCAGCGGCAACACAACCGTAATCAAAGCCGTCTCTGCGATCGCTCCCATCGCGGCAATGTCGCTGAGGTTGATGGTCAGTGCCTTGCGGCCAACGTCTTCGAGCTTGTGCGTGCTGCTGCGGAAGTGAACGCCGTCAACAATGGCGTCGGTGACAAGAACCTGTCGTGATGAGCTTCCTGAAACGACGGCTCCATCGTCTCCGATACCGATACGAACGTTCTCAAGTGAATTCTGCGCACAGGAAGATTCCAAAACGTGTTGTTTTAACCATTGAATAAACTCCTGTTCCATGCCCGCAATATAGCACGAATAAAAAAAGCCGCCTCCCGTTTTGGAAGGCGGCTTGTAGCCGTTTTGGGTTTACGTTTGCTGGCGTCAGGCAGACCTGATCTGGGGCCAGGGGCCGAGCTCTTGCAAACGTTCGCAGCAGCCTATTTGCCAGATGCGAAGTTTCGCGTTGCGACTCGCATCTCGCCCCAAAACGGCTCTTTCTCACGAAGAATGTAGAACCTAAGAGAAGATTGTTGGCCCATGTCTGGTTGCTCAAGAACCCACTGCAGATTCTCCAGTGACTCTGTCTTGTAGCCAGCTATTGCAACGAGAACGTCGCCTTCGAGAATTCCCTCGAAGTCAGCCGGACTGCCCGGCCGAACGCTGACGACTTTCAGGCCGTTTTTATAATCCGGATGACGGTCCAGCATTTCTGAATCGTTGGCCCGGATAAGCTTCATGCCAAGCGATCCCCAAGCCATGTCACTAACTCGGTGAGTGACTTTATTGACATTCAGAGCAACCTTCAACTCGCTCTTGCCATGCATGACTGCAACCTGAAGAGGAAACCCTGAACCGGATTTTTTCTCGGTTGCAGAAACCATGGCACACTCAAAGTCGAGGCGATTGCTAACCGGATGGTCTCCGACCGAAAGAATACGATCCCCCTTGGAGATTCCCGAAGATGCAGCCGGCGAATTCGGTGCGATTGAAGCAACAAACAGAGTTGGCTGGTTCTTGACCAGAACTGTCTTTGTACGAAGTCCGTGACTGATTCGCTGAGCCGAAAGATTGCTCATCAGATCCGCGGCAACTTCCAGAGCGTCATTGACCGGGATCGCAAACGCAATTCCCTGTGCTCCGATTCGTACAGCCACATTGATCCCGATCATTTCTCCGTTAAGGTTCAACAAGGGACCGCCCGAGTTGCCCGGGTTGATCGACGCGTCGGTCTGAATCAGGTTTTTGTAGACCTGATCTTCGTTAACCTGAACAGTGCGACCAAGCTGGCTGACGATTCCAACGGTGACCGTGTGCTCGTAGCCGTATGCGTTTCCGACGGCCGCAACCGTTTCGGCGAGCATCAGGTCAGATGACGATCCGATTCGAATGGTCGGCAGTTCGCGAGGAAGATCAATTTTCAGAATCGCCAGATCCGTTTCAGGATCGTGAGCCAACACTTTGGCAGTCGTCTTTTGTCGATCACTGGTTGTGACTTCAATTCGCTTCACACCCTGGACAACATGGTAGTTGGTCAACACGTATCCACGCGGGTGGATGATGACTCCAGTGCCCATTCCATTGACTTGCTTGGATTCTGCATCAGAACCAATATCAGCAGCCACTGTCTTACGGCCACGCAAGTTAACAACTGACATGCTACAACCCTTGATGGCTTTCACCAAAGGTGTTGTGCGTGCGTCTTGAGGTGCGGCAGCGTTTGCTGGCGACCCAAGTGAGATGGTGACCCCGACAAAACAGCAGATGATCTGCAAACACTTGGGGAAGAAAAATCTTGGCATAGGTCAGGCCGGCCTGTTGGTGGAACCGGAGTTAACAGTGCGGGCTGGTAACGACGGCATGAAGCTTATGACCTGAGTTATCGGAACCGTCTGCAAGACGGATTGAAAGCAGACAATCGGACCCGCAAAGATTGCCATACTTCACACACCAATTGCGATTCTCCGAGGAATTGGAGGCTTGGGAGACGGGCAGAAAGTGCTGGCATCGAGAATTCGCTATCGCACTGTCATGGAAGACTGGTCAAATAAGCGGTGGCTGCGCCGAGCTGTTCAACGTGTGAACCGTCCGAATGGGCCCTCTCTCCACAGTGGTTCAGACCTAACACGATCGTCCTTCGTAGACGTTCGTGCTCGCCATGTCTTACAGAGAGAACCACAATTGCAGACTGATGTATCACCCTGACCATCGGTGTTCATCCGTGCCTGCGATTCACCTGAACCCTGGCCCGTGGTTTGTCGACCTGAGTCCAGGACTTTGGGTTATAGTAAGCTCAATTCCAATGCTCCGGCGAATCGACTTCCTCAAAATCGAATTTCAGTTTCAATGAAGAAACAAACCTCCTCGCACGCCCTCTGTTTTCTAACCGCGTTGTTGACTTTTATCATGTTGGCCTCGTCATCGTCGGCCGACGAGATCTTTGTCAGCCCCTCAGGTAGCGACGCCAATGATGGTAACCTGGAAGAACCACTGGCGACCATCGCTGCCGCTCAAGCTAAAGCCCGAGCCATCAAACAGAAAACGCCTGACCAAGCCGTCACCGTTTATCTGCGAAGCGGAAAGTACTACCTGACTGAGCCCGTGGTGTTCACCCCCGCAGATAGCGGCACCGAAAACGGACCCGTCACTTACAAAGCCTACAAAGACGAAATTCCGCAGATCCTTGGCGGCGTGAAACTGGACGGACTCAAGTGGACCAGGACAGACGACAACGTGTACAAGACCAAGGTACCTGACGGTTTGGTGTTTGAGACTCTGTTCATTGACGGGCAGCAGCAGATCCTTGCCCGCTACCCGAACTACACCGAAGACGCTCCGGCATTCAACGGGGTGGCTGCCGACTGCCTGTCCAAAGAACGTGTCCGCACTTGGAAGGACCCAACCCACGGTTACTTCCACGCGATGCATCCCTCTCGCTGGGGCGGCATTCACTTTCAGATAACCGACAAAAAGAACCCCGGCGAAGTGACTCTGATCGGTGGCACTCAAAATAATCGCGGCAGTGGCCAGCACAAACAACACCGCTACGTGGAAAACATCTTTGAAGAACTCGACGATGTCCACGAGTGGTACCTCAATCGCAACACCTCGGAGCTGTATTTCCAGCCGGCACCGGACGTGGACATCAACAACGCCGAAGTCGAAGTCGCAGCCCTGGAGCAGCTGTTTGTCTTCAAGGGCACCGAAGATACTCCCGTCCGGCACATCTCGATCGAAGGTTTAACGTTGAAGCGAACCATTCGCACCTTCATGAAGACCGATGTCCGTTTGCTACGCAGCGACTGGACCATCTATCGCGGCGGAGTCGTGCACTTCGAGGGCACCGAAAACTGTGCGCTCAAAGACAGCCACTTAACCGACTTGGGCGGCAACGCGGTGTTCTTCAACCTGTACAACAAAAACAGCTCCGTCGAAGGCTGCCACATCCACGGCGTCGGAGCCAGTGGTGTCTGCTTCGTCGGCGCCATCGACACCGCCCGCGCAGAGAACTACGACATCAACGAAGGACCGGCGCTCGACAAAATGGATTTCACTCGTGGCCCCGCGAATAACAATTACCCCCAGCGCTGCCGCGTCGACAACAATTTGATCCACAACATCGGCACCGTTGAAAAACAGACCGCCGGTGTGCACATCAGCTTGGCGGCCTACATCACCGTTAGCCGAAACAGCGTCTACGATGTGCCTCGGTCGGGCATCAACATCAGTGAAGGCAAATGGGGTGGGCACCTGCTGGAACAAAACGACGTGTTCCTGACCGTGCAAGAAACTCACGACCACGGCGCCTTCAACAGCTGGGGCCGAGACCGCTACTACACAAAGAACCGCGGCGAAGCCGGCAACCGGGTGGCCGAACACGGCTACGATCTGGTGAAGCTCGACATGCTGGACAAGAACGTGATCCGCAACAACCGTTGGCGCTGCGATCACGGTTGGGATATCGATCTGGACGACGGATCGGCTTGGTACGAGATCTACAACAACGTTTGCCTCAGCGGCGGCCTCAAGCTCCGCGACGGCATGCTGCGTAACGTTTACAACAACGTGAACATCAATAACTCGATGAACCTGCATGTGTGGCTGATCAACAGCGGTGACGTGATCACTAACAACATCTCGACCCACGGCTATTTCCCGATCGGGATGAAGCGTTGGGGCAAGAAGATTGACCAGAATCTGTTCTTTCAAAAAGCGTCATTGGAAAAAGCTCAATCCAAATATCGGACCGACAAGAACAGCGTTTACGGTGACCCGGGCTTCGCCGACCCCAGCAAAGGCGACTACACGGTCACCAATACTAAACTGGCCGAGGCGATTGGCTGGAAGAACTTTCCGATGGATCAGTTCGGCGTGCAGAAGCCGGAACTCAAAGCGATCGCCAAGACCCCCAATTTCCCAAAGATCAAACTAACGGCCGACGAAGTCATCGTTGGCGTGGACTACATGGGCGGGGTGATCAAGAACATTGAGAACGACAATGAAAAATCGGCTGCTGGCCTGCCGGACTACAAGGGCGCCAAAATCGTAAAGCGGCCCACGACGGGAATTTTCTCTGTGGTCAAACTTCAGGACGATGACGTCGTGCTGAAGATGGACGACGACAAGATCAACAACATCAAAGATTTCACATCGCGCATCGCCAGCGGCAAGCGTTTCAAAACGATCAGCATTTGGCGTTTCCAGAAGCTGGTCGTGCTGGACCTACCCGATCCAGCCACCGTTCCGGCGTCATTACCTAAAGACGATTGGAAGGTTGTTGCTTTCGACAGCGAAGCCAAGGGCTACGAAGCCAAACTGGCGATTGATGGCGACCCGGATTCGTTCTGGCACACTCAGTTCGAAGGCGGCGAGCCGCCGTTTCCGCACCACATCGTCGTGGACATGGGCAAAGCGTCGACACTTCACACGCTGGAGTACTTGCCGCGTCAAGGATCATCGCACCCGCGCATCAAGAAATTTCAGTTGTTCACGTCCACCGACGGAAAGACGTGGGGCAAACCGGTTCTCAAGAGCAGGTTCAAGAACACCGGCAAGGCTCAGAGTTTTCCCTTGGACAAGATCAAGGCCCGCTACTTCAAACTGGAAGGCCTATCCGGCTACAAACGCAACGCCGCCGCAGTCGGAGAGATTTCCCTGCACGGCCTGTCGGTATCTGAATAATAAAACGGGCTTGCGGGATTGCTCAGACTTCCATTCTTCCGTTGATCGATGTCAGGCACAGCCTGACCTAC
>CAYUNP010000083.1:13839-21555 GCA_964446085.1 uncultured Pirellulaceae bacterium
CGATCAATCGAAGGATTCACGAGGGGTCGATAAAAACAGGGAGTTAGGCTAGCCTGACTTTTTTCTTCCAAGGAACATACTATGTCCGTCAGTGCCGAAGCGCGAGCGATCGCGGATGCACAACTGGTTGCTTACAACGCTTGCGATATGGATTCTTACCTGGCACTGTTTCACAAGGATGCGGTACTGGTGAACCTGCCGAACCAGGAAGTCGTGGCCGAAGGTATCGATGCCATTGGTGTCATGTACGAAGCTCGCTTCAAGACACCAGGCTTACGCTGCGAAGTGCACCATCGTTCCGAGATCGGCAACATCGCGATTGACCGCGAAACCGTGCACACCGACGGAAACCCACCGGTGGATATTTTGGCGATGTATGAAGTCGTTGAAAACAGAATCCAACGCATTTTCTTTGTGCGAGGCGGGACGCTGTAGAAAAAACAGAAAGCGGCACTCAGACGACCAACGGAAAAGCCTCACCATCCAAGTCGCAACATGTGCTCTGCCAGACCTGATTTGACCAGTCGACTGGATGCCATGTAGACAAGCGTAAACATGGCACCCGTCAATTCAGCTTTGACCGACACTAGCCCTTTTTCTTCTTTTCCTTAAGCATCTTTTTGCGATCGCGATGTCGTTGCTTCTGCATTTCTGCTTCCTGACGCGCACGCTCGGCAGCGTCGGGCTTGCCGCGGTTAAGCAAGGCCATTCCCTTGTCTGCAAGCGTTGTCTTGTTTTCGTTTTCAGCTTCCAACCTGGCTGTATCAAGCGTTGGCTTTGGCAACAATTTTTTTTCAAGAATCGCCCAAATGCTGGAAGTCACAAAGTACACACACAATCCGGCAGGCACTTTGAAGAACATGATGGCCATGAACAACATCATGAATGACATCATCTTCTGCATCATCTTCTGCTGTTCGTCGACCGCTGGCGGTGTGAACATTTTTTGCTGAATCAAAAACAGCGCCATCGTCGCCAAAGGCAGGACATTCAGAAAAGGACCAAACCAACCGGATTCGCCAAGCCACGATGGCCACAAGTGCTTCCAGTACATTAATTGGTCAGGACCAGAGAGGTTGGAACACCACGACAGCCCGGGTACCAGCGGCTGATCACGCAGCGCAATGTCCAGTGACAGCCCACGATACAGCCCCAGGAAAACAGGCAGCTGAATGAATCCCATAAAACAACCGCCGAGCGGTTTGTAGTTGTGTTTCTTGAAAAGTTCCTGCTGTGCCTGAGCCTGTTGCTGCATATTGTCAGGATACTTTTCCTTGATAGCCTTCATCTGCGGTTGCAGGAATTGCATCATCTGGGCGTTCAGGGCCGCTCGACGTGAAAATGGAATCATCAAACATCGAACAAGGATCGTGATGATAATGATCGGAATCGTGTACGTAATGCTGAACGTCAGAAAGTACAGAATGTGCATCAGCCAAAGCAGCGGCTTGGAGCACCACCAAAACCAACCAAAAGCACGCGTCTCGCCAAGCCCATAGGCATCAAGCACATTCGTTTTTTTGGGGCCGCTGAAAATATTGAACGGCTGACTGGAAGATTTTCCAGCAGGAACAGAAAGCGATTTGAAGACGCGGAACGTGCAATCGACCAGTTTGTGTTCCCGAGTGTTGTCGGGAATGCTCGGAGCAACCGGCTGTCCGTTGACGCGGCCGCCGCCGTTAACTTCGGCAAAGGCACTGAAGACATTGAACTTTTCACCTTCTTCAATATCGGGAAACATCGTCACATTGAAATACAACGTATCGACACCCAGCCATTTGACTTCGCTGGCTTCCACGTTCTCAATCGATTCATAGGGATCGGCGAAGAATCTCGTTTCGCCGCCATTTTCTTCGAGCGACTCCGATACGATTTCGGGTCCGCCCCAGAACTGGAATTTTCGATACCCGGTTGAACCAAGGACATCACGAGCTCCCGCCATTTGAAACAACGCCGAGGCTCGCCCGTGGGTTTTCTGCGAATACCACCACGTTTCCGACGGTGTTCCGGTTGGTCCTTTGAGTTCGTACCCGATGTCCTGATCTTTGTCTGAACCGTTGAGAATCTCAAAATCGAAATCCCAGTGCCACGTCTGTGAGTCGAAAGAAGCGACTTCTTCTTCACTCAGTTTGGGCACACTAAATCGTTTGACGGCGGAAATTGGGCCAGCCAGGTTGTGCTTTTTCAGCATCTCTGGTGAAAGCTCAAAACGCATCTCAACTGTTTGCTCATCCGCTTTGACCACTTCCCACTGTGACTCGCGAATGTCCGAGTCAATCTCGGTCCAGGTCTTGCGTGGATTTACGTCAGGAACATGCAGCGTCAGCAAGAACGACTCGTCATAGGTAAACGTTGGATCAAGTACGCCAGGCTCAGGGCGAATCAGCTCAATCGGCTTCTGGGTCAGTTTTGTCGTGAAAGTGAGTTCGCGACCCGCACGTTGCACGATCACCGTTGCCTGATTACCGGCACGGGTCATCGCCATCATGCGGCCAAAATCCTCTGCGTCGGTAATCGATTGATCATCCAACGAAATCAGAATGTCACCCTTTTGGATTCCGCCTTCAACGTCAGGCGATGTCGCCATGTCGGCGGGTGTTCCCGGTCCGACCACCCCAACGCGTAGCCCCGTAGCGGTGTCATGGGCTTCAAGCGAACCGATGTATCCGCCTTTCCAAACCACATCACGATAAAGGTAATCGCCAGTCCGCGGGTCACGAACGTTGAGCTCGATCCGCCGAACCGTACCGCCATACGGATTGAGCGTAATCAAATAGCGATCGCTTCCTGTTTCGTAGAGCGATCCAATCGTAACGAGGTCGCCCATCTGACGAACCGCCGTCAAACTTCGCTGATTCAGATAAGCATTGATTTCTGCCGAGCTGGCTGTTTCGGCGGCAACCATCTCCATGATCATCTTGTCGGACTTGATCAGGATCCCGGAATCGATCGTCTTCCGCTCCAGCGATTCGACGGGTTCATCTGATTCGTTTTCTGATTCGTTTTCTGCTTCGTTTTCTGCATCGGGCTCGGAATCGGGTTGAGCCTCATCGGCCAGCTGCGCGACGGCGGCTGCGTCTGCGTTGCCATCTTCCGCGGGCTTTTCGGGCGCGGGGAAGACCATTTGCAGCACGAGCATCATCAGCATTGCGAGGCCGAGAGCAAGCAAAAAGTTGGAACGATTTTTCACGGGAAGATGTGGGATGAGTAGAAGTTAGTTTCGCGCGATTTCCGAATCAGACGCCAGAAAGTCTGCTGCTGATGAATTCAATTCAAAACAGCTGCGTGATCATGATGACCGCAGGCGCCAGCGACCTGGAACGATCCAGTGTCGGGAAACAACATGTGTAGAGCGTCAGCCTGACGGCCTATCAAGCCGTCAAAACAAGTGCGTTATTCTCTGAAGAATGGAGAATATTGGAAGGGGAAACCACGATTTGGGAAAATGATCCTGAAAGTGCGCTCCGTCATAAACCCAATTAGCGCTCTGGTCATCAAAGTTGAGCGACTGACAACCCCCGAATGCCGCTATTTCCCGGCTTCAGGAGCTTCCGCAACGGTTGCTTTGGCCTTCTCCTTCGCCAGCAGGCAACCAGAAAATCGCCAGCCCGAATCCGTCGTTTCCATCACCCAGCCCGATTGACCAAGGAACGGAGCAATTTCTTCGTCGTAGTTTTCGGGAAGCTCGCTACCATCGATCTGCTGAACGCGCTTCTTGTCCCCTTTGGCATCTTTGCCGTAGACACGATTGAGCAGCCTTGCCACGAAGGTCTCTGACTCGACCATCCGTCCGGTTCGCAACATTTCGTAGTTCGTTTTCATCATCTGATCGAGTCGATGATACATCCGGGATCTGACTTTGGCAGGATCGCTGACTTTTTCGAGCGCTGTATTCATCCGAACCAGGTCCGACGATCCTTCAAAACTGGCGGAACGCCTCATCGAGATGATTTTTTTCAGGTAGTTCTTGTCATTGGAAACAAACAGGTAGCCATCCTTGATAACAAAAATCCGTCGATTGAAAATCGTGACTCGCGGCGGAGGTTCTTTGGCATCGGCCTCATCTTCGTCATCTTCATCTCCGTCAATTTCGAATAAGCCGGGGTCGATCTCATCATCAATACCACCTTCTTCTTCGACTTCGACTCGGTCATCGACAACCATGGTGACGCCGGCCAGTTTCTTGACTTTCCCCTGGACAACACGCCCGATGCTCTGGATCAGCCACTCTGTGTCAACACCATCGCGAACCGGAATTCCGACCACCATTTTTTCGCTCTCTTCATCGATCGGTTCCTCGGTTGACGCCACAACCGTCACGCGATTACCAATCGACTGAATCATCTTCTTGATATCGACCTGGTAGTCCGGCTCTTGCTTCATCTGCTTCAATACATCCTCGAAGACATCCTTGCCGAGAACCGCATTAACAAAAGGACCAATGTTGTCGAATGCCTTATTAACGTTCCAGGTGAAAGACATGTATCCAGCTGCATCGACAGGCACCCAGCCTGGCGGCTTTGCAACGGAATATCCCTCCGGTGCGAAATCGAGCAACGCAAACAAACGCTTATGGGTAGGAACCCTGGCTTTTTCTTTCTTGGCGTAAACAAGGCTGCGGTGCAACACGTCGTGTTCTCCGGTCGAAAAACTGACAAACCCGCCAGCAGCTTTCAACGCATCAAGCCCTTCTTTGGAAAGCGCTTCCAGTGGACGGTCTTTTGGTTGGCGAACTTCTTTTTTCCCTTCGGCAAGTGCATCAGCGAATCGCACGTAACCAAGAGGATCGACAAACCACCTCAGATCGGCGCGGACGTTTTCCACACGAGTCTTCTCATGCACCGTCGTGAATGGCTCGTAAGTGGCCAGAACTCCCGAAGCCATTTTCTCTTTTGATTTGATCCGTCGTAGCACATTGCTAAAGATGGACTCGTTATCAGATGCCAACAGCCAGCCATCAACGACCGTGACGAACGAAGATTGCTTGCGGGCAATTTTTGCTGCCTTGACCTCAACGGTCCACTTGGAAACTTCCGTTTCGATAATTTCAACTTTCTCAAGCTCAGCGCCGCGTTTCTTCATTTTCCTGGCCGCATCGCCAAGAAACTCAACTGCCGTGTCAATATCTGGCGAAACGTCGATCAACACGACGACGCCATGAGAAAACGGAAGCGGCTTTTCACCTTCTGCGAATTCTGGAAGCACACCGGCAATGGCAACTTCTCCCGTTTGCAGCATCTCAACGGCGGCTACATCGAGCCCAAATTTGATGCCGTTGTCGTTGAGCGAATCTTTGAGCTGTTTTTCAAAGCTGGAAAAGAAAGGAGCCAGCGTATCCTGCCGCGAGAGTTTTCCGATCTGAGTGTTGGAAAGATTGGTCTCAAGTCGCCGCAGATCTTCAATGGAAACCCAGAACCGGGTTGATGTCGGAAGCAAGGCTGCCGTCGATCGACGTTTCGCATCTTTTGGTTTGTCCGCAACTTCGGCTGCCACTTCGGGCTCGACCGAAACATCCTGAGCCACAACGTGACCCAACAGGGATACCAGGAGCATCCCGATCGCCAGGGCCAAACGACTACTCAGCAAACTCACTCGTCCAATTCGAAGCAATTCCACGCATGTCTCCTTACTCTGCCAAGGTCTCATTCTATCCCTACCCGCGCTGCGATTATTTGCCGAATCGCCGGGTGAGACCTCAACGAATTTATCGGATTCTGTTCGCAAGGCAAAAACTCCAAGTTAGCCGTTCGTACAAGTTTCGCACGGTTGCCTAACCGTTGCGACTGAGCCTATATGGTATCGGATTTCCGTCAGAACAGAAACGATCAGATCAGACAACAATCAGTCAATTGCTCTGGTTGTAATTTCCTTCTCTATGCCCAAACTGGTGGTTAATCCGAAGAATTCACCGACTGACCGAAAAAACCAATGATTCCAAACGTATTGGCACAGCGATACGCGTCGCCACAAATGAACGATATCTGGTCCGCAGAGGGCCGAATTCTGCTCGAACGACAATTTTGGGTTGCTGTCATGAAGGCTCAGCAGTCGAAGGGTCTGGATATTTCCGACGCTGCCATTGCGGATTATGAAAAAGTCACTCCGAATATTGACGTTGAATCGATCGCACGGCGTGAACGCATTACACGACACGACGTCAAAGCCCGCATCGAAGAGTTTAACGATTTGGCAGGACACGAAGATATTCACAAAGGAATGACTTCCCGAGATTTGACCGAAAACGTGGAACAGCTGCAAACGTTTCGGGCATTGGAACTCGTTGCGCAAAAGACCGCTACGACGTTGATCCGAATCGGCGAGCGCTGCCAACAATGGAGAGATCTGGTCATCGCGGCCCGTACGCACAACGTTGCCGCACAACCGACGACTTTTGGGAAACGGTTGGCCATGTTTGGTGAGGAGCTGTTCTCTTCGTTGAAAGTACTTGAAAATTTGATCGCATCCTATCCCGTTCGTGGGCTCAAGGGTGCCGTTGGAACCCAAATGGATGCGTTGTCGTTGTTCGATGGCAACAAAGCGACCGTGTTGGAGCTGGAACAGAAGATCATTCAACACCTGGGCATCCCTGAATTGCTCAACAACGTTGGCCAGGTTTATCCTCGCAGCCTCGACCTGAGCGTCGTTTCCTGCTTGAACCAGTTGGCGTCGGCACCAAGTTCATTTTGTAAAACACTTCGCCTGATGGCCGGCCATGAAACCGCCAGTGAAGGGTTCGCCAAAGGACAAACGGGATCCAGCGCCATGCCGCACAAGATGAATTCGCGATCATCCGAACGGGTCAATGGATTCAAGGCCATTCTTGGCGGCTATCTAACGATGGCTTCTTCGCTCGCTGGCGACCAATGGAACGAAGGCGACGTATCGTGTTCGGTCGTGCGGCGAGTCATGATGCCCGATGCGTTTTTGGCGCTCGATGGCCTGTACGAAACTTTGCTGACGATTCTCAAACAAATGGATGTCTACGAGGAAGTGATCGCTTCGGAAAACCGTCACTACATGCCTTTCCTGATGACAACGACGGTGATGATGGAAGCCGTCAAGGCAGGAGCCGGGCGAGAGACTGCCCATCACGCGATCAAGACGCACGCAGTTGCGACGGTGAACGATCTTCGAAACGGCGTCATCGAGAAGAACGACTTGATGCAGCGACTGGCCGACGAGACTGAAATTCCGCTAAATCTTGACCAGCTAAATTCAATCATGCAGACCGCAGACGAAAAAACCGGCCTGGCGGTCGAGCAAGTTGATCTTTTCCTTCAACAAATTGGAGAGGTCAACGAAGCGTACTCGGGTGCCTCCGCCTATGAGCCCGGTTCGATTTTGTAATCAATACGAGTCATCTGCCGATCTATTGGCCGCAAAGTTGTTTGTCGTATCGGCTTTAGCCGGAAGCCTGGAGTTGCGATCGAGATTACGTTCGAATCTTCAATGACTCCGGTCGGAATCGTCCTGGTTACACAACCCTTCCGCGGCTGGAAAGCCCACATCAAAACGCGCGAGCCAGCAGCAAATCGCCGGCCGCATTCATTCGTTTTGAGGCTCGTGTCTGAGTCGTTTTGAGCGTCGTGCCTGAATTGACGAAACATCGACTTCAGCAACGAACGAAAAAAAGCCGCATCAACTTTCATTGACACGGCTTTGAGTGAGGGCGCAGGGGCTCGAACCCTGGACCTACGGATTAAAAGTCCGTTGCTC
>CAYUNP010000084.1:0-17650 GCA_964446085.1 uncultured Pirellulaceae bacterium
ATAGACCGCGGTATTCACTCGCTTGCGCTTCGGGCTTGTATTGGTCATGCAATTTCCTGTCATGCGTCGGCTATGAAAAATTCACTGCCTCGGACAGAGCTTGCCTACAGTTCGAGCGCACAAAAAATGCCTCACGAAAATCGCGAGGCACTTGATGATTCATGCTGGAGCGTCAGGAGACTATTTGTTTCCCGATCCAGCTTCTTTTTTAGCTGAACCAGCCGGCTTTGTTCCCGACCCGACTTTTTTCGTATCCGAGCCAGCCTCTTTTGTGCCCGAGCCTTCTTTTGTTGCTGAGCCTTCTTTTGTTGCTGAGCCGGCTTGCTTTGAACCTGAGCCTTCCTTTTTCACTTCACCGCAATCAGCGATTGTGATCAATGCTGAAGGTTTTCCTGCACGAGTATTTGTTCCGCGAGCTTCCATGGCTTTAACAACATCCATGCCTTCAAGAACACGACCGAATACGACGTGTTTTGGATCGAGACCTGTTGTTGCGACGGTCGTAATGAAAAACTGCGATCCATTGGTGTTCGCACCTGCATTGGCCATGCTCAACACACCTGGCATGTCGTGAGTAATTCCGAAACTTTCGTCAGCAAATTTTTCACCGTAGATGCTCTCGCCACCAGTGCCGTTGCCGCGTGTGAAGTCTCCGCCCTGACACATGAATTGAGGGATAACGCGATGAAAGGTGGAACCTTTATAGTGGAGTGGCTTGCCCATCTTCCCCTGGCCTTTTTCACCAGTACACAGAGCGCGGAAGTTTTCCGCTGTCTTTGGCACATCGTCACCGAAGAGGCCCATCACAACGCGGCCAACGTCTTTATCGTTGATCTTGATATCAAAGAACACCTTATGCGTTACATTCGCATCAGCAGCGCTCTTCTTCTCCTGCTTTTTCATGGCAGGCTTGGCGGATGATTGCAACGGTGATGATGACGCCGACGAAGGCGAGATGAACATGGCTGCAATCGCCAGTGATGATATGACACCGACAATCAGAAGTTGAAAACGAAGGGACATTTGGGATTTCTCCAGTTCGAAATATGGCTGATGCACACGTCATACGCGAACACCGCCAAATGGTTTACGTCAAGAAGATATTTTTCCTGAATGTCCTGCGATGTCAAGCAGTTATGCGTTTGCGGGACTGGTGCCGACAAAAACCGGGGGCCTTCGCTCTGAATAGAAGGATTCTAAGTGTCAAAAGCAAAAAAAGTACTGACAGCACAATCGTTTGTCGATCAACGGATTTGGTTCTCGTAAATCCCACGAAACGATGTTTCATTTCGAGACTTCATTGCTTTGAGTCCTTCATGTATAAATCTTTACCTCAATACAAACGGGTTTTGAGCGACCAACATGATCAAAACCACCAATCTCTGAAAGCTGTTTCAAGTCAAAATCTCTGCTACAAACTGTCGCCCTGAAAAGGCAACCTTATCCGCATTTTTCTGTCCTGTGTTATTCCTCATACATATCTCTCGGAACTCAAGTGCAACTTCAATTCCCCAGTAAACTCTCGCGCTGATCACACGCCTTTACGCTCGTCGAGCTACTTGTTGTCATTGCAATTATTGGCATTTTGATTGGGATGCTTCTGCCAGCCGTTCAATCGGAAGCGCTCATCCCGGCGGCTTCAACAAGACGCCCAGGTGATTCAACCAAAGCTTGATTCAGTCTTTGGGAAAGGGACGTAACCCAAGCAGCATTTCTGCTCTTTCGGTTAGAGGTTTGGCTGCGATTTCCTGGTCGGTGAATTCGGCCAGATTCTCAGCAACGATTTTGTAGACGGACTGGCGATCCTGGCTGGTGTCGATCTCGCTGACTTTGTCCTTGCTGCGGAAAAATTCAACGGTCGGTAAAGTCTCCGCCTTGAAAGTATCGAAGCGCAACTTCACACTTTCGACATTGTCGTCGTTTCGCCCCGTGTATTTTGCCCGCCCGAGGATTCGTTTTTCCAGCACATCGTAAGGGCATTCGAAGTACAGCATCTTCGGTAGCTCCGCATCGCGGCCGAAGACTTCGTACCAGCCTTCCATGTTGTCGAGCGAACGGGGAAAGCCATCCAGCAGAAAGTTGTTTCGTCCTGTCGTCCGTGTAATGGTCTCCATTGAGTTTCGCATTAGCTCGACAACGATATTGGTTGGTGCGAGCTTTCCGTCGGCAAGAAGGTCTGTAATCAACTTTGCGTTTGGGCCACCAGTTTCCATCTCGGCGCGACACAGTTCTCCGATCGACAGGTGACTCCAGCCAAGCTGCGATTGAGCCAATTCGCACATCGTTCCCTTGCCACTGCCAGGGCCACCGATCACAAAGATGACGTTCGGTTCGGGGCAGGGCAGTCGGGGGTCAAAATGATGAACGACAACTTTGGGTGCTGGTGCGACTCCCTTTTTATAAACGTGCCATTCGCCTTCGGTCGGCGGCATGTCGGCGTCGCAGGTAAAGTCGTAGGCCAGGTGCCCGTCGAGTCGGGCAATCCGCCATGACTTGTAACTGTTGGAATAGGAAAGCGATGGACTGCGCTCGCATTTGCCATCGGCACGATCCCAGGCCATCTTTCCGTTCCAGTATCCCTGACTGGAAACCGTTCCGGATTCTGATTCCTGTGGCGGAGCGGTAGAGGGAACGAACAGACCATCAACTTCCGGCAGACCAGCTCCGAAGACTTCGATGAAGAAAGTATTGGGCTTGAGATCATTGCTCTGGGACATGGCGACTCGCAGAAGGTTGAAGTTTACCGGACAGGTGTTTCGTGAAGCGAGATAACATATCGAAAGTTTGCTCTGGCACCAAGTCAACGGTGGCAGGGGGGCTCCCCAAGCCAGCGACCTGTGCCATGACTCTAAAACTTCTTGCGAATCTCCAGGCGACCTCCGTTGATATCCTCGTCGCCACGCAGGAATCCGACCATGGCATCGGCCCGAAAGATCACCGAATTCGACAGCGGCAACTGGTAGCGAACACCGACTCCATACTGATCGCCACTTGCATTTCGCGTGGCATCGTCACCAATCACGCCCAGTGCTGCTGCTTCGACGATAAACTGTTGGGCAAAATCGTCGGCCAGAAGATTCAGCCCCACGGCGACACCGAAAGTATCGTTGGCCGTTGCATCAAGTGTGGGGTAGCCCGTCAGGTTGTCGGACTCAAAAAGGATTCCGGTATTGCGCAGAATTCCACCGGCCGCATTGTTGCGCCCGACTGATTGCGGCCGATCAAACCCGGCGAAGAAGTTGAAATACGGTACCACGGTCGAAGGGAAACGGGTGATCAAACTGTTTTCTGAAAGCAGCAACACGCCGTCGGCGGTACCCGGTACGCTCGACTGTTGGCCAGCATTGACGATTACCCGAGTCGAATTTGACAGGAAGCGACCGTAGCGCCGCGTGTATGCCAATGCGATGTTGTGGTAGCTGCGGTCAAGGTCTGTGCGGTCGTCAAGGAACGCATAGTCGATCTCAAAGAATCCGTTCAACGCATCGATGAAGGTGGCAACGCCGACAACTCGGGCGGCACTGTCGTCGCCTTCAAAGGCAGGGCTGTCGATGCGGTCGTAGCCGGCAAAGAAGGTGATGTCCATGTTTGAGATATCGAATCGCGGACTGTTGCGAGCCGGAATCGTGACCGCGAATCCGAGAATTTCGTCTTCCAGCCAAATTCCGTTTTGGAACACCAGGGGCATGATGCCGACAGAGAACGGAAGATCAAACGGCAACGTTTTCCCGATCGCTCCACCTGCGAGCGCTCCGATGTCACCTTCGAAAAATACAAAATCAAAATCGGCGTCCCCTTCGAAGATGGTTTCGTCATCGTCAAAGCTGAAGCGGGTACTCTGTGCACCGCTCAAGGGCGTCATGCCGGCAACGATTCGTTCGGTCGAGGTGAATTTGAAGTGATGAATCAGGTTCAGCTGGGACGCCACGAGTGAGTTTGAGTCGCCGTTTGCCCGGTTGGATGCGATTGCCGATCGAGCGTCACCAAAGAGCAGGTATTGCGGGTTGACGTTGTTGTGAAAGCCAAGAATCGAAGAGCCTTCACTGATCGGTCCTAGCTGATACCAAGGCCGGCCCAACTCCAAAAGTGGACGTTGGTTGGCGTTGAGTTGTTTGCCCTGGTAGACGTTGATTTGGCCATTGGGATCGTAGGGCAAGCCTTGCAAAGTCGGTGTTGGGGAAAAGTTTCCTGTTGCTCCTTCGATAAACAGGGAGTTCGAGTCCGTTAACGGCGTGTCGTCTTTGTAACGGTCGCCTTTTTGGGGCTGGCCCGCCAACTTGAAACGGTTCGTACCCGAAAGCGCGACAGGCTGTTTCGTTGGAGGTTCTTCGTCCTCTTCTGCGTCATCGTCATCTGTGTCGTCGCTCCTGGCGGTCGCACCGAACTTTCGGAAACGCGGTTCGTCTTTGGTTTGTGGCAGCAATGCGAATCGATCTTCGAGCGCTCGTGGCTGGAAAACAGATTCATCATTCGCCACAGGAGGCAGTTTGCGGAATCGGGGTTCGATGTTCGGTGAATGTTCTCCGAGCACAGATTCGTCACCATCGATCAGCTCAATTGATTCTTGCGTGGATGCAAATTGTGAAGGTATCGCTACATCGATGGTGTTGTCTCTGATTTGAGAGCGTGCTTCGATAAAGTCTGGCGCAGGCTGGTTTCTGCGTGGCTCTTGAGCAAGTCGCTCGCGCGTCGGGCCAGGCACTGTTTGATGATGCGTTTTTTGTGATGCTGCTGCAAGAATTCTGAGCGGCGAGGCGCTAGCCGCCGGTAGATCACGCAACGAACCGGCGGCTAGCGCCTTGCCGCTCACATTTGCAATCGCTGGATGCTGTTTGGCTTTCAAAGGGGAAGCAACGGCAACATCGGATATCCAAACGTCTGATTCGTCAACGATCGGAGGTAGCTCAACGATCGGAGGTAGCTCAACGATTGGAGGTAGCTCAACGATTGGAGGTAGTTCAGCGTCTTCGGCTGGCACCTCGGGCAGCGCTACAGCCTTGGGGCTTTCCTGATGGGAGTTGACTTTTTCAACAGGTGCAGAAACCGTCGCGACGCCGTACCGATAAACAACCTCTTCGGAATCGTTGTCACCAGTTGCGAACGCGCGCAACGCAACAAAAGCCATCAGCAAGCAGGCTGCGATGGCAAGGAATGGTTTGATTGTTTGTTGTCGCTTCGTCAATGCACTTCAAATACAACGGTCTGTTCATGAAAGTTGGCGATCCATTCGTTCATCATCCGGATCATTTCCGGTGTCGCGTTGCAGAATCTCATAAAATAGATAGGCTCGGCACGACTCCGCAATCGAACACTAAGGGTATAGGTTCCTGGCTGAGTCATCAGACGACTGGGTACTGAGTACTTGATGTTTCGCGATCCGAGCGGCGGCAGCGAGTGGCCTTCCATGCGAATTCCAACCGGATGGTTCAGCACCGTGACAGGTTGAGGTGCGGGCCGGATAAAAGGCAGCTGATCCTGCTCGAAAGGGATCGGCAAAAACATCTCCCGGTCGGTTCCTTTGACGTTGGTTACCAGGAATTTCGTTTGCAGGTTAAGCAGCTGAGTGTCCAAAGGAACACGTCGAGCCAACACGTCGAGTGAATGGTTGTCGCAAAGGTCGCCGTGGGAATCGAGATAGCCCGTCTCCCAAAGACGCTCTCCAGCGGGACCTGTCAGCACTGCATTGAGCCAAATCTGCGGCTGTGCTCCCAGCGATCCGCTGGGCATGTTGTGTCCCGGATTGGTATTTGTCAGACAGTATCTGAAGTTGAGTGACTCGCCCAGTTGCGGTGTTTCTGCAAAGAAAGGTCCGTCGAGCTTGGAGCCGTTTTCCAGTATCTGAATGCGAATGTCTTTCTTGTAGTCCAGCTTTTCAAGGTTTTTGTCCACGATCTCACGAGCATCCATCCGTGTGTCGGCATCGTTCCACGGTTCAGGGAATCCGGCGTTTCCGTACTGGGCAACCTGTTTTTCAAAAGCTTCCGTTCCCCAACCGGCGCGCCAATCGAATGCTAACCACTGATTAACCGTCCACTGGTCTGCCTTTGGATTTTGCGGAAAGATTCCTGGATGGGCAATCGAATAGCCGGGACCGTAGAACATGTGGTTGGAGTGCTTGCGCTCCGGATTGACGACTTTGCCATTAACCACCGCAGCGGGTCCGTACGTGTAGCCGCTGTCCAGGCCAGGAATGGCACCCATGTGACAGGCCTGGCAAGTGACACCTTCTTTGTACGCTGGCGAAGCACGATATTGATCCCAGACGACTTCCAGTTTAATACCTGGTTCAACGGCGACTTGATGGCAGGAGACACAGTATGACGATTTGGAAAGTTCTTCAAACTGGATCGAACGGCGGTGAATCAGCTGCCCGGGTTTTTTTGAGTTCGGATCTGTTTTCGTTTTAAAGTAGTCAGCATACTTTTCGGCTGCCAGATGAACTCCCTTGCCGTCACTTCCGCCAACGATTGGATCCTCAGCACCGCCGGGGATCATGTGTCGCTCACCATTGGTTTTTCCATAAGGTGTCTTTACGCGGTGGCAAGCAACACAGGTCACACCTTCACGAAAGACGCGTGGTCCGTCCCAGATCGCCTGGTCCCGACGCAGCCCCATCGTGGTGGCAACGGGTGCGTGACATCGCATGCAGAAGTAGCCGATCGTGCCCTGCGTCAACCGGTTGATGCGATCTTCGAAGACATGAAACATCGGTGAGATCGACGCGTAGGCATGGCTTGAACCGGCCCACTCTTCGAAAATTTGTTCATGGCACTTGGCACATTCAACGGCTGAAGGAAAGGCAGTCCGGGAGAAGGCTTCGAGGTGTGGATCGACGTCACTGGCTGCGAGGTCCTGTTTGGCATTGGCTTTGAGTCCGCCTCCGGAAGCTGGCGGCGCCATCGCGAGGCGGTCCCGGTTTCGTTCTGTTGCCTTGGCGTGCGGGTTGTAGGCTTCGAAGTCCGTCGTCTCCCAGGCTGCCGGTGCAACGTGCGGATCCTGAATCGTCGGTTGTTGCATTTTGGTGGCGATTGGCGATGCCGATACCGATACCGATGCCGATGGTGCAGGAGGAGTCCAGGAGGTGGCGGGGGCAACTTTTGGTTTGGTGGTAGAGTAGGTGGGTGAGCTAACTTCCCTGACGAGTTCTGATTTCCATGAGACGGACTGGGGCTGCGCCAGCAAGTCAGCCTGCGCTTGCTTCATCTCAGCGTAAGCAGGAAGCTGCGAAATCTCTTCCGTTGCCGGACAACCTGGTGCTTCAGATTCTTGTAGGCCAGGTAACTCGGACACGCAGATCGATGGCAGGCTACGAAGTGTCGCAATGTCATCGACGCCTAGTTCGTCCAGCTTGGCGTCGGGGTCGAGCGCCGTTGCGCCGTTGAAAACAATTCTGGTATTTTCTCCCGAGAGTGCGTTTAACGCCTGTCGGTCAGGTATGTTTTCCAGAGTTGATTTCTCACTGGGAAGGTTTACTACATAAAATACGACGCACACCAACGCGATGGATGCAATCCAGGCGATAACCTTGATCTGTTTTGACTTGCCGATGCGCATGGCGGAAAGGTCGCTGTAACCGTAAAATTCTACCTCGTCGTTATCGACGCCTGCCACGAAGGGCATTAACCTTTCTCTAATCGTTAACCCTTACCAGATTCTGATAGCACTTTTCTACCTTGGACGCCTGGCTCAACTATGCCGCTATTGATTCAGATCTTGTTGCTTGCAGTTTTGGGTGCTCTCGCCGGTGCCATGATCAATTGGGCGATCTATCAATGGGCGATTTTACAACATCGGCCAATCAGCCCGTTCATGAAGCCGCGACCAGACCACGTCGGTCCCGAGAATGCCGAGATATTGAAGCAATTGGAGCCCCGACAAGGTTTGGATTTCGTACCGATACTGGGTTGGTTTCGTCTCCGTCGCGATGGTGACATCCTGGGAAAGTGGGCCTGGATTCGCCCGTTGCTAATTGAGATTTCCTGGGCGGTGGGCTTACCGCTGTTCTTTTTGTGGCAACATCAGGGTGGCTTGATTGGACTGGATCCTGCCACGCAATTGACGCTAGCGGGTGCAACTGATTTCGCTTCCGCCGCTAATATCTGGTTTTGGCTCCATGCGATTTTGATCGCGCTGATGTTCATCGCCACGTTCATCGACTTCGACGAACAAATGATTCCGGATTGGGTGACCGTGCCGGGAACGATCATTGCGCTGCTGGCAGCAGCCATTTGGCCCTTGAGTCGACTGGCAATCGCGGTGCCAACTCCAGCTGCGTTGTTTGATTTGCAGCCTATCGATTTTGCGTCGCCATCGTCATTGCCTGCCGTTGGCTGGTATACAGGAGTTGTCGGCCTGGCCAGTTGCGCTGCGATCTATCTCGTTTGGATGTGGGGCTTATTGCCGAAAGTCATTCCACATCGCGGATTCGGCTTGGGAATCTCTGGCACAATGAAAGTGATGCTGGCTTCGATCATTCGGGCTCCTCGCACGAATTCCTGCGAATTAAGAATCAGGAAACGGCAGATGTTTGGCGTGACGAAATGTTATCTACTGCTTCTGGTTGTTGGGCTGTTGATGTTATTGGGGGCGTGGAATTTACTTGGAGCACAGGCAAAAGTCAGTCTGGTTTCGGCCTTCCTTGGAATGGGGATCGCAGGCGGCCTGATCTGGGGTATCCGGATCGTTGGCAGTTTTGCTTTGGGGCAACAGGCGATGGGCTTTGGCGATGTCACACTGATGTTCATGATCGGAGCATTCCTGGGTTGGCAGGCTTCGCTGGTGGGTTTCGTTTACTCGATCATGTTTGCCGTGGTGCTGGCGATCATCCTGTTTGTGATCACGAAAAAGAGCTATTTGGCTTTTGGCCCATATCTCTGCATGGGTGCACTTTTAGCACTGATTCGCTGGCCGGCAGTTTGGAAAGAGTTTGACCCAATTTTCTTTATGGGGCCGCTGCTGCTGGTGGCTTTCGGCGGGTCGCTGATCCTGATGGCAATCCTGTTACCACTGATTCGTTGGCTCAAAGAGAGTTTACTGGGCTTAGAGGCGGAATAAGAATCTGTCGAAACCGGGAACTGAGCCATTTGCAGGTTCAAAACGCCTTAAAAATAGGGACTTTTTCGCTTGCGGATTCCCTGTGATTTTGCATAATACGCAGTCCAAATCAAATTTTGCCGCAGATTCGAAGGTCACATGACGATCTTCCCATTTTGGCTGCGTTGCCTTTTTGCCGTTTGAAACTGAAATCTGTCCTGCTTTTGTTGAGTCGATACCTTGGCATTTCAAAAACGAAAAAACTCACGTCGTAAACCCAAACTCAAGACGAAGACCGTTCGCAAGGATCCTTTGTTCGTTGATGGTGAGCGTCCACGTCCGACTTACGTTGATTATAAAGACGTTGAGTTGTTGAAGAAGTTGACCAATCGTCACGGCAAAATCGTCGGTCGCCGCAAGACCGGTTGTACTGCGATCAGTCAGCACGCTGTAACTGCATCGATCAAGCGAGCTCGCTTTATGGCGTTGATGCCTTACAAAGGCGATTGATCCAATTGGGGAACACAGGATGAAGCAGCCTGCCGTGTTTACGGTGGGCTTTTTTTGTGCGCATGGGTGTCATTGCCATCACGCCAGATCGCAGGGTCAGCAGTCGATGCCACCGATATCAATCCGCAAACTTCTTTTTGCGGAACATGACGCCAATCATCAGAATCTGAACCACCGCCAACACCAGGAAGAAAACCCCAACGCCAAACCAGCTGTAATACTCGCTGTTGGAAAGGTCAGCCGTTTTTTGCGAATGCCAAACGCTATATCCGCCCACCAGGAGCGAGATGGCAATCGAGATTGCAAGTTTTCCAAGAAGCAGTGAACGCCACATGATTCGGTAGATGTTCAGACAGGGCAGGGGACGGGAGTCAGGATTGTAACCGATACGCGAAGATTCGCTTAGCGTCGCAAGCCCGCGTTAGAATCATTACGAAACGCCTGACGAATTACTTCGCTGAACAATTCGTTGGGCCGCGGTGAAGGCGAATAGAATTCTCGATTTGGAATTTCGAGAAGATAACCGTCGTTGAGACGGATTGCAGCGTTTCCTGTTCGTTTCCCCGATGCGTAGTCATATTCAAATTCATTGACATTGAGCGAATTGGCGGCGGCGATATCCGTGACGTCAATGCCCGGTATCGCAGACAAATTGATATGGCTGAATTCGCCAGTCGCAGAACTTGCAAACGAACTGATCGTTGCCTCTCCCGAAAAATGCGAGTTGCTTCCCAAAACCGTGTCCAATGAAGGAATCCAGTGCTTGGCAAGCCAGCAAGGAACGGCAGCATATCGAGTGGTATCAAGGTTGACTTTGAATTCGCGAGTCGTCGGATTCTTCGACAACACAAGCCAACCCCAATCTTCAGATCGTGTACCCGATTTGCCTGCCAACAGTGTTCCAAGTCGAACGTAAGGGCCTTGTGGACCCGGTAGAAGCCTCGCTTCCAGACGATTCATGTGAAAGCCGACTTCGTATTCGGATTGCTGCTCACTGATCTCGACGTTGCTGAAAATTGCTTCCCAGAGCTTCGATTCGGCTCCCGGTTTGATGATCCGTTGAGCAACGTCTTCGAGGAAGTGACTCATGCCCTCACGCTTGACTTGAACTTTCGTAGGGAAGCTAATCTGATTGCGTTCGCCCAGCGACGCCGTTGCGGTCAGCGAGTTGAAGAATTCTTTCCCGTTGTTGTCATAGAGCTTTACGTCCCGGAAAATGTACTGGCCCGGCAGTGGCGATTCGACGCCACCGATCGAAGCTTCGACACCAAGCTCCGCCTGAACGAGTTGAGCCCACTGATCGGCGGTTCGTTGGTGGGCTGCGAAGTAGACGATAGCGATCGTCGGCAGAGCGCACACCAACAGAAACACAACGCGGCAGATGAACCTTCTTTGATTGTCGCTTAGATCATTTTCCATGCTGACTTCCATGTCAGATACTCGCGCTTCATCGCGCGGCCTTTTATCGTACGATCCGGGCAAGCTGGCTCAAAGCCGACTTGCTTTTTTGCTAGCGTCCAAACTCCTATCCATATTCATACATGATTCGAAAGCAGTGGTTTTTGATTGCTCTGATGTTGACCCTTGGGGTTGGCATGGGATTCGCACCAACGCTGCAACCACTTTCGGCGATCGCAGGACTCAAGTGGACCATTGTGGCGATCACGATGTTCCTGATGGTCTGGAAATTTTCATTCGGCGATATCGCTGATTCAATTCGACGACCTCAGGCCGCTTTGTTGGCCGTTGTGGTGAATACCTTTGCGATGTCGATTGCCATTTGGCCATTCAGTTTGCTGGTTGGTCCAGAGATCGGAGCCAGCATGATCATCACCTTTGCGGCACCGTGCACTCTGGTCTCCGCAGCGGTGTGGACCCGGAAAGCAGGCGGCGATGATCGAATCGCGATCCTGGTGACGTTGATCACCAATCTGCTGTGTTTCATTTCGTCGCCGTTTTGGGTCTGGATGCAACTGGGCGGAGAAGGGGAATCGGCGATCAGCTTTGTTGATACTGTCACGAAACTGTTGATGTTTGTCGTGGCACCAATTTGTGTCGCTCAACTGGTGCGACTTCACAAGCCATCGGCAAACTGGGCGACGGAAAATAAAAAGAAGCTCGGCATCGCATCCCAGATTGGAATCCTGTCGATCGTGTTCCTGGGCTCAATTCCGTCAGGTATTCGGTTGCGAGAAAGCGGCAGCGATTTCCCGTTCACCGAACTGGCGATCGGGATCGCCTGCATGTTGCTGGTTCACGTAGTCGTTCTGTTCGCGGGACGTCTTATCGCCAAACAACTGGGAATGACACACCAGGAACAGATCGCGGTTGCTTTTGCCGGCAGTCAAAAAACGCTGATGATTGGACTTTCGATTGCCGTCAGCCTGCAAGTTTCGATTCTGCCATTGCTGGCGTTTCATTCCCTGCAACTTGTGATCGACACCGTGATCGCGGATCGGTTCGTTGCCAATGAAGCAGCTACTTCTGATTCGATTCCAGGTAGTTGACCAGGTCCAGGATTTCTTCTTTCGTGAAGTTGTCCAACAGAGCTTTGGGCATGATCGACTTTTTCGATTCTGCCATCTCTTCGATTTCTTCCTTCAGGATCTTTGTCGTCTTCGAGACGGAACCGCTTTCCAGAAGTTCAATGACTTCGTCGTTCTGGCTCACGATCAATCCGGTCGATGTGCGCCCATCGTCAGTGGCAATAATGAACATTTTGTATTTCGGATCGATATGGCTTGATGGATCGAGCATCTGTTGGATCGCGGCGCCGCGATCCTGCTTCCAACGTTTGTAGAGTTCGTCCAACTCCGGTCCAACGTTGGCACCAGCCCCACCGAAATCGCCAATTCGATGACATTGAGCACAGGTTGCCTCAGTGAAAATCCGTTTGCCCGCGTCGAGTGATCGCTTGCTGAGATCGACCTCGATATCATCCTTGAAATCATCGACGGTCCATTTCTTTACCAACTTCCGTTTATTGCCGATTGGATCTTTGGGTTTGACGGGATTTTTCTCCCACGCCGCAAGATCTCTCACGACCACCATCACGCCATACATGCGAGACCAGTGTTGCGGGAAAGTGCAGACGAATGGGTACGCGCCCGGTTTCCGCGGGACGGTGAAAGTCAGACGTTCCTGTTCGTTGGCCTGCACCATGTCGGTGGCAAAAAGGACATCTCCGGTATTGGGGACGTACTGTTTTCCATCGAGGCCATTTTTTGGCCCGGCCGCGAGGCCATCGGCGGCAACTCGCTTTAGTGTGCCGGGTTTGCAAACGATCAGGTTGTGCGGCATCAGGTCTTCGTTTTCCAAAACGATTTGCAGTGGCCGACCTGCCTGGGCAGCGAAATAGGGCACGTCGTACCGCATCTCTTCCTTGACTGTTTTCACGCGAACGACACGAACGGAAACTTCGCTCATCCGTTTTCGTAGCACCACGGCGTCGTCTTCGGGCATCACCGAAATTAACTCCTCAGCCAATTGCATGCCCAGAAGCGCACTTTGTCTGGTTCGTCGGCCTGGCGGGGTCTCTTCGGCAAGTTGCAGCAATTGCTCAACAATCTCACCCGATGATTTTTGATCGCGGTCTGCCACAGGAATTGCGAGCATGGTTTGAATCGCAGCGTCACGCAGTTTTGGCTGATTCATTTTGTCCATCAGAAACGACCAGGTTTCTTTTCGGGACGTCGTAAAATGCTGCATCGCCAGAATCGCGACTCTGCGGACACGACGCGAGCCTTTGGTTGATGCGTTGAGAACCTGAGTTCTCAGTCCATTTCTGGTTTCCGTGTCGCGAACCAGCGGCATCGCTCGCAGCCAACTGATCATTGACGTTTCGTCTTTCTGGCTCGATTCGATTGCTTTCGCGGTTTGGCCGGCCGTTAAAAGGGCTGCAAAACTGGTTTCGCGTAGAACTTCGTTGTCGGATCCTGTCGCCGCCACCAGTTGATCGGAAGCCGTCTTCAACTCTTCGGGCTTGAGTTTCAACAGCATGTTGGCCAGTTCACGAGAGGCTGTTTTTTCGGATCTCGTATTTGCTTTGAGACCATTCAGGGATTCAATCAACACGGTCGCCGCGTCAGCGTCACCGAGTTTCATCAGCGCGTTGAGTGATTCATTGCGATACGGAGTCTCCATGCCTCCTCGCGTAAGGATCGCTCTCCAGACCGGGACGTACTTTTTGTCGTCCATTTTTCGAATGACCATCAGCAGCCGTTCATTGTTGAGCCGATTCAGCTGGTAGTTAATGATTCGCTCTGACTTGTCAAGAAAGATCCTTGGCCGATCGGGATTGTCATCTTCCTGTTTTGTTGTCGCACCGACGCTGACGAGTTTTGCTTCAGCGAGCAGTTCGTCAATTTCCATATAGGGATGAGCACTGATATTTGACCAACGAATGTGGCCGGCGGCATCGACAAGGACCGTTCCATGAAGCGGTTTCTCTTTGACTTGATCAAATGCATTCAAGCCACGAAACAGATTCAATTCGTGATCCGACGCGAGATGCTCAAGAGAAAACGACTTTCCAAAGGAATTCAACTGTTTGGCCAGTTGCTGTGAGTTATCCGTGCTGACGCCTACGACTTCGACTCCCAGTTTCCGGAACGAGTCGACACGGTCACCAAAAGCGTGCAGTTGCTTCGCACAACGCAAACATCCTTTTCCCAAATGTAAAACCAGAACGTAGGGTCGTCCTGCGAACTGATCGCTGGAGATGATTTGCTGTTTTGCATCGGTCAGTTCCCACGCGGGAAGCGCAGAGGCCGACTTCGACGAAGCGTGACCATGGTTGTGGTTGTTGTCGGCGAGAAGTGGTGAGCAAGCCACGGTACTGATCGCCAGGAATGCGATAACCAGCGTCAAAGTAAAATTTTTCATCGATCTATTGTTCCAAAACTCGCATGGTTTCATCAAGCGTATATTCAAGATAGTAGTCCATCTCATGGTTCAGGACTTCGAGCACTACTTCGATTGCTTCTTCGTTATCGCTGAGAAAACTCAGGGCTCGAACTGTTTCCAAACGCACCCGTGGATGCGAATCTGCAATGTGTTTTTTCAACCGCTTGAGAGGATCCTCAATCTGATCCAGTGAAAACGAAAGCACACGAACCGCTGCGGCACGTGCTCGGTGATCTTTGGAATTCAATACGCGATCAAGCAATGTCTCGTCCAGTCGGTTGTGCATTTGATGAATCCACAGTGCTTCCAACTGTTGATGCTCAAACTCGGGATCCGTTTTGTCCAACGATTCGAGCCACGTGCCAACGGCAGCAATGACTTCGTCGGAATCTCGCATCGCCAATTCACGTTTGGCACGACCACGAGTGCGATCTTCGTAGACTTTCAACAGTTCCAGTAGTTCCGGGATTGAAGCTCCATCGATTTTCGCTGGCTTTACCAGTGGCCGATCCTTGTGAGTGACTCTCCAGATTCGGCCGTGACTGTGATCGCGGTTCGGATCGCGCAGATTGTGTTGCAAGTGACCGATCAGGGCATTGTGCCAATCGACAATGTAAAGCGAACCGTCAGGAGCGAACTCAATGTCGACAGGTCGAAAGTTTCCATCGCTACAGGAAACGATGGCTGGTGTTTCCGTGCCCCAGAATCCTGATTCCCGCTCTTCAATTTTGTGGCTGAGCACCGTTCGCTCGCCGATACAGTTCGTCACCAGCCAGTTGCCCTGAACATCGTCAGGAAAGTGACTGCTGGAAACAATTTCGCAACCGGCGAGAGGGCGAGTTCGTTGCTTGTACAGCGTCCTGAAGCGATAACCTCTGGGCTTGCCAACCTGTTCGCGAACTCGTCCATCATGCGAACCGCCTGGATGCTTCATTGGGTATTCGAGATGCCCGGAAATTGGTGCCGCCCAGTAACTGTTTCCGTTGGATGCATCTCCGATGAAGTCCTGCCCCCAGCGGTCGAATATATGTCCCCATGGGTTTGAGAACGTATACGAAACATGGACGCCGAACTTTTCCGTTCGCGTGTTGTATTTCCAAATGCCAGCCTCGCCGAGACGTTTCAAGCCGTAGGGACTTTCGACCTGGGAGAACTTGAACGTGCCCTCCTGAAAATAGAGTGTGCCTGCGGGCCCCCACTGGAACGCTGCGATTCCATGGTGTGAATCGGCGGAGTCAAATCCGACGAGTCGACGTTCGCTGAAGTCTGCTTTGTCATCGCCGTTAGTGTCTTTCATGAACAGGATGTCAGGCTGAACGGCAATGTAGGCGCCGCCATCTCCGATCTCGAAACCCGTTGGCTGGTGCAAGCCGTCGGCGAAAACTTTGCAACGGTCTGCTTTGCCGTCACTGTCTTCGTCTTCAAAGATCAGGATTTTGTCATCAAGTTTGGTTTTCGGTTTCCAGTGCGGATAGCTTTCCATCGTGGCAACCCACAGGCGGCCTTTGTTGTCAAAGTTGATCGACACGGGATTGGCCAACTGGGGAAACTGCTCTTCGGAAGCGAACAGTTCGATCTGGTAGCCAGGTGCGAGTTCGAACTTTTTGAGCTGTTCTTGTGCAGAGAGATATTTCAGCGTGCCCAGTTTGCCACGTTTGGCATTGGGATCACCCGGAATGCCTACATTTGTAACGGGTTCAAAAAAGGGCAGCGTGTTGTCGTCGGCAACGGGGTTTTCGAATTGCTCTCCGCGTGCCAAGGCCCAAATTCGCTGGTCGCGGTTGGCGGCCATTTGATCCAGAATCGTACGCTCGCGTTCCATGACCTGTCGATTGTTGAACTTGCCAGAACCGTCCTGGCCGGCTGTTCCCCGACTGCCGTAGATGGAGAAACCATTCACTGCACGATAGCGATGCCACCAATGAAAGTTCTTGTCATCGACGACTGATTTGATGGAATCATTGAATTTCACTTCGGCATTCGAATCTGTAAACAGAGCGCTCATCAGAATCGGAGCAAACGCCTTGTAGCCTTCGTCGTTCAAATGCGATCCGTTGAGCGTCAATTGTTGATCTGAATCCTCAAACAACTGTTTTGTGGGAGTGAAAACGTCTGCGAAACCGACATCCAGCTGACCACAAATCGACTGCAAGGCGTCGGTGTAAATCCTGAGATTTTCGTTTTGGGTTTTTCCGTCGGACCAATTCGGATTACCCGTGTTTTCAAACGCGATCGGCGAAACGAAAACGATTCGCGGCGCTTCATCTTTGGAGTCGTCGTATCGTCGCGCTTTGGTTTCTTTAACCAGTTTGCTCACATCAGCGACAAATTTATCGATGCCGTCTGGGCCGTCGAACGATTCATTAAAGCCAAAGAAGAACAACAGCACGTTGGCCTTGCTGTGCTTCAGGTGCGAGTCTGGCGAACCAAAGTTCAGCGATCGAATTCGCTCCTGCGGTTCATCGCCTGGAAAACAGAGGTTTCGAACGGTCAGGTGCATGTCGGGGAACTGACCGTGAAGGGCCGTTTCCCACCAGTTGTGGTGCTGCATCCGTTCACCCAGTGCGTTTCCAACCAGGCAAATCCGGTCACCTTTTCTGAGTTCGAGCGCCGCTGTGGCGGACGATTTCGTGGCCGACGCTTCCTGTGCGATTGAGTGGCTTGCAAAGATTGCCAGCATGAAAATATAGACCACGGCAAACGTTCTTTGGGGGCACTTCATTGTTGTGATCTAATTAGGCAAATTCAAAATTTCATTCTAGCAATGATAACTGGAAACGTCAGTCTTGCAGCCACAATTTCGAGCTGTTTTTCAGTTCGACGGCGGCCTACGGTTCGTGCGTTTTTTCGATGAGCATTCAGGATGTGAAAAGCTTGCGATCAATCCATCCGGGATCCGGGTTGACGTGTATGCTGACAAACTCTTAAAACCAGATCATGACGTTTCGGTAATTGGCGTGATCGAACCTCCCGACGATTCTTTTGGCATGCCCTGAGCCGACGCTTTCTGAGACGCAATCCACTTCTTTCGATTGGAACGAATCATGCTATTCGGTAACGGTACTCATCGACGCGCTCTTCACTGGATTTCTGCACTGTCACTGTTGGCCGCAGCGATCATTGTCCCTCGTACTCCGTTTACCACGGTTCAGGACAGTCGTTTCGGCACGGTTCAAGACAGTGGTTTCGCTGCGGTTCAGGA
>CAYUNP010000084.1:17750-19445 GCA_964446085.1 uncultured Pirellulaceae bacterium
GACAGTGGTTTCGCGCCGACACCAGCCAGGAGAGCAAAGGTTGCAGCTCCTGTCGTTCAGAATACACAAAAAACAGTTCAAGAAAGTAGTCGCTTGGGTCGGCTTGCTCAGCCACCGTCGCGTTCTCCTTTTTCCTTTCAACCAACTCCAGCGACACCGAAGGCCGACTTGTTTACGCAGGTATGCGACGTCGTTGAAGTTTGCGAAGCTGAGTCTGAGGAAATCAAAAAGGAACTGAACGATATCTTCTGGAATTCTACTGAAGCCAAACAGAGATTGCTGAATTGCACGAAAAAAGGTGTCGAAGTCGAAGTTCGGTATGCGACCGCACCACGAGAACTTGTCGACAAGATTCTGGGCAACAAGCAACATGCCGAATCGACTGGTGAGATCGAATGGGATTTCGATGAACTGAAGATTTCTGTTGAGAAATACGACTCCCTGGTCGAACAGGTTACTCAATCAGATGATGCAAATATCACCGCTGCCGTTTCACGCAAGATTTCTCTTTCAGATCCTGTGCCGCAGCGGATCGAAGTCTACCGGCCGCAGGCAATGGTCAAAGGCCTGGAATACTTCTCCATGCTGGCCCCTGAGAACGCCCGCGTTCTAACCGACGACATTAACGAAGGCGTCGAAGTGTTTGTTTCCGTCAATCGTGCATTCAAAGACACTTTGGAAGGAAAACTGACAATCAGCAGCCTGATCGACACAGACCACGTGACGCTACCGTTGGACATCGCTGAAAGAAAAATCGAAATTGAATTCCCGGACCTGCAATCTCGCAGTCTCGAATGTTCCTGGGACCTGCCAGATGGTCAAGTGCAAGTCGTACGTGCGACTCATGAGCGGCTTCCAGAGAGTGAAACCGTCGTCGTTGTGAAAGCCACAAAGACGCCACCTCTGGTCACCGCGAAGGAACGGCTTTTGTTGAGCCAGATCCTGGCGATCAAGGCAGACCTGGCCGCAGATCCTTCCAAAGTAATGGGCGTTGCTGAACCAGAAACAGATGTTGCCAAATCCAGTCGACCGCTTTCGCTGTTGTTGCGTTGCGGTGATTCGATGGAAGATCCATTGCTGGAAACCAAAATCGGTTTGACCAACGATACAACGCTGACCGTCAGGGGTGACGTTGATTCGCAGCAGATTTCGAAGACATCGGTGCTGATTCAGGGGCAAAAAATTGTCTTTGAAAACAAGTCCAATGGATCTTTCAAAGCCGCCGCAGATCGTGGTTCAGTTTCTTTCCAACGAGAACAATCGATCGAAGATTCGCTTCAGTTATCGTTGGAATCGAATGCTTCTCTCGAGTTCGCTGGGATTACGTTTCAGGCAGATTCGATTATGACTTTTCCCGGACGCATCGAAGCAAACGGAAATGTGCGGATCAGCATTCCAAAAATCGGATCTTCGATCACAACGAAAAGTGTTGTGATGAATTTGAAGTCATTGACCTTTGACTTCGATGGAGCTGCTTCGATGGAGCGAAGCGTTAAAGGTGAGTCGTTTCCGATCGTCGTCAAAAGTAATCATCTCGCCTGGAGTTTGATAACGGGCGAAATGCAGACCAACATTCGGCACAATCAGCGAGCAGGTGGAGCTAACCGAGTGAGCAGCTTCGGTACAAATCGCGCGGCGACGACGTTTGGCCAGGGAATTAACGCGAGTACTCGGGGGATTCCGCAATCACCGGGC
>CAYUNP010000084.1:19545-21418 GCA_964446085.1 uncultured Pirellulaceae bacterium
GGCTCGCAAGCACCAGCGTCACGATTCTCGCGATTCTCGCAGTAATTACCTGTCGCTAAAGTGGCACGGTGATCTCCACCGTGCACACCATCGCAGATGCACGGTGGAGACCACCGTGCCAACAATCTTTACTCCGGCAAGTCACGTCCTTCAGTCCATGGAATGCCGGCTTCGTCGACCTCGTCCTCAAAGGCTTCGATCTCTTCATCGAGAAGCTTGAAGAGGTCGCCTTCGATTTCGCCAAACTCCTCGACGCCAATTTCGTACTGCTCTTTGGCAGCCTTGGTCAAGCCGTAAGTTCCACGCATGCCGCCGAACATGGCACCACTGATTCGTGATCGAATACCGGGAACCGTTCTCATCCATTTTGCGGTCTTCAAATCATCTCCGCTGAGCTTGAGCTTGTAATCGGCAAGACGTTTGTTCAGATCATTGGCTTTCTGGACCAGTTCTGCCGTGCCGTTTGGATGACTGCCAATCGTCTGGATAAGGTTACCAATCTGTTCAACGCGATCGTCCAAAACCGAAGAAGCAGCTGAAACTTTGTTGGAGAACAAGCCAACTTCCTTGAGGTAAGCAATTACCTCTTCACGATCCTGCGTCTCCAGAGACGGTTTCATGATCGATTCAACATCGAACTCAACCGCATCGCCAAGCGATTCCTCTTTTCCGTCGGCAACTTTGAAGGCTTCAACCGAATACTTCCCCGGTGCCACCATCGGTCCGCCGAAACGGGTCAGCCCCTGATAGCGAAGATTCCACGAAGTCCGATGGATTCCTGTCGAACCTGAGAGATCACGTTTCGCAACGACAGTGCCCGCGGCATCTGAAATTCGCACGAAGTATTTCGGGCCTTTCTCCTGGGACTCTTCCCGCAATTCGTCAATCGATGGCACAGGAATGTCCTTGCCAGCTTTTGCCAGAGCAGCTTCCTTCTTTTTCCGCTGCGACTTCTTCGATTTGAAATCACTCTTGATGTGGTAATTGAAGATCGCACCAAACTCAGGATTGCTGGCGACGTAAACCGAATCTCCCTGATAACCTCGCGAACCACCGATTGGATCGTTTTGCGAATACCAGAAAGTGCGACGGATCGGGAACATGTGAAACTCTTCTTCGAAAACTTCCGAAGTGGCTTCACGAAGCAAACTGTAATCGTCCAGCACGTAGAAACTACGTCCAAAGGATGCACCCACCAGATCGTTCTCGCGTTTTTGAATTTCAAGATCGCGGAACGGAATCGTTGGCAAACCGGCACCAAGCTTGAACCACTTCTCACCGGCGTCGAGCGTGCAATAGATGCCGAACTCGGTCGCCAGGAAGAACAGATCCGCGCGGACGTGATCCTGAACGATCCTCCAACACAGATGCTTGTCGGGCAGGTTACTGGTCATCAATTCCCACGAACGACCACGATCGGTACTTTTGACAACGTAAGGCTTGTAGTCTCCTGTCTTGTGATCGTCGAGACAGGCATAAACTGTGTCCGCATCGTGCAGGTCAGCTTTGATGTCGTTGACGAAGAAGTTTTCTGGCACGTCGAAAATGCGATCGACTTTGCGCCAATTCTCTCCACCGTCTTCTGATATCTGAATCAGGCCATCATCCGTTCCAACGTACAGCAACCCTTCAACGATTGGTGACTCGGCGATCGAAGTGATGTTGCTGTACTGGGACATCGCGTACAGGTCGTAAGCTGCATCGATCCCCGGCACACGTCCCATGGTCGGCAATTCGTAGCGATTGGTGTCACGTGAAAGCACAGGAGAAACTGTCTTCCACGAATCGCCCCGATCATCACTGCGATGCAGATACTGTGACGCGAAATAAAGTCGCTTGTGATCGTGCGGGCTGATCAGGATCGGTGAATCCC
>CAYUNP010000085.1:0-21255 GCA_964446085.1 uncultured Pirellulaceae bacterium
GGTTTAGACTAAGGATTCTTCAACCTATGTCGCAGCATTTCCAAACCGGCCTTTAAGGTTGCTCCAGAATCATCCTCTTTTGCCAGAGAATCGACGGCTCTTTCGGCTTGTCTCATTCGCCGCCAAAACTGCTCTCCTGGCTCAATGGTTGCCAGAACTTCCTTCCACTTTTGCTGATTAGCTTCGCCCAACTGGTCGTACCACGCGCAATACCGGATAAGCTCGAAGCCTTTGAAAATCACCTGGCCGAATTGTTTCTGTTGCGCCGCTTGATCAGGCTTGGCCCAATAGGCAAAGCTCAAATCCGTCGGACTGAACTTGCCTTCACCTCGACCCAAAATCCCATGCGACCAGGTTAGCCGCTTGCTGCCATTGTCCCACTCACCGTTGGTAAACAGTGGTTCAACAGGCGAATCAAAAGCGATATCAACCGAGACGCGACTAAACAAAGGCGACCAAAGAAACGCTTTCGTCATGAGTTCGCCCAGGTAGCCACTTCCTGTGGCTGCTTGCTCTGTTTGTTGTTCCATCCGTTTTTTGAATGCCTTGAAGTCATTAGTTGATTCCATGAACGCTGCAAACGATTTCTCAAGTGCCGTTGCATTGTTCAACGCTGGAATTGCTTTCCTGATAACTACAGGATCCAGGTCCTTTGGCTGGCAAATCAACTTCATGGCCAGTTCAAAGTTCTTTTTTTGTGACCCCTCACTATTGGATTTAAAATTGAAGAATTCGGGCAACTGTTCAGGCTTTATCCAACCACGTTCAAGGAGGTACAACCCGAGACGAGACAGACTTTCACCAGTATCTGCCGTTCGCGCATGCCATAGATAGATGCTGACATTGTGCAGGTCCTTTCGAAATTGGGTCTCCGCAAAATTCAACAGACTAACGACATCGTCATGGAGCACTTCGCCTTTCGTTTCAGCCTTCAGCCAGGCCACAATATGATCCACAAGTACGTCAACGGATTCGCGCCGTAGCCGCAACTGTTCCGCAAAATCGTCGGAACCTCGAAAGCGCTCAATGTACGCTGTTGTCGCGCCGAAATTTGAATCCCAATTCACGAAGAAACCAGCACCACCAATTCCGGTCGGTGTTTTGCCGACAAATTCGTTTTCGAAAACAGTCGGCTTCATTTCCTTTTTGGGGAAGTCTTTACCATACGCCGTCGCCAGGAGTTGGACCTCGTCTTCGGATGCCGAAAATTTTGCGTTTCGTTCGACGAAGTTACTTTTGACAGAAATCTTTCGCTTTAATTTTTCTCCATCAGCACTCATCTCCAATTCGTATCTCGTTTCAATGCACCCTGTCAGAAAGATAAAGGGCAAACACAATAGCCAAAATGTTAGCCAACGACTTTCCTTTTGATATCGCATTGGAAACCTTGATTTTAGATGGGTTGATTCAACTGCTTGTCCAATGATTTATACCCGCCAGGTTCATGTTGGGTTCAACAGAATATGAATTTGACGCGCGATTGCACGCGATACTGACTGGGTTTCAGCTGATGTTGGCGTAAACGCTATCGTAGTTGTGGTATGATCGGAATGAGGTTTTGTAGTAAGTCGCAAACCAATATGCCAAACAATTCAGAAAGGCCGATTCGTGAAACGAAGAACTTTTCTAAAACACGCTGCTGCCAGCTCCGCGCTGGTCTCGTTAGCGCCCTGCGTTCATTCAAGTGGCGTCAACGCTACTCCAAAAGTTGGCTTGATCGGTTCCGGTTGGTATGGCAAGTGTGACACGTTGCAACTGCTGAACGTTGCCGATGTCGAAGTCGTTTCAGTTTGTGATGTCGATTCGAAGATGGCCAGTGTGGCTGCTGAGCTGTTGGGGTCACGGCAAAAGTCAAAGCAGGTTCCGAAGGTCTACGAAGACTATCGAAAGCAACTGGAATCGCATCAGCACGACATCGTGATCATCGGCACGCCTGACCACTGGCACTCACTGCCGATGATTGCAGCTGTTGAATCAGGAGCCGATGTTTACTGCCAAAAGCCAACGGGTTGCGATGTACTGGAAAGCAAGGCGATGCTTGACGCGGCGCGAAAGCATAAACGAGTCGTGCAGATCGGGACCCAACGACGAAGCACGCCTCACCTGATAGAGGCCAAAGAAAAAATCGTCGATGCCGGATTATTGGGCGACGTGGCTCATGTGGAAGTCTGTTGTTACTATCACATGCGGAATCGGAAGACAATTGATCAGGCTCCCGACAAACCAGCGCCGGAAAATTTGAACTGGGAGTTGTACACAGGCCCCGCGCCGATGCGCGGCTACAACGATATCGTTCATCCGCGTGGTTGGCGTGCGTTCATGGAATACAGCAACGGCATTATGGGCGACATGTGTGTGCACATGCTCGATCTGACACGATGGATGCTGGACCTTGGCTGGCCGTCACGAATCAGCAGTGCGGGTGGAATTCTTGTCGACACAGAGGCCCGAGCCAACATTACTGACACGCAAACGGCAACTTTTCACTACAAAGATCTGAATGTCGTGTGGACGCACCGAAGTTGGGGCCATGCATCGAACAACGAATTTCCCTGGTCAGCGATTATCTATGGTGACAAGGGAACGTTGAAGCTGAGCGTCAACAAGTATGTGTTTGAACCTCGTGATGGCGGAGAGAAAATTTCTGGTTCGGCAGTCATCGAAGTTGACAAGTTTCCGACCGACAAGACGGACCAGGAGAAATGGTCGCTGGAGCTGCATGTTGCATCAGCGATTCGTGGTCACATGAGAGACTTTTTGAAGTCAATTGAAGATCGCAGCAAGCCCGTCGCCGATATTGAACAGGGACATATTTCCAGTGCTTCGTGCATCCTGGCAAACGTTGCGATGGAAGTCGGTAAAACACTTGAATGGGATTCGGCATCGCACCGGGTCACCAATAGTGATCAAGCCAATGCGAAACTGAAACGCGATTGGCGCCAGCCATATCAGCATCCCGCAGGCTGAGCTTCATGAATTCCCAAAATTTCGTGGTTGGCTTGAGTATCTGGAGTATTAAAAGTACGCTTTGGCGTTTGAAATGCCATTTGTGAATCGCTGAAAGTTATCGATGTTTGAGTCAGTTGAGCTTGATCCGCCAGACGCCGTTTTTGGATTCGTAGAAAAGTTCCGTAACGATCCCTGTGAAACGAAGGTCAACCTGACTGTTGGCGTCTACAAAGATGAGAACGGCAATACGCCTTTGATGAAGGCAGTTGCGGACGCTGAAAAGATTCTCATTGAGGCAAACGCAAGTAAAACCTATTTGCCGATCGATGGCATGCGGGCCTACAACAACCACGTTGGAAATCTGTTGCTTGGACCGGTCGCCGATTCGGTGAAGTGGCAGTCGGCTCAGACGCCAGGTGGAACCGGGGCGCTGCGAGTAACTGGCGAGCTGCTGAAAACGGCGGTTGGGATCGACACGATCTGGATGAGTGATCCGACCTGGGCAAATCATCCAAAGATCTTTAACAACGCGGGGCTCAACGTTTGTCATCACGCGTATCTCAATGAAGCAGGTGTGGCGCTCGATTTCGAACGAATGATGAAGTCGATCGCGGACGAGACAAAGGCCGGGCAGGCAATTTTGATGCATGGTGCCTGCCACAACCCGACTGGAGTTGATCCAAATGCAGAGCAATGGGCAGAGTTGCTCAAGCTGGTTGCCGATAAGGGATTGCTTCCTGTTTTTGATTTTGCCTATCAGGGGTTCGGGGATGGCCTGGACGAGGATGCGTCTTCGATTCGCAAGTTTTTGTCGGAAGGAACAAATGAAGCGATCATCTGCAATTCATTTTCGAAGAACTTTGGGCTCTACGGGGAACGAGTTGGTGGTTTGACAATCGTGTCGAAAACCGAAGATGCGTCAGCTGCGATGCAAAGCAAAGTAAAGACGGTCATTCGTCGGATGTATTCCAATCCGCCAACGCATGGGGCGTCGATTGTGAACACGGTGCTTTCGGACGCGACGTTGCGTCAATCCTGGGAACAGGAACTTGAGGAAATGAGAGTCCGGGTCAAGAAGCTGCGAACGGCATTTGTTGCAACGATGAAGGAAGTCGCACCCCAACGCGATTTTGGCTTCATCAACGATCAACGTGGCATGTTCAGCTATTCGGGGCTCAAAGGGCAATTCGCTGAACGATTGCTGGAGGAGCATTCGGTTTATATTCTCGGCAGCGGGCGAATCAATGTCGCTGGAATTAACGATTCCAACCGCCAGAAGCTGTGCGAATCAATCGCGGCGGTGCTGTAGGCTTGCAAAGCAGGGGACAGGAAGTTGCATTTGCAATACAGGCACGAAGCGCAAGTGAGTGAATCCTTCGGTGGATTCACTCGCTTGTCACAAACAGTTTTTCCTGGAGTTCAAGCAACACGATTCCCGCTAAAGCCGTTGCCAAGAACATCCTGTCGCGCACGGCAAAATGTTCACGACGCTTACCTGAGCGCCTCTTTGCCCATCAGTCGCCGTAGCATTCCAATTTGTCCTGCGTGAAGCATTTCATGATCGGCAACGAACAGCAAGCTGCCATACCTCGTGCCGAACGCGGCATGTGGGGCGTCAACTGACTCATCCAGGTGGCTTTCAAAAGTCACTATCTCGGCAAGCGTTTGCTGATACACGCGCTGCAATACTTCCAGGATTTCACTGGGCTGTGGATAGTTTTCCGAACCTGATTTCGGAGTCGTGCCTTTCATAAAAAGCTTGCGAAACTTTCCCGACATCAACGTCGTATCAACTTCGGCTCGCCCACGTTGGCGAAACAGCGTCAATCCATAATGCGACATCGCAATGTGACCAACTTGCCAGGCAATGTGAGTGGGATAGGCTTCGGGCATCCAAAACCATTCCTCGTCGGTCAAATCATCAAGCAGCAACAACGTATAACGTCTTGTGAATTCAATTCGGCGAAGCACCAACTGAAGTCGCTCTGACAGACCTTCAGGCAACTGGTACTCGTGATCAAAAATACTCATAGGTTCAAACTCAGGAAACGATTTCAACAATTGCTTCAATTTCGACGATCACTCCCAGTGGCAACGCCGCGACGCCGACAGCGCTTCGCGTGCCGATTCCTTTTTCCGGTCCAAACACGTCACGCATTAGTTCGCTACATCCGTTAACAACGGCAGGTTGAGCAGTAAACTCTGGCGTGCAATTGACCATCCCGAACAGCTTTACAATTCGGGCAACCCGGTCAAGCGAACCCAATTCAGCTTTTAATGTTGAAAGGATTGCCAAACCAGTCTGTTTGGCTGCGGCGTATCCGGCATCCGCATCGGTGTCACGTCCAACGCACCCCAATTGCAGACTTCCGTCAACGTTTACTGGCAAATGACCAGACGTGTAGCAGAGATCTCCCACGATTAGTGAAGGACGATAAACGGCAACGGCATTGGGAGCTGGAGGCAACTCAAGCCCCATTTCTACCAGTCGATCTTCAATAGTCATCAACAAGTGTTCCTTTTGTAGCGGTTGTTTTTATGATCCGAAAGAATATCACTTTCGATGCTTTTGGGACATGGCTGGAGGCAGGTTTAGGCTTTTTTGCAAACCGTTCCAGGCGGAAAGACCTGCGCGGGGAGAAGCAGCGGCGTGACCAGAACATTTCAGGTCACGTTGCGAACTGAAACGAGACTTGCCGATGAACCCAGTGTTGACTTGCGACTACACCTAGCTGATCCCACCATTTCATGACTGCCACCAGTACTCAAACGAATGAACAGGAGAACAACATAATCTCCTGCTGGCAACTGGGCCAGCAAGTGACTGGTGGACGGTGGTACGAGATCTTTCGCGCCAGACCCAAAACGCTGTCGCAAGATTCGGATTTTGATTACGTCATCAAGACCATCAATCCGTTACTTCCCCATGCCGACAAACAGAAGGCGATTGATCGGCTGGGACGAGAGGCTTTTGCGACCGAAGCCATCATGCAAAATGCGGTCATCCGTTTGCTTGACGCTGAACTGGACAAGGCTCCATTCTTTCTGGTTCAACCCTGGGTTTACGGTCGGTCTCTGGATCGGTTTTTCGCTTCGGCACAACAGATTGCCATCAACCGCTTGATGTGGGTTCTCCGACAGATCGCAGAAGGTGTCCACGCAGGACATCAATGCGGCCGTGTCTACCTTGGGCTCGACCCGTCCCATGTTCTTCTGGGTAGAACTGGGCGGGTCAAACTCATCGGTTGGTCTCAATCGCATGGCATTGGCGAGCGGGCGTGGTTGCCTCACGATCAATTGCAGGCCGCCCGATATATGGCTCCAGAGTGTTTTGTTGACGGCTATCGCGCCAGCAAGGCCAGCGATGTGTTTTCACTTGGTGTGTTGATCTATCAATCGCTAACTTTGAAAACTCCTTTCACTGGAGCGTCAGTCGACGGAATCAAACAAGCGCTTCGTCAACAATCTGCAGTGGACTTGATGATTCGACAGCCGCTTTGCCCGAAGCCGCTCTATCGTCTGGTTCGCAAGATGCTGTCGCGCAATCCGCAGCACCGTCCGCAGTTTGGCGAGGTTCTCGAAGCTTTGATTTCAGTTGAAATTGAACACCTCAGCGACATGACAGTTATTCCGCTCTAGTGTCAAGTCTGGTCATGACTTTGCATGAACCGTAGACACGCCAATCGCGAGCAAGTATTGGTCGATTCACTCGCCTGGTGCTACTATTGGCAATGAATTTCTTACCCGGTATTGCCATTACCGTCTTTAAAACCAGTTCACCGTTCGATGCGAAGCCGCGTTGACCGGTATCCACGCCAGGGGTTTGCCCGCTTAGCCCGAAGGAAAACCCCAAACGTTTTTCCATCCAGTTGCTTTGCAAGTGACGTAGCTTTTGTCGAAAGTTTATATGGGAATCACAACGGCAAACACAAGAATGATAAATCACACAAATGAACCGGGTAGTTTTGGCGACACGTACACGATGTCGGCAGAAGAAAAGAGTGCGACAAAGGTCTTTCTTATAGACGACGAGCCCTTGATCCTTGAACTCTACGAAGTCTTTCTGGCAACGGCCGGATTCGACAACGTCTACGCATTCTCGGATTCGGTCGAAGCGATCGAGACGCTTCGCTTCCTGACCCCCAGCATCATCCTGACTGACATTCACATGCCGGAAGTAAGCGGAAATTTCCTGATCAAACTGATTCGAACTTACGAACACCTACGAACCGTGCCCGTGGTAGCGATAACTTCTGATAAAGCGGAAGAATCCCAGAAGATCACGATGCGTAAAGGGGCTGACTTGGTGATGCACAAGCCAGTCAATTCAGCAACACTTGCGAAATGCGTGACTCAGGTCATGGCAAGTACCAACAAACTGAAGATTCAGTTGTCCGAAGCTGATCAGCGCGAACAGAAACTCAATGAGCAGAAAAAAGCCGCGATGATGTCGCTGGAATCTGATTTGCGTAACATGATGCGCTAACTCATCAGATTCCCGACGAAGCGACACAATCGATTAATGCCGGCCAGCGTTGTGCTTCAAAGCGCATGAGAACAAGGCTTCACGAAATTGTGACATGTATGCAAACCTGTTGTCTGGTTGTTTCGAAATGGCGCGCAAACAGACTTGCTCCAGCTCAATTCCAATCGCCGGGTCGTAGTCCGTCGGACGACGCGGGGGATCATGTTTAAGTTGATCAATGATTTGTGCTGTATTGCCATCGAATGCCCGTCTTCCTGTAAGCAATTCGTACAGCACAAGACCAAGACTGTAGATGTCTGATTTGAATCCTCGGTCACCATATTGCAGACTCAGTTGTTCCGGTGCGCAGTAAACGGGTGAAGCAGGTTGCAAACTGCCGACATCCGATGAGATTTCGGAACTGCGTCGGGCGAGCCCAAAGTCGGTCAGCCAGGCATGTCCGCTCGAATTCACAACGATGTTTCCGGGCTTGACGTCGAAATGGACCAGATTCGCTTCATGGGCGGCAGTCAAAGCCTCTGCAATCTGAAGGACAATATTTACGGCGACGTGGATCGGCGGTCGCCCGCGTTGCATCTTTTTCTTTAACGAATCACCCTGGATGAGTTGCATGGCCATGAATGGGAAATCTCCGATCTGGCCAACATCGTAAATGCGACAAATGTTGCGATGGTTTAGCGTAGCGATTTTTTTCGCCTCAGCAAAAATGTTCTCCCGACGCAAGAACAGTACCTTTAGTGCTACTTGCCTGCCAATCGATTTCTGAACTGCCCGATAGATGACGCCCATGCCGCCTCGATCAATCTCATCTCCGATTTCATAGTTACTGGTGCTTGTAAGACTACCTCCATTGCTGCGAACAGGGCAGAAGCTACGGATGAATGTGTTGATGACATCGGCATAGACGTTTGGGATATCGTCGACGAGATACGGAAAGTCGCTCAAGTAAACCTGCAGCGGGGGCTTGATGCCGCGACTCAGTAGTAACTCAACATCAACAGCAATGACCTCAATCTGAAATGCCAACGACGGAGGCGGGTTGATCGCCGAAAGGAACTGCAATGGAGTGCAACGCTCTAGACGATTCCTGTCCTCAAACTGCCGAAGAAGCTGATGATAATTATGATCGACGTGATTCAAGAAAATTCGCATTCATGTGGCAAGTCAGTTCTCTGGTTGCTTCGCTGAAAATCAACCGTGCGATTTTCGATGAAACTCTCCCAACCACCGCAAGCCTTTGGCCACAGAATTTCTCACATTCTGTTTTGAAATATGTGATGGTGTGTTCGCCAGGCCATTTGTGTTCGCCTGGATAACAGGCTCAAGATGCGATTGCATGGAAATGCAGGAACGCGTTTTCGAGTCATTGTCCCGAATCCAGGTTTCAAGTTCTTCATGGAATGCTGGAAGACCATAGTTACTGAAGTCTTCCATCATGCCGATCGTTGCACGCTGGCAAATTGCCTTGAGTTCAGGTTCGATCCCTTTGGCGTATTGAAGTTGGTCGGCAACCAGCTTTTTCAGTCGCATCGATTCATCTGGAAGAGGCATCTCAGAGTAAAAACTCTCCAGTGGCAATTTCGTCAGCAACTGAAAGAGAATTAATCCGAGCGCCACCGTGTCATCACAGGCATGACTCCATTGCCCACCCACCCCCTGTGTGATACTTCGATAGGGAAATGGCAGGTGCTGCCGGTGTGGCATTTCCACAGTCTCGATTTCCGAGTTGACTACATTGCCAAAACTCGGATTCATCAGTATCGCCTCATCATCGTCACGCAAGATAATGCTTTCTGGTGACACATTGCAATGAGAAATGTCCAACTTTTGGAATCCCAACAGGGCGTCAGCGATACAGCGAACCCAAGCGACACAACGTCGATTGGAAATTATTTCAGGCGTTGTTCTTAAAACTTCTCCAACGGTTGCACCTTGCTCATATTGACTGATCACCAAACACAGTGAGTTGTGACAAATGATGTCGAGTGTGTTCTCGGCGTTCGGATGTTCCAATAAAGCGAAACGTCGTGCGTTGGCTACCGTTTCGTCAGTAGGGAAAAGGAGAGCACGTGCCCGAACTTTTCGCTCGAGATCAATTTGCATTGCGTCGTAGTAAACGCTCGTGCGATCTCGGCCAACTTGCTGAATGATTTCGTAAGTTCGAATTGGTTGTGGCAGTTCGCCTGCGAAATCCTCGACCGGATTGGAGTGTTTGGCGACACTGGAAACTTCTTCCTCAATCAACGCGTCGATGTGTGTTGCGAAGTGTGGGAAGCTGGATTCGTAGTCATTCGTTGACGGATATTTTCCAGCTAACAATCGGAGTCTAAGATCAGTGCGAAGTAAACGCAGCTGCATCTCAGACCCAATAAATGCATCCTGATTCCGGATAAAATCCCGTAAACTAAAGCGTTCAGGCTTCCACGTTTTCTCGAATTCAACGAGGATTTTTTCATTTTCTTCGTGAATAGTCATCGTTCCGCTCTCCAGTTTTAGCCAGAAACGTATCTTGTGTTACAATACCGTGTCTGCCAACTTGACTAAACTGTGGTTTTGCTTAAGCCAGTTATAACTTCATCAACTTGGACCAATGTTCCAATGTGTCGGCGCACATTTGCAGTGTCATCCTATCTGTAATAAAACGAAGCCAGTGGGAAATACTGCAAGCAAAAATTTCGTGAGACCCCATTTTTCGACAAGTATTTAATCAATGGAAATAAACTCCTCGGTAACTGACTGGATTACACAATTAAGAAATGGACACAGCTCGGCCTGTGACAAATTGTGGCCTTTTTACTTACAGCGTCTCACATCGTTGATTTGTCAAAAACTGGAGACTTCCCGCACCGAAGTCAGTGATGAAGAAGACGTCCTGATTGATACTTGTGAGGTTTGCTTTCGAAAGATCAAGGAAGGTAACTACCCCAATATTTCCAGCAGGCACGATTTGTGGCGTCTGCTGACGAAGATCGCAACAAGGAAGTCGATTGACCAGATTCGAAGATCGCGGAAGGGTGTTGATCGCCTTCGCCTGGATTCCACCCATGTGACCAACAACTCCGGAATCGGAACTGAGTACAATCATATTGATAATATTCCGGGTGCAGAACCGACACCAGAGTTCGCTGCCATGGTCGCGGACGAAAGTCGGCATCGGTTAAATCAGTTGCCAACCAAAATGGTTAGTGTGGTGAAATTGCGGTTGCAGGGTTTTACACTCAAGCAGATCACGGAAAAAACAGACGTTTCTCTGCCCACCGTGCAGCGCTATCTGAGCTATGTCAGAGAGATATGGTCAGAAGATGAGTAGAAAACGCACTGAGTATTTAAATCTGGTTCATGAAATTTGTGAACAGTTTGAAGACCTGCTGAAGCACGATAAACCGGTCAACATCAGCGACTGGTTACAACTGGTCGACAAGAGCGATCAGGGCGAACTGTTTTTTGAGTTGCTTCGACTGGAAACATATCACAACCTGGCCTCTGCTTCGAGCAACAGCATTGGAGACTACTTTCGGAAATATCCTGACTTCTCCAATGAAATCGTCAAAGTGTTCGCATCAAATCGCGAAGCGGAACTGGAAGATGAACATGCTTCAGCTTCCCGGCACCAGGTTCAGACGATCACTGCGGGGCAACGTGTTGGGAAGTATCAGATTGTTTCGCCTCTGGGTGCTGGAGGGTTTTCCAGTGTTTTTCTCGCGCATGACGCCACGGCAAACCTGCCCGTAGCAATGAAGTTTCTCAAGAACGGTGAGAGCGGAGACATCAATCGAAATGTCGAATGTATCATCAATGAGGCCAATGTTCTTTCGAAAATAGAGCATCCTGCGATTCCAAAAGTTTACGACGCCGGAAAAGATGAAGACGGCAATCCCTGGGTCGCAATGGAGTTCATCAAGGGAGAGTCCCTGTATCAGAAGCTTGCCACAGACAGACTTTCGTTGGTGGAAGTTTTGCGGCTTTTGGTGAAGATCAGCATGGCGGTTCATGAAATTCACAAATGCGGTTTCGCGCACCGCGACATCAAGCCTGACAACATTATCATTGGTCTCGATGGTGAGCCGAGAATTCTCGATTACGGTTTGGCCCTTCATGAGAATTCGCAAAAGGACAAAAGCGGTGAACGTGCTGGTACAACTGCGTTTATGTCGCCCGAACAAGTTCGTGGTCAATCCGAAAACCTTGATGGCCGAACTGATATATGGTCATTGGGAGTCATCCTTTATCTCGTCGTTGCCAAGCGTCTTCCATTTCAGGGCGAAACAAAAAAAGACATCCGCACTGACATTCTCGGAAAACCTGTTCGTCCACCGCGACAAATCAGGGACAACGTTGCAACCGTTGAATTGGAAGCCATCTGTTTTCGCGCATTGAAGAAAGATCCCGAAGCGCGTTATCCGACCGCACTCGACTTCGCCGAAGCGTTGCGAAACGCAATCGCTGTGCTGCCTGAACGAATCCTGCTTGAAGAAGCCGCCAAAAGTCATGAGCTTACCGACAGCGAGCAATGTTCGATCCAGCTTGCCAGGCAGGCAAACATCTGGGCTGCTCAGCCGGAATCCGACAAGTTACCCGGTCTGTTGAGGTATTGGCGTTTTCGTTCCCGAACAGCAGGCAGGCTTTGGTCGGAGTCCGAATCGAAAATGATGAAAGCCGCCACGCGGCGACTCATTCGACTGGGGGCGTTGTTGTCGATCATGGTTCTGGTTCTGATCAGTTCCCAGTTGGTCTTTTCAAATTACAGAAAAGATTTGGCGATGCAGGAGATGATCGCCGTCATCAAGCAAACTCCACTGAACGAGATCGACGCGACCTACGAACAACTTTCGGCTTTTGCTCCTCAGGAAGCATTTGCAACCATTGAGGATGAGTTCGAGATCGCTGCGGCCAGTCGAAACTTTACCGAAGACAAAGTCCGCTTTGCAATGATTCTCTCTGCGGAAAAGCCTGAACTTCGCAAGCAACTGACGGATCGACTTCTGGTTGCAATGCCCGACGAGATCGAGGCGTTACGGATTCATACGCTTGACAAAAACGTTGACTTTTCCCGGCTTGATGGACTCTTTCAACAACGCCTGACCGAATCCATCGTGACCACCCCAACGATTTCCGGCGTCGAGGAACTATGGCCAGATGCCCCGCAGTCATTTCATGACGCGGTTCGGGAAAGTGGCGGGCAAGTTGGATCCCGATTTGCTTTTTGTTCGGCGATGCCAATCGAACAGTTCAAGGATCTGTCAGCCGAAATGCGGTCGTATCGCTATCGTCCCACATGCATTCGGCCATGGATCGATGAGTCTGGAGAGCAGTTCATTGCAGCCGTTTGGCACCGTGATACTGCGGATTGGAAAGTCTCGTGGAATCTGGACATAAACCGTTTCAACACGTTGAGATCCAGAGAGTCGATGCATCTCGTTGATGTCAACGATGGTTTGAAAAAGGTCGACGGCGAGTTGCGTCTCGTTGCCATTTGGTCGAATTACAAAGACCCCTATGCGGAGGCTCGACATCGATTGCTTGCCGAAAAAATTTCTGCGATTTCGTCGCCAGAATGGACATACGACAAGGATGAAAAGTACGGCATCATCAGTGATGATCTTGACTGGAAGTATCTCTCTTACAGTCCGTTGCTGGTAGACGTCCGAATCGACAACCACAAGCAGTTCTTTCCGCTTGAGTCCCGGGAAAATCAAAAGATTCGTATCGGAGAGATGATTTCTCAAGCCTGTTCGCCCAATGCTGAATCTTCCCTGATTCCACAAGTAGCGTCACAGCTTCGTGCTGCTGAAAAGCTGAAACAGGATGCTTCTTTCAAGTTGGAGAAGATTTACAGAACCGAAGAACCGCCTGTTGAATCAGGTAGCGATTCCTGGGACGACCTGTTGGTTCGGACCCGACATTACGCTCACACGAACGATCCTGTCAGGGCAAACTATTGCATGGCTCTGTTGAAACGGGCCATGGAGCGTGCAGTCATCCAGAAGACTCGCCCGTATTTGAATTCGCAAATATCAAAAGCAATTTACCATGCCATCGGTTTGGAACTTGTTTACTGTGAGACAGGGGATATCACAGAATTTTTGAAGAAAGCAAAATATCGAATTCAAAAGGTGAAGCATTCAAAGCAACCAGGGCAGTATCTTGGTTGGGCAGAGTTCTATCATCTGTCGATCGTGTCGAATTCGATTCTCCAATCTGATCCCATCCGCGGTCCGGAATTCAAAGAACTGAAATCGATGACGGAGCATCTGATTGCTGAGTCGCTGCGGGCCAGACCTTCGCTCAATCGTCGTTATCGTACTGAACTGGGCTTTCGCACGGCACTCGATTTACCAAGAGTCAGCCCCTATACCCACGACAGAGCCCATTCCCTGATGACTTCGAGTTGGACCAGCCATGCAGCCAATTTTGAGTCAAAGTTTGTGTCACCGGCGTCTGTCAAAGCCCATCAACTGGAATGCGAGAAGATGGACGATGGCTACATTCCAGTTTCGATCGTGCTCGGAAAACGGATCGATGGGGGTCTTGATATCGGTACAGTCTGGCATCGCCAAATTCAAACCACGGACGTTCAACGAAACGAACAAAAAGTGGCCAACGCCCTGTGTTACGCGCTCAAGTTCCAAAAGGATCTTGGGGTTTGGAAGATCCTGGCGACCAAAGAGCAGTCCAGCCTGAAGCAACGGTTGATTGACACGTTACATCTATTCCGGGTTGATGTGTCCTTTGTCGTTGAACAGTTCCTCAACGCCACGACCAGTCAGGAACGGGTTGCCCTGCTCAATGTGATCCGCAACTACTCGAATTGCAAACTTGGCGTCACAGACATCGAAACTGTTCAGGATTCGCTTCGGGAAATCAATTTTGAACCTGACTCCGAAACTGCGGAACTTATCAGGATTATTCGTTTCAATCTCGAATCTGGAACTTAATAACAAGCAGCGCCTGTCACAGCGCTGCTCGCCAGATTCTGGGTACTACCAGTCCAATGAAAGTTCTGCTTCCGTTGGTGGAACGTATCCCGATGCTTCTAGCTGCAATGCCAGATCATCCCAGAATTGATCTGGGTCGGCGGGCTCGGGGCTTGGGTTAGGAGGAGTGACCGTCTCAAGAAAGGTGACGACATCTGCGAACAGATCAACTAGTTCATCCACCCAGTCTGGCCAGTCATAGCCTCCCTTTGCTGTTTCCATTTGTTGCTCAGTCATTGGAACAAACGCGTGGTCCGTTAACTCTGAATTAGTTGTTAGCGTGTTCATTGGTTACCTCGTTAAAGTTGCGTCAGAAGTACTGAAATGGCGGCAAGACGCACTGCCGTCATCTGTTTTGGTTTGAAAAAAGGGATCTTGAAGGCAGCCATCCATCCCCAATCGCCTGTTCAATCAAATAGACAGCCAGACTTTTTTTTCCTGTTTGAATTTCGACGGAACCGGTCATCCCCAGTCGAACGCTTGCCCATCGGTCGAATTCTTCGTTTGATTCCAGATTCAGCCAGACGCGATAGCCATCTACCACGATCGTTGAACCGTCTCCCATGACAACTTCCTGCTGGACCACTTCCGGCGAGATCGTTTCGACGCTGGCCGATAGCGATCCGTACATCAGCCAGCTAATGCCATCGAGAAATATCACGGCTCGATCAGCGGCTTTGACATTCCCAATGGATTCAGATGGCAGAAAGGCTTCAGCTTTGAACTCACGTTGCGAAACTCTGAGTTCGAGTTGCCCAGGCTTGACCCAGTCACCAACCTGAACGAGGCAGGTCGAGACGACTCCTGCGCAAATCGATTTGATTTCGCACTGCTTGATCTTCATTGCCAGCAGATCGATTTCAGATTTTGTACTCGAGAGTTTGTGCATTATCGCCGTCGCTTCTGCCTCAATCCGGTGCACCCGTTCAGTGTGAGTTGAGTTCAGCGTTTCGATGCGGGATTCGATTTCGGCAATGGCGGATTCTTTCAGAGGAAGTTTTGCCAGATCGAGATCGGCTTTGGCTTTGCGAACCTCAGAACGCAACGATTCAACTTCGGATTGTGATACAGCGCGGCTTTGTTTCAGCTTTTCCATCCGTCGCAGTTCTTTTACAAACTGATTCAGCGCCGCGGAATTGTGTTTGATGTTTAGCTCGCGTTCCTCAGTGGCCCGTGATAACAGATGACTTTCGTTGGCAAGCTGCACTTTCAGTTCCGTTTTCTCTTTTTCATGCCGTGCATTTGCCAATTGCAATTCGATTTGCTTTGACTTTAACTCCTGCCTGTAGCTTTCTGATTTCTCCAGTTCGAGACTGCGACGAAGAATGTGTTCCGCTGGATTCAGTCGGACCAGAACCTGTCCCGCGCTTACGGCCTGTGATTCGCTGACCACAACCTCAACCACTTCGCCGCTGATGGTGGAGTTTGCGTTTGCCGCACTGATACTTTGGGAATCAGAAATACTCTGGCCGACAATCTTTACGGGTTGCGTGACGATCACATTTATTTTTGTGACTGAAGCCCAGATACAGAGGGCAACCATGGCCAACGCCGAACACATGATTACTTTGGCAGTTGGCTTGCGGGTTCTCGAAAGGCGATAGAGATCCGACGCGAGGGAAAGCTGCTGACTCATGCGACACCTCTAACATCAAGTACTGCAGAACCGATCCGTTCTCTCTGGGAGCTTTCCGGTGCGTCAGAAAGCGATGAAGTTAAATCAGATAAAAAGTCCAAAAGCACTCGAACCTGATGCCTGCTTTCGGGCACTGCGGCAATTTGCTTTGCCCATCGAAAAAGCACCGATGTGTAGATACTCAACAAAAAGAAGAGAGTAATCGTGTGCCCCATCCCAAGGGTCGTCGTTTGCAAGCCGCCGATTATCAGTCCGGCAAACGCGTTGATTCGGGCAACTGCCGCCCCAAGGGTAGATTCCGCTGAGATCCAGCGATCGTGCCTGGAAACCGTCTCGCAATACTCCAGTTGACTCCATGGCATGTCAGAAACGATATCTTTGTGACGCCCTTCTTCAGACATAAGGTAAACCATTGAAACCTGATTCAGGTTTCTGGATCGTGACACTTTTTGCCGGGCAATGCGAATCCTTCGCCCAATCCAAAGCCACGCAATTGGCAACAGGACAGCAACACCTATTGCGTACCCGGCTGCATAAAAATCAAACCAGGCCACCAAAGCGATAAACAGAATCAGGCTCAGGGTGTTTCCAGGCAGACAGGCATTGTGTGTCAATGACGACGCAACGGCAGAAATCCCCTTGACGCATCGATCCGACATTTCCCGAAGTCCTTTTTTTCGATCGACTTCGTTGCTTTGAATCAGATTCGTCACAAAACCAAACAGGCTTAGCATCGCTCGTGATTTGATGTCAGCGCGAACCATTTCGTTCTGTTTCCCCATCCAGACGTAGATCAGGGCGCAGAGTGATATTCCAGCCAGAAACCAGAAGTTTGGCAGCCCGGCTACCGCACTGCTAAAGAAGTTTTTCAACATCAAAACGCCGATGAGCAGCATCAACAACTGGAAGATTTCGCCAATTGCCATGGCCAGTGCAGCGTTGCTCTCGTGAACGACGGCGTCGAAAATGAACTTTCCGGGTTCGATCTCTTTTCCAAGGTCGACCGCAACGTGTCCAGCCTTGCGTTCACAAAGAATCAGATTGCCGGAGAAGATGCCAGCAAACTCATCGGCGCCCATCGTCAGTGGCGCTCCCCCCATCGCTGGATCAAGATACTTCACGGACCGCTGATCAGCCTGGAGTATGACAACGTAGTGCGAATTCAATGGTCCAATGTTGACCATCGCAATGGCTGGCAGTGGAGCTTTGGAAATCGCATCGTTTGGCCCCTGAACGGGCATTGCAGAAACACCAAATTCGTTCAGCGCGTCTCGTACACCCCGAATACTGGTTCCAACGTTGTCCAAATCAATATGATCTCTCACCAGATTTGCTGGCGGAACTGCAACTTCCAATTGAAAGCACATTGCTTTGATTGCCCAGACTGCACAATCGCTTTCCGTTAGTTGTCTTTCAATTGGTCGTGAAAACACACGCGCCACGCGCCTGAAATCCGTCATTCAAAAAGCCTCATCGCATCGAGTTGCCAACATAGTTCGCAGTCACTAAACATGCTCACCCGAAAGCAAGGCACCACGTTACGTGTGCAAGTTCTACGCGACGCGAGGAATTCGAAACGCTAGCAGAACCATTGCACCGGCGGGCATGACATGGACAGAGAGTTTCCAAAACGTTGACAGCGCGACACTTTTTCAATCAAGGAAACATGTTGCAGTTGCTGTCAATCAGCGCGGCTTTTTCGGTGCATTAAAAGTAACTTCATTGGTGCGCCATGTTGTCCTGATGGATGGCAAATAGCGGCAGCCTGTTTTCACTTTGACTTCGATGGCCTGGTTCAAATGATGGAGCAGCTTGCTGTGACCTGCTCGTTGAATCTTTTCTTTCGCTCGACGAATCGCGATGTCAACGGCTTTCATACGCCGAACCAGTTCTGGTTCCTGGATTCGACGACTGCCAACAGGGGTAAATGCTTTTCGCAACTGTTCTTTAATCTGAATTCGCTCCATCGCCAACTTCTCAATCAGGTCCGCGTTGGGAATCATTTTGGCGGCAATCATCTCCGACTCGATATCTTCCAGACGAACAAGCATTTCATTCCTGCCTTGCTGGTCAATCAGAACGTCTGGCTGTGCTTTTGCGATTTGCAGTCCAGCGCGTATTGCGTCACCCGAACTCATCGATTTTGGTTGCTTACCGACAACACGACCACCAAATCCTTCGTAGAGTTCCTTTGGAGAAAAAGCTTTTCCTGGTTTCGAGATCAGACAATGAAGGTATTTGATCCCTGTAATATTCTGGGGATAGATGGTCATGCCCTGAAAACTGACTACCCATCGACCTCCTTCAAATGAGAAAACGTTGTCATGGGAGACCTCTGTTTGCGCCGATCCCGACCGCGATCCCAGAGCTGGAAGAAGAGGTGTAGCGGCAGCCAGAACTGCTGAAGATATAGCACTGGCTGACCTGGATGACTCTTGCACCAAAAGTCGCCAAGCGGTTTCTGCCTTTGTGCGCTGGATTCCTTTTCCAACCAGTCGATTCACCATCACGGTGTGAAATGAATCTGTTTCTTCAGTCGTCCAGGTGTTTATGAATTCGCGACCGATTTCTGAAATGAGGCTCGAACAAGCTGGATAGATATCCATAAATTGAGAGCGTTCTATTTTTGTTACTTCACTTCCAGTATGTTTCGCTGACATGCCTAATCTCTGTGTCACGCTACGGCATTGGATAATGATTGCCAAATCGACCCTGATCCGACTTCAACTATTTTTTCTCCGTAGCGCTAGTAGAAAATCCACGTTTGGCGTGGTCCACTACTTCAACGAAACCGGTAATTGAGAAGGTATCAAAATAATTTTGCAGCAATCAAATCAACAGGACGACACTTTGATAAGGTCCGCCTATGACACGATGATAAGGTGAAAATTCGGCGCAACTATAAGTTATATTTACGCTGAATGCAGTTGACTGTAGCGTTTGACGCGACGTCACAATGAGAACGCCACGACAAAACTTTTTAAGAAATTTTAAGACCATCGGATCCAATGGTCCCCGAGTGTCGCTTCAAGTCGAGGGACAATTGAGGCGCGAATTAGAGTTCACAAAAATTTGCATCATCAGTCAGCTTACGACAGGGATTGCGCCACGTTAATTCTTCTGGCTCAATCATGTCATCTGCCAGCTCTGGCCCCCAGCTTCCTGCCGGGTAACCGTAGACAGGGATCGTTTTGTCATTCGCCCAAGCCTTGAGAATCGGGTCAACGAATTTCCAACAGTACTCAACACTGTCGCCATGAGCGTACAGCGTGGGATCTCCCCTGAAGCAATCCAAAAGCAGGCGTTCGTAAGCTTCTGGCACATCCGTTTCAGCCAGATCGGAATAGTGAAAGTCCATGCCGACATTCTTTACGTTGAAGCCTTCACCGGGAACTTTCATTCCGAACGAAAGCAGTAAACCTTCGTCCGGTTGGATGCGCATCACCAGCTGATTGTGCGCTAGCGCCGTGCCAACTTCACGTCGAAAAATCTTGTGTGGCGGTCGCTTGAACGTAATGGCGACTTCAGTGACTTTCGTCGGCAATCTCTTGCCGGTGCGAATATAAAACGGCACGTCGGACCAGCGCCAGTTGTCGATGAAGAACTTCACCGCAGCGAAGGTTTCCGTTTTTGAGTCGTCGGGAACTCCTTCTTCATCGCGATATCCTTTGACCATTTCGTCTTCGACGTTGGATGCCATGTACTGACCGCGAATGCAATACTGGGCAACTTCTGATTCGGCGATTGGACGAAGCGATTGAAACAGTTTTGATTTCTCGGCGCGAATCGCGTCCGCAGTGGGCGAAATCGGTGGCTCCATGGCGATATGAGCCACGATTTGCATCAGGTGATTCTGCAACATGTCTCGAAGTGCGCCAGACTGATCGTAGTAACCACCACGATTGCCGACGCCAAACGGTTCGGCAGAAGTAATCTGAACGTGGTGAATATAATTCCGATTCCAAAGCGGCTCGAATACCGAGTTCGCAAATCGAGTCACCAACAAATTTTGCACCGTCTCTTTCCCGAGATAGTGATCGATTCGATAGATGTCGTCTTCGTGAAAATGTCCCTTCACCGAAAGGTTAAGCTGACGTGCAGACTCAATGTCGTAACCGAATGGCTTTTCAATCACCAATCGTCGGAACGAACCTTCGCACCTGTTCAATCCATGAGACGCCAAAAAAGCTGGAATCTTGTCGTAAAGAAACGGCGGTGTTGAAAGGTAGAAGACGAAATTCCCTTGCGTTTTAAAGGTGCCATCGAGCTCATCGAGCCGTGTCTTGACCCTGGCATAGTCATCGGCACTGTTAGTGTCGATTGGTTGGTAATGCAACCGATCGGCAAACGCATCAACGACCTCTTTGGGTTCACCGGAAACGTCAAAAAGATCGTTACCCAGAAGCACTTTTTTGCGAAAGTCATCGTCTGAGAGCTTGCTGCGACTGACTCCCAAAAGCGCGAAATTTTCTGGCAACAACTTGTGCTTGAACAAGTCGTAGACTGCCGGGATCAGTTTCCGTCGAGTCAGATCGCCTGAGGCGCCAAAGATTACCAAAACAACAGGCTCAATTTCCCGAGCGTCCATATCCGTTTACCATTCAGGAGTTTTTTAAAAGTGCAAGCTCTTTCGCTGCCTAAATTACGATGTCGCGTCCCAGCTCGCGGCGTACTACGACCCATTGACCTGCATGCATCAGCCAGTGGGAACCGAGCATACTGAAAATGGCAGCAACCGTTGGAGCGTACGCCTGAAAACTCTCAGGTGACGCGGCATTTAGCTGTTCATCACTGAGCCCAGCCAACGTTGCCTTGATTGCCTCACGCTGCTTCCGGCCAATTTCCAACAGCTCGGTTTTGGGAACAAAGTCACCCGCGTTATCGCTGGCTGCAGTCTCTTTCGAATACTTCTCCGCGAAACCTTCGGGCAACGCAGGAAGCGAATCCGGAACGCAACCGTTGCACATCATGTAATCTGACGCGATCAGATGACCGAGTTGCCAATTGACATGATTGCAACCAGCATGTGGACGACGCATCGCCTCTTCATCAGTCAAATCATCGAGGTACATACCGCAGACCATGTCTGCTGTGTCGAGGTTAATTTTGATTGCGTCGATGGCGTTCATGGTTTCCCTTTCGTTGCTCGGATAATAACAAATTCGCGGTTCGGCGTGTTTCGATTGCACCGCATGGAGGTTGTGATTTTT
>CAYUNP010000086.1:0-21211 GCA_964446085.1 uncultured Pirellulaceae bacterium
CGCTGATTGTGCCAACGGACGTTTCAACTGGGACGGCAGTTTCGGTCATGTCTCGAGCGGCCAACGGAATAATGTACGACAATGTGTCGTGAAATACGAAAGATTACGATTTCAGCTTAGGGTCTTTGAGGACCGAAGGCAAATGGAAAAGGTTGAGTTGCCATTTTCGGATGCGATTTGGAGCCGGTAGAACGATGAAGCTCGGAAGATGGCGCAAAGCGTGCGCAGAGAAAGTGATTTGCGCGTTGATTGTGAATAAAAATCAGTCGGGTGGGCGATTTGCAATCGCGGAGAGAAATCGCATGCTGATTTGATGACGCAGGTTTTCAAAAAACTCAGGTGACTGGATTCGCTCTCTTTGCTCACCCGGAAGATTGGCAATCCGAGGTAGCCAGCTCTCGTTGGAGGGGATCTCCAATTGAACCCATTTGCACGAGTCCAGTCGAACTTCTATTCCATCGAGTATGGCTTTGGTAGCTCCGTCATTGCCAATAATTGCAAGAGTGACATCCGCTGATTCTTTCTTTGGATCGGGTTCGATTTTAATTCGTAGTCGTCCAACGGTTGCCTGTGGTGTAACTGAATTGGATTGCCGATCGGCACTTTCTGCCAATCGATCCAGTGGACTGGCTACCGACATCGTTTTGAGTTTGGCGACGTGAGTGTAGATTGTTGTCGTCTCAAGCCGCTGGTGTCCGAGTAGTTTCTGGATGAATCGAATGTCGGTACCGTTTTCCAATAGATGGGTTGCGAACGCGTGGCGAAATGAGTGCGGAGTGACTCGTTTGGAGATCCCTGCCAGGTCGGCGGCGATATTGACCCAGCGTTGCAACGTTCTGGGGGAGATGTGGCGATCGTTGCGGTGGTCGAGTGATGGGAAGAGCCAGTCATCGGGTCGAAGGTCTGCACATATTCGTTTCAAAGTGGCTGAAAATGTAGTAGGTAGCATTACCAGTCGATCCGAGGCGCCTTTGCCTTGAGAAACACGAATAGTGCGACGGTCAAAGTCGAGTTCTCGTACGCGAAGTCTGCATAGTTCGCTGTTGCGGAGTCCGGCAGCGTACATGATCCCGATGGCAAGTTTCGATGTGCGAGACGGAGCAGCGTTAAGGATTCGCTTTACTTCTTCGGTTGATAAAATCACCGGTTGTCGTTTCTTCTTGCGTGGTGTTGCGAGGCCAAGGGTGACGTCGCGGCAGCAGAATTTGTCGAATGCGGTTCGAATGGCGCTCAAGTTGACGGCAAGATGTGCTGAACTGGCTCCACCATCGACGAGGACTTCGAGATAGTTGCGAACATCTTCGCTGGTGACGCGGTTAGGTGGAGATCCAAACCAGGCAAGAAAGCCACTCAATGCCGAGATGTAGTTGGCGATGCTGCTCGCCGCGTACTTTCGAATCTTGAGTTCGCGTTTGACGATGGACAGAAACTTGTCGCTGTCAGGCCGACCATGGAGAATCGAGTGCCCTTTGCTGATTGCGTTTTCCAGCGGAGCGCGTTTGGCAGATCGCCCCCGGGCAATTTGGTAGGTTTGGCCGTTGTTGTAAGTGTGGACGGGTCCGGGAGAAGGGCGATAGGTAGGTGGGTTCATGGCTGACTTCCTGGATGGTGTCAACAGCGTAGAAAATATGAGCTCGTTGGGCAAGAATCAAGGAAGTCGCTAGCGATGTCGAGCTGGACTTTCGGACAGTTTGTTTGATTCGTCCGCTCGCGCTTCGCGCTTGTATTTTGTCGTGTCGCTTCGAGGCGAGCCGAAGGATGCTGTCGCTTCGTTCAGAATTTGGCCAAAGTTCTGGAGATGTGCCTTGGGTACATGCTGTCGCTGCGTTGCGACTGTGAATTCGTTTGGTGGAATCGTAAAGATGTTTTACGGCTCTAACTGGAAAGCAGCAGGACGATTCTGCCTAAAGGCGGCACTAGGAACAACTGTCGCGACTGAGGTACGAAACGTCTAACATTCTCTCTGTATGAGAGGTGGTTAGCTCTCACAAAAGCGATAGCCGATGCCGCGGACGGTTTCGATGCGGTCGGCGGATTGGTCCAGTTTCTTGCGGAGAGAGCGAATGTGCACATCGATGGTTCGTTCGAGGACAATCGCGTCGGTGCCGAGCGCAGAATCGATTAGCTCTGAGCGATCGAAGGCTCGGCCCGGTTGGCGGATCAGCGTATCGAGCAAGCGAAATTCGCTGGGCGTGAGGTCGAGGACCCGGCCGTCAAGCAGTGCGCGATGCTTGACCCGATCGATTGCGATGCCGCCAACGCTGATCATGTCGTTGCCTTCGCCCATCCGTTCGTTGCGACGAAGGAGTGCTTTGACGCGCTCCAGCAAAACTCTGACGCTGAAGGGTTTGGTAACGTAGTCGTCGGCTCCAACGGAAAAGCCAACGACCTGATCGGTTTCTTCGCCCTTGGCTGTGAGCATGATGATCGGCGTGTTCATGGTGGAAGGTTCACTGCGCAGTTGACGGCAAACCTGAACTCCATCCATCACCGGAATCATCACATCCAGCAGTACGAGGTCGGGAACTTTGGAGCGTGCCTGATTGAGTGCATCCTGGCCGTCCATTGCGCAGGTTACGTTAAACCCTTCGCTGCTGAGGTTGTATTCCAGCACGCCAGCGAGTGCTCGATCGTCCTCAACGACCAAAATGTTTTTGCCCGGCATCTTCAGTTAGCTCCGTTGGGACCTGATAAATGGTCGATTTTCTCGTGATGATGGCGAACGATCTCACCATCGATGTAGTAAATCATGTCTTCAGCGATATTCTCCGCGAGGTCGGCGATCCGCTCGATCTGACGTGCTGCTGTGAAGCAGTGCAGGGCGGGTTCGACGATGCCAGAGTCCTGTTTCATCAAGTCACGCAGTTCCGAGATCACGGAAAGATGATACTCGTCTACCGATTGATCGAGCTTGATCACATCCTTGGCCAGTTCGATATCCGAATCGACGAAGGAGTCGAGCGACATGCGAACCATCAAGCAGGCTTTGTTTACCATTTCAGGCAGGTAGTCGGGAATCGGAAAGTACGGATAGGTGTGTACGTCCCGGGCTCGCGAAGCGATGTTGCATGCCAGGTCGGCGATTCGTTCGAGGTCCGAGTTGATTTTCAGAACGGTGGTCAGGCGCCGCAAATCCGCGGCGACGCACTGGTGCAGTGCCAGGATTTTGAGGCAATCCTCCTCGATTTCGACTTCGCGTTCATCGACCTGCAAGTCGGACGCAATGATCGTGTCGACCAGTTCGATTTTCTGGTTGCAGAGTGCATCCTTGGCAAGGTTGATCATTCGTTCAACATCACCAAAGAGCGACATCAACTTTCCGTTGAGCTGTTCAAGTTCGCGTTGTAGGTGCTTTGACATTGTCTATACGTCTTTTGAGGTGATAAGGTCCGTCTCCATACGTTAACCGAATTTTCCGCTGACGTAATCTTCTGTTTTCTGGTGTTTGGGTCTGGTGAAGAGTTGTTGCGTTTCGCTTTCTTCCACAATTTCGCCTTCAAAGAAGAATGCGGTGCGGTCGCTGCAGCGCGATGCCTGTTGCATGTTGTGTGTAACCATCACGATGGTGTACTGCTTGCGGAGTTCGTAAACGAGGTCTTCCACGCGGGCAGTCGATGCCGGATCGAGTGCACTGCAGGGCTCATCCATCAACAGAACTTCGGGTCCTGTCGCGATTGCACGAGCGATACAGAGTCGCTGTTGTTGTCCACCGGAGAGTCCCAAAGCTGACTGGTGGAGTCGATCTTTGACTTCGTCCCAAACGGCAGCTTTTCGCAACGACCATTCGACCAGCTCCGCAAGGTCCTGCTTGCCGATTTTGAAGTGAAGTCTTGGTCCGAAAGCCACATTGTCGAAAATTGATTTTGGAAAAGGGTTCGGTTTCTGGAAAACCATGCCCACGCGACGCCGCAACGACACGACATCGGTCTGTTTGCTGAGGATTTCCAGGTCGCCCATCCGAATCGACCCTTCTGCCCATGCGGAGGGCACGATGTCGTTCATTCGGTTGATCCATTTCAGCAGTGTACTTTTGCCACAACCGCTGGGACCGATGAAGGCGGTTACCTGCCGCGACATGATGTCGAGGTTGATGTTCCTGATGGCCTGAAATTCACCGTAGTGTGCGTTGAAATCCCGCAAGCGAATCGCCAGAGTCTGATCTTTGGCTACGGGTTCGGTGGTTCTGCCATCGGTCGTTGTTGACATCTTCAGCATCCCGTTCTTTTTGCTGGATGTAGTAGCAACGTTTTCCATCTTGGTTTCGTCTTTCATTAAAGTCATTTCAGTGTTGATCTCAGCCAAGTTTCTTTTCGTAACGGTTTCGTATCAGGATGGCGACTGAATTCATGATCAGCAGCACAGCCAGCAAAACGATGATTGCTGCAGACGACGCATTTTCGAAGCCTGCGTTTTCGTCTCCTGCCCAGCGATAGATTGTTACCGGGAGGACAGGAGTTTGATCCATAAGTGATTGAATTCCGGTGGTCGTTCCCAGCACGCTGCCCATCACGGCGAGTACGGGTGCAGCTTCTCCGATGGCGCGGCTCATCGAGAGAATGGCGCCGGTCATGATTCCGGGTGTTGCCGCCGGTAGCACTGTCTTGCGCACGACTTGCCAGCGAGTGGCTCCCATTCCAAAGCCTGCTTCGCGAATGGATCGCGGTACGGCGCGGATGGCTTCCTGGGAGGAAATGATCACGATTGGTAAAATCACCAGAGCCAATGTCAGCGACGCCGAAAGGAGACTCTTTCCAAGTGGCAAGTGGAAATACCAGGGCGACCTTTCTGTCAGTCGCGAAGCACTACGGCCTCTGAGTGCGTAGGTCTTTTTCAGTTCGGGATCTTTGGGGGCATCTGAGCGTCTGTCGACCAGGATCAGTTCAAATGTGTTTCCATCAGCGTCAATGCACATTTCGTTTTGCGTCAGGTCGATGATTTCTTCCTCGCGATCGCCGGCGGGAAATTTGACGAACGTTCTGCCCAGAGTCTTGGTCTGGTAGAAATAGGTTCCACCGATTTCCCACGGGATGGGTTCGTTGACCTGAATGCTGGGCATGAGGTTAAACAGATAGACAAATGTGGTCAGTCCAAGGATGCCGTAAACGATCGACGGGACACCGGCGAGGTTGCTGATGTTGAGTTGAACCAGTCCGTGTAGCCAGCGAAGGATCCTGTTGCGAGGTTGAAACTCTTCCAGGAAGATTGCCGTTCCGATGCCGATGGGAATCGCGACCGACGCACAGAGCAGACAGATCAGTGCTGATCCGAACAGTGCCTGGCCGATGCCACTGGCTTCGGGATTGTCTTCGCGGTGAACTCCTTTGAGAAAATCCCAGCTCAGCCAACTACCGCCACTGAGGAAGATGGTGGCCAAAAGCGTCACAAGAATCACGACAGCCAGACTGGAAATGGCCAGACAGACGATCGCGAAAACGTTCGACTTGAGCTTTCGCCCTGACTCGGGTTTGGGGTTGGAGTAGAAATCAGAGGACACTAGTTGTACTCCTCCCGATATCGTTTCCGCACGATCTGGCCGATCAGCGTGATGGCAAAAGTGATCAGGAAAAGCATCGCGGCAACGGCATAGATCGAGAAGTAGCCGGGTGTTCCAGGAACGACGGATTCACTTTGAAAAGTGTGAACAATGAAACCGGTCATGGTTTGCGATGGACCGCGAGGATCGAGCGTAAAGGATGGCGAAGATCCGGCTGCCAGGGCAACGACCATCGTTTCTCCGATCGCACGTGCGACGGCCAGCAGGAATGCGGAGATAATTCCCGACAGGGCTGCGGGAACGATGACTTTGAGGGTTGTTTCAAGTTTGGTACTGCCGAGGCCGTAGGCGCCTTCGCGGAGTGCTCGTGGCACGGCGCGGAGAGCATCTTCCGCCAGGGAGGCAACTAGCGGGATGCAGAGAATTCCAACTGCGATTCCGGCTGCAGTTGCATTGAATGTTTTAAACGCGTCGCTGAGGGGCGCGAGAAGCGTCGGCGTGATGAACTTGACGGCGAAGAAACCCAAAACCACCGTTGGGATGCCCGCCAGGATCTCGAGCGTTGGTTTCAAAATGGCACGCACGCTCTTGGGTGCGTATTCTGAAAGGTAGATCGCGGTGATTAGTCCCAGCGGCAGCGCCAGCATCATGGCGATGAATGTGATTCGCAGGGTGCCAGAGAGTAACGGCAAAATGCCATATTCAAATTCATCTTTTCTTCCGACAGACCAGGTAGTCCCGGTCAGGAAGTCCCACAGGTTGATGCCCTCTCCAGCAAAGAAACCCATCGACTCCTTGATCAGCATGTAGATGATGCCAACGGTGGTGCCGAGAGTCACCAGGGCGCAGCCAATGAGCAGCGATACCATGATCGCCTGATTTCGCTGGCTGCGAGCCGACGATTTGACGGGAAAGTTCGGACGAACGTAGTCCGGACCGCCAGATTCAGATGTTGCTGATGAACTCATGCACTTTGTGGTGGGTGGTGTGACCAATCCGAAACAGCCATCGCCCGAAGGAGGTCCGGGACCTGATGGCATCATTCGGTTGGATTGTTATTGGCCAGCGCGGTTTCCAGGAACGAACACTGACTCCAGAGCACCGGAGCGCTTTTCGCCTTTTTGATCGACGAAGTGAGTTCCCGTTTTGCCTGCGTCGACGTTGTCCTGTGCTGCAGTGACAACGGCTTCAGGCAATGGAACGTAACCAGCGGCTTCGACAATTTTTGGAAGGTTCTCGAACATGAAGACAACGTATTCTTCAACTTCCAGCTTTCGGTAAGACTTCATGTTGACGTAGACGAACAGAGGACGGCTGAAGGGAGCGTACTCGCCAGACTTGATCGTTTCGATCGAAGGTGTCACAGCTTTTTCAGACTTTGGATTGACAATCGGAACTGCACGCAGACCGTCACGATTGGCGTCGAAGTAAGAGTAACCAAAGAAACCGATCGCGTACTTTTCGCCTTTAACGCCAGTGACCAACAGCTTGTCGTCTTCACTGTCCTGAACCTGTTCGTCGGTGCGAAGCGTCTTGCCATCTTTCTTGCCGATGACTTCCTTGAAGTAGTCGAACGTTCCTGAAGCTGAGCCAGGGATGTAAAGTGAGATCTTTTCAGCAGGCCAGCTCGAATCAACGTCTTTCCAGGTCTTGGCGGCGTAGTCTTCGCGGAAAATCTTCTTGAGCTGATCAACAGTCAGCGACTTGACGAAATCGTTCTGCGGATTGACAACGATTGTCAGGCCATCGTAGGCCACAGGAACTTCCACGAACTTGATGCCCGCGGCATTGGCTTTATCGAGTTCTTTCTTCTTGATCGGACGCGAAGCACCGGAAATGTCGCATTCGCCAGCTGCCAGTGCTTTGAACCCGTTTCCAGTTCCTTCGCCACCAACGCTGATGTTGACTTTGGGGTGTACGCCATTGAACAATTCCTGAGCTTTGTTCGAGATCGGCTGGACCGTGCTTGAACCCTGGATGTTGATGCTGCCAGACAAGTTTTGACCTGAACCAAGGCCACTCATGAGTGGAGACAAAGCTAGAACTAGAGCAGTGATTGACGCAAATACGCTTTTCATTGAATTCCCGGTCGAAAATCGATTAAAAAATGTGAGACCTTTTGGCGGCCATCGAACCGGGACGAGGGGCAACTCCGCCCTGTTCCAGTATCCCGGATCGTCGAAAAGTTAACTCAGCAATATTAAGGAATCGTTAAGAAACCTTAAAATTCGGGTGTAGCTTTTTTGAGCTGAAAAAAAGGCCGTTAACACCCATGTTTTGGTGTTTGATCGTCAAGGTTTCCCCTTTCGTCGTATTCGACAATGGAAGCCTGGCACTTTGGAAGTGTGTATAAATCGTTCGCAAATACGGCCCGCTTATCGGTTAACTTTAAAGGCCAACCTCCTCATCGGAATCAACCATGATCTCTTCAATGAGCCGAAATCGACACCGTTGCGTTCCGTTCCTGGCCGCGTTAGCTGTAGCACTATTTTGGTGTTCCAACATCGCATTGGCGGGCGGTGGTCCGGAAAATGTGATGCTGGTCGTCAACAACAGTTCGGACTCTTCCAAGCTGATTGCGAATCACTACATTTCCCTGCGGAGCATTCCAGATCGCAACGTGATCTACCTGAATAGTATTCCTTTCAAGGAAGCGATTCCGTTGCTTGAGTTTGAGCGGAAAATTCTACGCCCGGTTTTGGCAGCCATTGAGGATCGAGGGCTCGGCGGAAGCATTGACTACATCGTCTATTCATCTGACTTTCCAACGACCGTGCGCATCGGTTCGATTCAGAAACAGTTCGCCGCAAGAGCAGCACAGGAAGGCGTGGCGATTAAAAAAGAGCACTTTGCCGGCGAGGCATCGATTTCATCGATGACCTACCTTGGTGGACTGGTGCTCCATGCTCCGTGGCAGACCATGAGTCTGACTGCCAATCGGTACTATCGCATTCCGACAACACAGATGCTCCAACGGCCGTTTGTTGGTTCAACGCAGAAAGAGTTCGAGCGTTCCATTGCCGCGATTTCCAGGAGTGTGGACGATCCACTTTACGAGTCAGCGATTACATCGCTTCGAAGGCTGGCGACTGAAAATCCGGGACAAACGGCGGTGTTGTACTGGTTGGCGAAGTTGTATGCGAAGAAGGGAGACGAATCCGAAGCGGACCGCTGGATGAAATTTGCGATCGGGATGGGCTGGAGTGATCAAAGAGGCACGGCAATCGATCCTCATTTTTCAACGATCCGCGACCGGACGTTTCAGGCGCGGGTGCGCGGCATGTCGAATTACGGTCGTCAGGACATCGCTTCTCGCGGCTTCCGTCAGCTATATCAGTGGGCGCCCAACGGGATGCTTAATCAGACTGTGGGGCAGGGGGATCGCTATTTTCTTTCCACGGTTTTGGCAGTAACCCGAAACGATGGTAACACCGAGGCAGAGGCTGTTCGCCAGTTGACGCGTTCGGTAGCAGCGGATTTTACGCGTCCCGCGGGCACGTTTTACTTTACCCTCACTGACGATGTCCGTACCACGACGCGCCGTCCCAAGTTCAAGCAGGCGGCCAATGAGTTGCAGGACCTGGGTTTTCGCGCGGAGATCGTCAAAACAAGGTTGCCGCAGAAAAAAAATGACATCCTCGGTTTGACTTCTGGCACTCCCCAGTTTGCTGTCGCCAAATCAGAAAGCAGCATTGTCCCCGGCGCAATTTGTGAAAACCTGACCAGTTTTGGAGGCCGGTTGGGTGCGATTGGTGGACAAACAAAGCTCACTGAATTTCTGCGTTATGGAGCAGCAGGTTCCAGTGGCGCCGTCGTTGAACCATTTACGTTTCCTCACAAGTTTCCCAGCCCGATGATCCACGTGCATTACGCACGGGGTTGTTCATTGGCTGAGTCATTCTATCAGTCAATTTTCAGTCCATTTCAAATGCTGATTGTTGGCGACGCGTTGTGCCAGCCGTTTGCAAAACCACCGCAGGTTCTGGTGGAAGGTGTTGGCTTGATGGAGAAAGTTTCGGGCATCAGGAAAATCAGTTTTAACAAAGCGAATTCACCCGTGAGGGTTGCGGGGATGGAACTGTTTGTCGATGGCGTGTTGCGTCGACGTGACAAGTCTCTGGAGCCAATTGAATTTGATACTTCGTTTCTGTCTGACGGTTACCACGAAGTTCGCACTGTCTTTATTGCGGCGAACCAGATCGAAACGACCAGTCGTTCGATTCTTCAGTTTGTCGTCGACAACAACGGTCAAAGTTGTTCTTTGACGTCTGACAAACCAGTTTGCGGTTTTGAGGATTTGATTTCTGTGACATTTGCTGCTGAGGGAGCCAGCAAGATTCGGCTTTGTCAGCACGAGAAAGTTCTGCATTCGGTCGACAGTGCAGGAGGCTTCTTTACGGTGCCCGCGAAAGAGATTGGTCGTGGGAAGACAACGCTGCGAGCGATTGCGACCATTGGTGATGCAGAAGTTTCCAGCGTGCCGCTGCAAATTCAGGTCAACGGCCCGCTGTCTGAGACAAAGGAATTCACTTCAAAGGCGAAGAACAGGGAAGCCAACAACAAGTAGCAAGCTCGACTTGCTATTTGCCAGGAAGGCCGGCCAGCAATTTTCGCGCGGCCGATCGATAAAGGAACAGGCCTTTGAAGTCGACCACCTGCCTGAGAATTTGAGCCGCCTGGTCGGGCTGCTTGTTCTCGATGAGCCAGTGTGACAGGAAGAACGAGATTTCGGGTGTGGATTGTCTGGACAATGCCACGCGGCCCATCAACTGTCGGGATCGATCCTGCTCTCCATTTTTCAGATAGATGTAGCCCAGTGCCGCGAGTGCCAGTGGGTTGTTCGGTATTCGACTGGCAACACGTTCGGAAATTTCCTGTGCCTGCTTTCGTTTTTCCGGGTCATCGCTTTCGACCAGGCACAATGCATAGATGTTCGCGGTACTGGCATCGTTTGGTTTTTTACGGGTCAGGTCAAGGAAGTGTTCTCCGGCGCGATCATAGGAACCGCCGGCAAACGCGATGCGACCTTTCATGTCGATCGAGTTATTGGTTTCGCCACCATTGGCCCCTTCAAAATTCTTCAGGGCCTCAAGCGCGTTCGGGAAATCTTCCTTGGCCATGAACATTTGCGCGGACACCATTTGAGTGATCGCGTCCGTTGGATTCTTTTTCAGCGTATCGAGCAACAGTGTTTCCGCCTGATCGTCTTTGCCAACTCTCTTGAGCCATTCGACAAGCGTCAGTTGAGGCAAACGTTTGCTCTCTGTGGCGCGGGCATGTTGTGCGAGAAACTGCAAAGCTTGATCATTCTGATTGCCACGAAACGCCAGTTCTGCTTTGTTGTAAAGGTAGAACGGCAGGTTGGGTGAAAGCGCCTGTAGCCGATTGAGCGCTTCGTCCGCCTTTTGATTTTCCTTGCGTCGCAAGTGAATGCCGGTAGTGAGTTCAAAGTACTGTTTGAGAAAGTGATTTCTTTTTTCGGGTGACAGATTTCCTGCCTCAATCAATGCCGCCGCTTTTTCGACGTGCAGTGATGCGTCGGTGATGCGATTGGTGTTCAGTGCCAGCTGGGCAAAACTCATATAGACGCCCGGATAATTTGGGTGTTTGACGGCACTCTCTTCGAGCAGCGCGGTTCCTGTATTGCCCTCCCCAATGGCGAAGGTAATTCCTGCCATCATCACTTCGGCGGGAGGCAATTCTGGATCCTCCTGGGACATCTTTTGCAGGGCGGCCATTGCGTCGGGAACTTTACCGTTTCCGAACGACTCGATTACCGATTTGAATTTTTCCTGGCGCGGCGTTCCTTTCTCAATGCCACCGGGGATTAAAACGGAAATCGCTTTCTCGATCGCTTCGAAAGCCTGCTGTCTGCTGCGACTGGCGTCGGCGGCTTGAGTGCCTTGAGCCACGCCTGAATTGAAGCGGTTGGTTTTCGGCGCCGCTTCGCCATTCGTTTGGGCGACCGAAACGACTCCAATGGCTGCCACCATGAAAAGTGACAAAAAAAGTTGGGAGATTTTCATGACTGACTTCTTCATCACATTTGAGAACGGATTGATTCGTCTACGCGGTGCCATCGAGGCGTTTCATAATTTCGATCGTCGCTTGAGAGCGATTGAGAACATACAGATGCAAGCCAGAAATTCCACCAGATTTCAATTCCTCGATTTGGGCAACTGCCTGATCAATGCCAACTTGAAACTGGTCGTCGGCGGCGCCAAGTGCCTCGACGAAATCCTGTGGCAGTTTCGCGCCACAGAGTGAAGTAATTCGCTTTATCTGATTCAGGTCGGTGACCGGGAGCAAGCCTGGGACGATGGGAACATGGATGCCGCGAGCGTCGCATTGGTCGCGGAAACGGAAGAAATCTTCATTGCTATAGAACAGCTGCGTAATGACTGCGTCGGCGCCGGCGTCTACTTTCCGTTTCAGGTTGTCGAGATCGGCTTCAGCAGTTGGTGCTTCGCGATGCTTTTCCGGGTACCCCGCAACGAACACGCCAAAGCTGTTGAACTCATTGTTGACAAGTTCGACGAGCTCATTGGCGTAGCGAAAGCCACCTTCGGTTGGAGTAAATTCGTCCTGGCCTTCTGGCGGGTCGCCCCGCAGCGCGACAATATGATCGACTCCCTGCTCTTTGGCTTTGAGCAGATATTCGCGAAGCTGATCTGCTGAACTTCCAACAAGCGTCAGATGGGACGCAACAGGAATGTCGAATCTCTCTTTGACCGTACGAATGATGTCGAGCGTTTTGGTCTGTGTCGATCCACCGGCTCCGTAAGTGCAGGTGATGAAGTCGGGTCCAAACTCCATCAATTTTTCAACGTGACGATAGAGGTTGGCTTCTCCCTTTTCAGTTTTTGGCGGGAAGAGTTCGAAGGAGAGCGTGAGCTTTCCGGATTGATAGAGGTTGTTGGAGATCATCAGCTGCGTGCGGGAAAACTTGTATGTGAACGACGATTTTCGCATCGCGAGGTCGAAAGTTCAAGTGATTGCTTTGGCTTGTGACTCAATTGTCGCGCACTAGAAAGTGATCGGATCGCTGGTCCAGGAAGGGTCCCGATCCAGCTGAGTCATCGTAAAGACGTCGTGAATCAACTGGATGTCACAAGGTCGCTGTGTGACTTTTCGTCGCCCAAACATCCGCTGTTGGATCGAAACAAGGACTTCTGGTGGCAACACGCCGTATTGGTTCAGCGGCTGTGCACAGTTTACAAAGCTGGGCACGTTGTGAGGCGTCATGCCGTAAACCGTGCTGCCGACGCCGATGACTTTTCCGGTGTAGATGCTGGTGTTGATCGCGGTTCTGGAATAGTCACCCATCACACAACCGACAAATTGCATGCCTGTTGAGACTTTTCGATCGCCGTAGATCATGTTCACGATGCCGTAGGTGTTTTTCAGGTCACTGTTGCATGTGCCGGCGCCGAGGTTGATCCAGCTGCCGAGGTAACTGTGGCCGAGAAATCCAAAGTGTTGTTTGTTGGACCACGGTTCAGTTTGCACGCCTTCAATTTCACCGCCCATTTTGCAAGTGTGCGAAATGGCAACCGCGTCCTTGATGGAGCTGTGTTCACTGATTCTGGAATTGGCACCGATGTGAATTGGCCCGCGAAAGAAACAGAATGGACCGATGCGAATATTGCTTTCGAAAACGATGGGGCCATCGCTGGAGTCAAAGCTCGTGTTGTCCGGAATCCGGGTGATTGGCTGACCATCTTCAGCGACAAACACGCCGTCGCGAACTTCTTTGTAGTTTCCCTGTTTGATGCGTTGTTCGACTGCCGCCGCACAGCCGTCCATGTGTTGGGCAATCACATCGTGCGGATAATCGAAGAGGCTCAGTGGCAATTCGATGTTGATCAACTTGAGCGAGTGATCTTTTGCCAATTGTTCGATTTCGGAAATCCGATCGCAATCGAAGTCGTCGCTCAGTTGCCCGGCAAGCTCGCCAGGCAGGATCGCTGCAGCCAGCGCCCATCCATTGCGAACGATCGAAATTTGAGCCGGCTTTGACTCATTGGCAATAAACGATTTGAGTTGCTCAACATTGGCGACCGTCGGCGCGAGCCGTGCATTGATCATGGCGACAGGATCCTGCGACGGTTCGGGTTTGCAAGCGAAGGTTGGCCAATCGTTGAGTTGCAATGTTTGCAGGTGCGGCCGAACCACTGCGGTGATGTTGTCGGCCAGACCGTCGATCCAGTCAACGAGTCGAAAGCTGGCGCAGCGGATCGCCCAAGCCGGTCGCGTCAGCGTAATTGGAGCCAGTGATTTGGTTCCCGTGTCTTCAAACAGGATGGCGTGCATGGGTTATCCTCGACGAGCCAGTGTTTTTACTCTGTGCCACCTTGGCTTGGCGAATCCTATACGCCTCAGGCCAAAACAAAAGCCGACGCAGATTACCGCGCCGGCCTGACCCCATCCGTGTCTACACACAGATACTATTTCGTTTGTGATCCACCCGCCGCTTCAGCGACACGTGGACCCATGCCATCGATCACCATGTTGGTCAGGTCAATGTCTCGATGGTAAACCACCGAACGATTGACTGCCTTGATGACTTCCGGGCGATTGTCCGGATTGATCTTGCTGCCGTCATAGCGAACGATAAGCGAGATGCCGTGCTCAGCAGAGAGATTGCCAACAACCTGTTGAAGTTTGACGTAGGTGTCGTAGTAAACTTTTGCTTCGCGGTTGAGCAAGTCAGCTTCGGCCTGGCGGGCAGAAGTTCGCAGGGCGGCCTGCTTCTGCTCGACTTTGGCTTCCATTTCGTTGCGATCGGGCGTACCAGCTTCATACTGGCTGATTTGCAACGCCTCGGTCTTGATGGCTTCCTGCTGCTGTTGAATTTGTGCTTTCAAACCTTCTGCTTCCTGCTTGATGAGCTTCATCTGGGAGTCAAAGTTTTTATTCACTTTGAAAACCTTGGCAACATCCAGGACAGCGACGATTCCGCCTTCCTGAGCAACAGCGGTTGGTGCGAATGAACTGATGGCAAGCGCTGCCAACACGATGGATGAAATGATCGATTTCACTGTCTTACTCCCTGACTGGACGAATCGTTGTATTGTGGTTGCCGAACGTTCCATGTTCAGCGCGGTTTTGAGCTGGATCGTGACACCGCATGGGGTGTGCCAATTCCAAAAACGTTGTCACTAATTTGCGTTAAGCCGGTTTTTCATGTTTCAAATTGCCCAACACTTTGAGGCGAAAGTTGAAAGGCAATTCCGACCACGCAAATTTTGCAACGGGTTTGTAAAGATTACCCGCGGATCACGCAATGCAGATTGCGTTGCTATCGGTGAAAGTGCTATCAACTGGCGGAGTGCAGTGAGCCTATCGCGCTGCTACGCCGTTCTTTGACTGAGACGTCATTGCCAGTGTTGTCATTGAGCACGGTTTGAACGGAGTCAAATTCGCAACATCGTCTGGCGTGAACTTGCAATCAAAAATGGCAGACGCGACCAGGACGTGTTGGCAACCAGCGGTCAACAGTCGCTGTGCATCCTCCTGAGTGCGTACTCCGCCGCCAGAAACCAGCCTGACCGCAGGAAACTTCTCTGAGACCTCTGAGACCAACTGTTCCGTTGAGATGCCGCGATACGTCCCGACGGACTCAAGGTCCAGCAGAATCATTTCACTGACGCCAGCCTCCAGAGCTTTTGAGATCAACTGGAGTGGGGAAGCCAATGAGAGTTCGTCTGACTTTGCAATCACTTTGCTGCCGCGCATGTCGAGGCTGAAAATCGGACAGGCTCCGCTTTGTACCAACCCGGCGATAATCGAAAATTCATCCCACGAAGACATGGTTTCGCTGGAGAAGATCAACTTGATGTTTGGTTTTTGAGCCAACGACAATATCTGATCGGTGCGCTCATCACAGTGCATCGATCCCATCCAGTCGGCATCGATCCACAAGGAGAATCCTGCTGCAACGAGATCGTCGTAAACACTTGAAATTGGTGTGGCGCCTGCAAAGCTGTCAATGTTGGCCAGATAGAGGCAATCGCAGCCGGTCTGGTTAAAGATAGCGCGGGCGACATCGACAGGTTGTGCACTATTGGTAAGGGGGCTGTGAACCGGGGCGTAGCAGCCACGATTTCCACCCTTGGCCCAAACAACCTGTCCTATCATCAAATCAAGTACAGGAACGATCGGGCTGACATAACGGCTCATGGAGTTCTCCAGGTGGGAGGGCGCAGCGATCATGGATGGAGTCTCGATGTTTCGCGCTTGCTTGTTGGTGGGGAAGTGCAAGCACAACACGTTCACTTGGCCTGGAAGGTGCTGGCAAAGACACTTGGGTTTTTGGTCGGTGGGGAAATCAGGGACAGAATAATTGAGAATGTCCTGGAAGTGAGCTCAATCTGCTTCTGCTGCCTGTTTTTTTCTGCCATCGTCCGTGCTGTAAAGAGGCATGAAGCGATAGTAGACTTCCAAGGTCATTACGGCCATAGCTGTTGTATAAAGTCGTCCACCAACATTACCGTGGCGGTCCGGAAAAAACCAGCTTCCTGCTTCGTGACCATGTTTTCGCTGCGTCCGAATTAGGCTGTCTCGGACAGTTTGGTTCCATTGTTTCCACTGGGTTCCGCCAGCATGATGAAGCACCAAAGTGGTGTAGTAGTTGTAGTAAATATCCGTGTCAGAACTGCCAGCAGCCGCCAGATACTGACAGGCAGCATGCAGATCCGGGTGCTCTTTCTCACGTCCAAAATACATCTGCAAAAGGTTCCCAATCGCAGTGCAGGATGGCTTGCGTGTCATTTCTGCGGGTTTGATGTCCCCAGCACCGATCATTTCGTAGCCATATTGAATTCCATCGGGAAACGCCAGGGAGTCCACGAACTCTTTGGCCATTTTGCTGCATTGGGGATCGGTTTTGACGCCAGCATTTTCGCAGGCTCGAATCGCCATCACCACCCAACCAGTGACTGACATGTCGCCCGGTTTCTGAGGTGCATACTTCCAGCCGCCGCGTCGATGCTGTGCTGTGACGATGTATCGATAGGCTTCGGTGACAGGTTTTCGGTAAGTCTCGTCACCCGTCATGGCGAAAGCTTCTGCCAATGCGATCGTGGCGATGGCATGACAGTACATTGTCGATGTTCCTTCACCTCGCAAGGAGCCGCCGTAGTCACGATATTTGATTTGCCGAGCCAACCACGTTAGCCCCATCTCGACTTCGCCCTGGTATGGGCCGGCCTGGTGTGTGTAGCCTGCTCCCAGAAGCGACATGATCGCCAGGCCTGTGGCGGCTGTCGGTGCATCGATGGAACCTTCGTCACCGCAGCGACCATCACATGCAGATCGGTGATGCCGGAATCGCCAGCTTCCGTCAGATAACTGGTGATTGATGATCCATTGCAGCCCCAGTTCAACTGCTGCTTCGCTTCCGGGGCTTCCGCCATTGCTGGCGGCAAGTTTTGCTCGCGATTCAGCATCCCGTCCTTCGAGCCCACCGCCGGTCGGCAAGGTCTTTAGTGGAGCAACGGCGACTGGTTCGACAGCATCTGCAATTGCTTCTTTTTCAGGCACAGCATCAACGATCGTCGGCACTTCGGACGCCGCCATTTCTTCGATGTCGACGCTGGTATCTTCGGCGAGGTCTTCGATTGGTGATTCGGCAACGTCCGGCATTTCAAATTTGATCGGAGACGGTTCGTTTACCTCTTCGACTTCGGAGAGGTCAAGGTTTGCAGTCAAGCCGATCTCCGGTACCGTCGGGATTCCGTCAATGGCCCACAGCGCCAGCACCAAAAACGCAACGGTGTGCAAAATGCTGCTGGTGACGAGCGAAGAAAGCTGCGAACGTTTCCGATGAAGTCGATCAGTAACGCTTTCAGGGATCTGTCGCTCGGTGTCGATCGTTTCGATGTTGACCGAAACGCTTCGTGTCGGAAGCGGAGTCCCCAGCGCTGGCTTTTTGGATGGCTTGGGCGTTGGAAGGTTGCTTTGACTGTTCTTCCTGGTTGGCGGCGGTACGAAATCGAATCCGGAATCCGAATCCGCGCCCTGTGAGCTGGAGTCAGATGGATGGTTCATGAATGATCCGGAGATTTGGTTCGATGCGTTTTTGGGAGAGCCTCCTGCCGAAACAGAGTGGGCGGACATGCAGCTAACTGGCCAGGTCAATCCCACCTACTTCATTGTAGTTCGACCAGTCCCACAGTGACTCTGAACCGCCGTCCAAATTTCAACGAGATTGAGGCATTCAAACCGGTAGATCCGGCAGAGTTTACTGCTCAGGTCGCAATTCAAAGCGTTGCACTCCTAGCGAAACTTCAACAGTGAGCCAGCGGCTGGAAGATCAACGCCCCAAAATACACCGTCGCCGTGGGCCATTCTGTTATTCACTCGACGAATGTTCAGACGCCATTCGTCTTCTGGCTTTACGTTTTCAGCCAGATCTTTCAGTGGAATCGCGTACTCGATTGACCAAATTTGATCGTCCTGGTGTTTGGCAACGTACATCTTTGGGTTCCAGGACTTTGCTGTTCCGCAAGTCTCCAGAACCTGGCCACGATAGTCGACGGCCACGCTCCACGAACTCAGGAGGTCGCGATCCACATCGAATTCAATCTCAACCCGATCATGATTCGTCAGATCAGAATCACGCAATCGACGCGTGTTGGAATCACCTTTATAGGAAATGCGATCGGACTTGTAACATCGAACGTAAACGTAAATGTACTCCCGGTCGTATGCCACCATGGCAATGTCGTTCAACGGTGAATCGTCGTTTTTGGGCAGTTTGATCGTTTGACTGGCTTTTATGACGTCTGTCCAGACCGGATCGTTTGGAAGCCCATCGAGATGAGGCCGTTTTGCCGCAGCGATCACTTCCGTCGTCAACGAGGAGTTGTCTTCCCGCATTTCATCGCTGGCCGCTGGTGAGAACAATGCGTTTGGTTTTGCTTTGAGTACGTTTCGGTAATACGGTTCGGCATCACTTTCACCGCCAAGCTGTTTCACGATATGAGCCTGGAGAAACTGAAACTCCGCACGTTTTAACAATCCCGGATCACGTTGCCCCAGCCGCGAAAAATAGTTTGCCGCCGAACGGTTTCGCTGTCTCGAGAAAGCCTCGATTTCGATCGAATTCAATGGAGCAATGGGCGCTTGAGTCGTCTGATCGACCTCCGGTTCTTCCGCGATGAGGGTTAGATCAACGGTGGCCGGATCGAAGTCTTTCAGTTCTTCTTCTACATCAATCTCCAGTGGCAGTGCAGCTGCTTCTTCCAAAGCCGCAGCCAAATCGACTTTGCTCCAGGTGTATAAATTGCTGCCGTCGGAACGTTGGGTTTTCTCGATGGCGACCTGGGGTTGCCCGGCGGCATGCCTATTTGGAATTCGACTTGCCTGACCAATGTTGGCGCGGATATTCTCCCACTCCACGACCGCCAGATGATTGTGCTCGGCGCTGGAGTAGTACCTGGCCAGCGTCGCTGATGCCAATGGAGCAAAACAGTGGTTTGGCAAACTGGTCGCCAATTGTTCCAGCGCCCAGGCAGCTTTCTGCGAATCGCCGGCTTGGACGTACTGATCCGCCAGTTGCAACAGCCAAACGCCTGCCAGGCTGCTTCCTGTTCGATCCGTGTTGAGTCCAAAAGTAAATTCGGCGATCGCCCGTTTGCACTGTTCCATGGCAACAACAGAATCGACTGGCATTCGAACCAGCGTGTTCATTCGTTGACGTTTCTGACCGATCTTTTGAATCGCCGAAAGACTTCCCAGGGGAATCGAGTTCTGCCTTCTTTTGATCAGCGTGGCATGCAAGAAAGGGTTTTTTGTGACCTCGGTACGCTTCAGAGATGTTCCGTTGCTGATCAGTTTCCAGGCAAAGAAAGCTGTTCCTGTTGCATGCATCGGCAAGCCACAGATCATGCGGCTTGGCAGAACGACGTCTTCCAGAAGCGTTCCCATTCGAGCCAGGAAAACATCGTTGTCGAATTCGATCGGTCCGTTAGGATCCGTGACGACCATGAATTTTGGTTGCCAGACGGTCAGGCCGGTCGCGATTTGTTGTGGATAGGCGTTTTCATCTGCCGCTAATTGTGCCGCCTGTTCCACAAAACGGGTTTCGCTGCCGATGATGATCGAAGGTTTCCAGAGTCGAATCGTCCTCACGGTTTTTCGCAGCAGGACTTCATCGCTGGAGTCATCTGTGGTGTTGATCGGAGCTACAACGGCGGCTCCGACACGTTCCGCTGCCAGGCGAATCGCATCGAAGTTCTCGCCACCTCGCTGGATGGCAACGCCGATCAGCTTACCGTCTTCTCCAGCGTGTCGACCGATTAGTTCAAGCGGTAGTTCGTTCACATTTTTGCAGATGGCAAGCATTCCCGTGTGAGAATTTCCCTGCGCGGATCCGCTCCGCTGCATGTTCCAGGTTTGGCCTCCGTCCTGAGTCGCAAAGATCTTTCCGAAGTCGCCGACCGCCCAACCGAAAGCATCATCAACGAAACAGATTTTGTTAATCGCCACGCCGCGGGGAAGTTTATGAGCTTCCAGTTGATTGGTCTTTCGGTCCATCGAAAAGAGCACGTGTCCTGGATCGCCCGCAAACCAGACTTTGTCTGTGGTGACTTCAACGCAGCGAAAGTCGAACGTTGCCAACAGTGCCTGATTGATGGCTGCCGCGGACCAGCTCAACCCACTGTTTTCCGTAGTCAGAACCGTTCCATCGCTGCCGACTGCCCAGCCTGTTTTCTGAGCCATCGCGACATCGGCAAGCACGGGATATATGTCAGCCGGCAGAACCGAGTATTCAAACTTTGCCGTGTCAAAGGTTGCCAGTTGGCCGGCAGCATCGATCCCCACGAACCGGTTACCTGTCGATTCGGCGTCAATCAGATCCGGCATGCGTTTTGTTTTTTGACTGCTCCAGATGTTGCCCGCGTCTGAGGTGAATGACAGAGCAGAATTTGTTGCAGGATCACTGGCGCCGATTGCCCAGCCAGAGAGGCGTTGCATGCCGGTTGGAAAAGCGATTTTGTGAATTCGGGGAATCATCAGTTGTGGAAGCGATTGCCAGGACTTGCCGCCATCAGTCGTGCGGGCGATCACCGCGCGAGAATGATTCAGATATGGCAAATCATAGCCACCCGCAGCCCAGCCATTTTTGGCATCGGCGAACCAAACCGATTCGAAGCGACACGAAAACGGAGTCTTGCCACTTTTTGAGCTTGGCGACGCCAGTTGTTTTTTGGCTCGAATGTCCTGGAATTTTTCAGAGAGTGTCGGTGCGGCGACTTTGCGATTGATCGTTTTCAGGTTTCCTTCGCCCCAGGTCTTGCCTCCGTCTTCGGTGCGCAAGAGCGTGCCTTGAGAACCGACTGCCCACCCTTGCAGGCGATCAATAAACACGACGTCCGTCAGTGCAGCGTCCAGTTTCCAGCTGTCAGGCCGCGGCTCCTGAGCCAGCCCGTCGGGCAGAGCCGCATAGATGGCTGGTGTGTATCCGATCCAGACCAGTAGCGCGGTCAGGAAAATGCGATTGAAAGAATCCGTGATTTGCATGGCGATCCCCGTTTTTTTTGGACGGCGAAGTCTAGCAAGGTGCGAGCAAGGCGCAAAAGCATGTTTCCGCTAGCGGGATGCCAGAATTGAACCGCGAATGAGTTTCGAGGCAGAATTTCGGAAGGGCATGCAAACGGAAGGGCATGCAAACGGGAGGGCATGCAAACGGGAGAGCATGCAAACGGGAGG
>CAYUNP010000087.1:0-21001 GCA_964446085.1 uncultured Pirellulaceae bacterium
CGTGCTACTTTCGCACGACGCCGTACTGTTCAATTTTCCGATACAGGGTTGCCCGGCTGATACCCAGTAGCTCTGCCGCGTTGGGAACATTGTTCGATGTTCGTTTCAATGCGTCAACAATCAGTTTACGTTCCCAGTGATCAATACGAAGCGTTTCGAATTCTCCATCAGTCGCATCGCGAATGCCAAGCTCATCTGCTGCGATTTCGTTGGTCTCAGCCATCACGATCGCACTGTCAATCACGTTTCGCAACTGTCGCACGTTTCCAGGCCACTGATAGCCAATCAGCCTGGCCTTGCTTTCACGTGACAGCGTCAAATCATGCTTTCCGTGTTGTGTCTTGAAGTGATCCATGAAATGGTTCATCAACATCTCAATGTCCGACTCGCGATCACGCAATGGTGGAATGTAAAGTTCGTAAACGCTCAGACGGTAAAACAGATCTTCGCGGAATCGCTTTTCTGCTACGAACTCTTTGAGATCACGATTGGTCGCGCAAATTACACGTACGTCGACCGAAATCTCTTCCGTGCCGCCAACGGGCAGGAATGGATGCCCTTCAAGGGTCCTCAAAAGTTTGGCCTGGCCTTCGAGAGTCAGTTCGCCAATCTCGTCCAGGAACAGCGTGCCGCGGTCGGCTTGCTCGAACCAGCCGCTATGGTCACGATCGGCACTGGTAAAGGCGCCTTTTTTGTGTCCGAAAAGTTGGCTTTCCATCAGGTCACGTGGAATCGCCGCACAATTGACGCTCAGCATTGGCCGATCTGCTCGCGGGCTGGCTTTGTGAAGCGCCCGGGCAACAAGTTCCTTACCCGCTCCGCTTTCACCACGCACCAGGACGCAGCCGGATGCTTTGGCGACACGTTCGATTTTGGATTTCAGTTCCAGCATCTTCGGGCTTTCCCCAAGAAGCTCATCGTAGTTGGCCGACTTCTGTTTCAGTCGCGAGTGATCTGCTGCCAGCACGGAGTGTCGGTCCGCGCGGTCCAGCGAGCGGACCATGATGTTTGCGATTGCACAGGCAAGATTAAAATGTGAGTCATGGAACCGGGTTCCCTTGCGATACAGGTGAATCGCGCCTTTGATCTTTCCGCTGGAATTTAACGGAACGCAAATGCTGTCTGCGAAATCGTCCTTCCCCGTGGTGTCGTGTTCGACGCGGATCGCGTGCCCCTGAGCCACCACGCGGCGTGTCAGTTCCGGATTCAAAGTCAGCTCATTGGCCAGCTCTTTGGGGAACACAACTTTTGGTTTCAGACCCCCACCATCGGAGGTCCAAAGAAAGCCAGCTGCCGAGGCATCGGTTCGCTCGCTCAGTCGTTTCATGCTGGTTTGGATGATCGAATCGGAATCGTCGAGACCCAGAAGTTTCACGCTCAGTTGGAACAGAAAGAAAAAGTCCTGCCCCCAGTCATGTCCTTTGAGGAAATCCAGTGTGTACTGCCCGGTGTCCATCGGATCATGGGACTCGTCCAGAATGACGGTATGAGCCGCTGGGCCGCGCATTTCTCCGGTTTTGCTTTCCTCCTCGGTCATCTCCTGAACGAGCGATTCGGTGAATGTGAAAGCGCTACCACCGATGCGGATCAGGTGTCCTTCATCAAGACGGGCTTCGCGAACGGTTTGACCGTTCACATAAGTCCCGTTGCTGCTGCCGTTATCTTCGATCCACCAGCCATCTTCGTTCGTATAGATTCTGGCGTGTTTGCGCGAACACTGGGGGTCATTCAGGACGACCCGACATTCCCAGTCACGGCCCAGAAAATTGTCCTCGGTCGCACTGAGTTCAAATCTGGCCCCCGAATTGGAGCCTGAATTCATCATTAAAAACGCTGGCACGACAGAAACGACTTCCTGGATGGATTATCGAACAAAACGGGTTTCGGGCATTCTCGATTTTCGGATCGCTATTGTCGGAAGAATTCCCAAACCCTACGATTCAGTCAATTATAGACAATCGAGCACGTCTTCGATATCGGCCCACACAATTGATTCGGGAACTTTCTGACGCCATTTGGGTTAAATTAAAAGCCACCGAATTCATCTACTTTGAACAATTTACCGCAAGGTCCTTCATGACTGTACAAACGAGAATCCAACCCTGTCACTGGATCACCCGAGTATTGCTGTTGGCGATGGTGGTGCTTTTTGCGTGTCCTGCTGTCCAGGCAGATGACACAATCAAGGCTCCTTCGCTTCGCCAACGCCAGGTGGGCAAGATTGTTGCTGACTTGATGCAGCGGAGGCATCTGTCCCGTCGGGCACTCGATACCGAGATCTCAAATCGCGCTTTCGACCTGTATCTGAAAATGCTCGACCCGACAAAGTCGTATTTCATGCAGAGCGACGTCGATGAATTCAAGGCAGGCAAGGAGTCCATCTCGTCGAACGTTCAACGCGGTAACTTCGATTTTGGAATCAACATCTACAAGCGTTTCCTCAAGCGAGTCGATGAGCGTACCGTCCTGGCAATGGAATTTGCCAAAGCCGAACACGACTTCACGATCAAGGAAGAAATGGTGACCGATCCGGACATTGCCGTTTATGCCAAGACAGAAGATGACGCCAAGGATATTTGGCGAAAGCGAATCAAATACAACCTGCTCGTTTTCCGTGGCGATGAGGAACTTGATAAGGAGGACGGCGAAGACGAAAAGAAGAAAAAGAAGAAAGAGCTTTCTCCTTCTGAAAAACTCGTGAAGCGCTACGCATCATTTGGACGGCGTATGCACCAAACCGATACCGAAGACATTATCGAGATGTACGTGACGGCAGTCACCAACTCGTTTGATCCACACACGTCTTTCATGTCAAAGCGATCGTTCGAGAACTTTGTGATCCAGTTGTCACTGGAACTCGAAGGAATCGGCGCAACGCTTTCGGGCAACGACGAAGGCTACACCGTTATTCGCAGTGTTGTTCCTGGCGGTGCCTGTGATACACAAGGCGGAATCTCTGTCGATGATGTGATCACGGAAGTTGGACAGGGCGATGAAAATGGCGGCCGTATTGATGCCGAGTTGGCTGCCAAGAATGGAACTGATTTCATCGATATCAACTCAATGAAGCTGGATTCCGTCGTCGGTATGATCCGTGGCAAAGCGGGAACGGTTGTGCGGTTGAACGTGCAGTCTGATGATGGTGGTGATATTCGTACGGTCGAAATCGTTCGTGAAAAAATCAAGCTTGAAGACAGTGCTGCACAAGGCAAAGTTTTCGAGCAGGGAACCAAAGAGGACGGTACCGCACAGAAGATTGGTGTCGTTGAACTTCCGAGTTTCTACGCGGATATGTCCGGCCGTATCGGCGGACGCAGCACGACGACCGACGTGAAGAAAATCCTCGAGAGATTCAATGCCGAAGGCGTTGACGGGGTGGTCATCGATTTGCGAAAAAATGGTGGCGGAAGTCTCCAGGAAGCGATCGATTGCACTGGGCTGTTCATCGATGTGGGCCCGGTCGTTCAGATCAAGGATGCTTCGAATCAGGTGATCAAACTTGATGACCGAAAACGGGGAGCAACATGGGAAAAGCCCGTTGTTGTTCTGACTAGCAAGTTCAGTGCAAGTGCCAGTGAGATTTTGGCGGGTGCGTTGCAGGATTACGATCGCGGAATCATCGTGGGAGACACAACCACCCACGGTAAAGGCACCGTGCAGACCCTGATGGATCTGGGCGAAGAGTTTCACCAGCGACGAAATGCTCCAAATCCGTTCGGAGCCCTGAAAATCACGCGTTCCCAGTTCTATCGCCCCAACGGTGACAGTACTCAGAAACGCGGTGTGCTTTCCGATTTGGTGATTCCATCGGTTACCGACAAGATGCCTGTTGGCGAGTCGGATCTGGAATACCCGGTTGAGTTTGACCGAATTTCTGCGGCAACTTACTCCAGCTATGGTTGGGCTTCAGAAGAAATCAAGAAGGCGTTACAGATTCGATCTGCTGAACGCATTAAAGCGTCCGACAAGTTCACAAAACGAATTCGTCGGATTGAAGAGTACGTTCGTCAGAAGAACCTGAAAACCGTTTCGCTTAACGAAGAAGAGTTCCTTGCCCGCAGTCGCGAATTGCGTGCCGAGAAGGAAGATGAAAAAGCGATCGAAGAACAGGTCTCCGGTAACAAGGAAATCATGCGTGATTACTTCCTTGACGAAGTTCTTGAGATCACATCTGACTACATGAAAATGCTCGGAAAGAGTTAGGCTCAAGTCTGGCTTTCGAAGCTCATCGCCCCGCTGCCGTGTAACATGGTGTCGGGGCTTTTTTTGTGTCGTCAATGGCTGATGACATGGGTCTCTGAGCCCTGCACGCGCAGCGATTTGCCATTCACAGACCTGGCGAGCCTTTGCCACCAACCAGTTCAACGATGGATTCGTATCGTCGAAACTTCGTCTTCGTTCACCTCAACAACCACGTTCAGAAACGTGCGGATAATTGCGGCTTGCGTTTTGGAATGCTGAGTCAGGGCAGCGGTGCGGAATGAACTTTCTTCACCATGAAATTCGGCCGCGATTGCCATGGGCAGCATTAGCTGGTCCGCGAGATGCGGGCCAACCGGAGCATCCGTTTTGAGATACTTCTTGACGTCCCGAACGACACCGTCAGCAACCCGTTCGGCCGTGACACCAATTTTGCCAAAGCCGCAAAACATCTCTGTGACGTTTTCGTAGACAAGTTCAGCGAGCAGGAAGTTGCCCGGTCCACGCGGATTGGAAGCTTCGGTGTTTTCGATTTTGACGCGATCCCAGTTCAGCTTTCTGACGACCCGTTTCGTTTCCCGCTCGGCAATGGTCAGCGGCAATTGCGAAACGACAGCGGAGACTCGCCGTTGAATCAACTTGCCACGATCAACAATTTGAATTCCTTTCATTGATGTCGTTGGTTTGATCGTGGCTTCGAACTGACCACCTCCAACAGGGTAGAAGCCGTGCTGATTCAGGGCAAGTTGAACGTCGGGACCAAGTTTGTTTAGCTGGGGCATGTAGCAACGGTCCAGGAAATCAAACGGAGGAGCCATCATGTTGTGCGTGCCGCCGATGAGTTTGATGTGCGACGTTGAGTCAGCCAACATCAGCGCGGGTAGGACGGTTTGCAAAACCAACGTCATGCTCCCGGCCGTGGAGACCTCAAATTCGTAGTTTCCCGCCGATATTTCACCGGGCTCGAAAGTGATCTCCCGGGAACCAATCTCCGCACCGGTCGTGATTGCACTTCCAACGGCCGCTGCAGCGTTAAGAGCTGCCAGGTGCTGTCGCTTCAGCCCGGGCTTCTTTCGACCAGCGCGGAGATTGAAGATTCGGAAACTCTTGCCTGTCAACAACGACAAAGCCAACGATGTTCGAACGATCTGTCCGCCGCCTTCTCCTTGTGATCCATCAATTTCTATCATCAGTTGTCTCCGGTGCCGTCAGGTTCAATTCACGGACGTTTTTGAGCGTCACAGGTTCGCACAACAATCCATATGGCGGGAAACATCAGGATTCTGTTATCCTCATGCCATGATTCGCCCGGCAAAATTTATCACTGAAAGTTACAGGCAAAGGGACTGGTTTGCCATTTTTCTGTTGGGCCTGGTGCTGACTATTGTTGCCTGGATCGTTTCGATTCTGTTCTCGTCGACGACACGGCAACACGCCATGCAGCGATTTCAACTCGCTTCGCCGAACTTCCTGGGTTGGGCGGCGATGGCGCCGGTGCCAGCGATGTACAATTTTGAGAATCAAATCCAGTTTGGCAACGAGTTGATCGGTGGTGAAGCTCCTTTCGACGAAGAAGATGAATCCTGGTTCTCGAAATCGGTCAATCATTTTCCCGCTCGTGCCATCACCTTTGGGGATTTTGTAACCCAGTTTTTTGGGGAACGACGTCAGGGAACTTTTGAGATGTCGACGCGCTTCAGGGAAACCGAACTGATCAGCCGATGGGAGATTCGGGAGCAGTCTGATGGCTCGATGCGTATTCACCGAATATCCGAAAATTGGGTGCGACACGATGCCAACGAATGATCAGCGTGAAAGTCTGACGCTGTTGAAACTGGTCCATGTTGGGATCCTTGTTTCGCTGCTTTGGAAGGTTCAGTTTTTTCGATACTTCGTCAGCGTGCACCAGGAGTTTCCGGTTCTCGATTTGTTCTTTCCTGTTTTTTTTCGTTCTCAACAGGTGTTGGTGGCCGCGTATTCGCTTTCGGTTCTCGGTTCGCTATTGATTCTGGTTTTGCGGTCCAAGCCACATATTGTTGTGCTGGGGGCGATTTCCACGATCGGATTGTCGATTCTGTGTCTGCATCAAAGTGCCTACAACGATGTCACGTTCCTGTGTTGTGCATGGACTTCGGTATGGTGTCTTTGGTTCGCGTCACGGCTTGGTGAATCGTTCGAAACACTTTTCCCGCGGGCGGTGTGGTTGTCGCATCTGGTTCTAAGCCTGATCTTTATTGGTGGAGTCGTTGGGAAGTTTTCTCCTGGCTACTGGTCTGGCGAAGTTCTGTACGAGATTTATTTCAAGGAGCGGGACTTCTGGATTTACAACCTGCTGCGAAACTCGATGACAGAGGAAGCTTTAAGAAATGCGGCGATGTGGCACTCAAGAATGGTCATTTGCAGCGAATTGGCTTGCAGTTTTCTGTGGCTGATGCCGCGCAAGATGGCATCGGTTGTGGCCATCGTCGTGCTCTGTGGAATCGCGCTGACAAACAATCTGTTTCTGTTTTCGGTTGTTTCCTGCCTGATTGGGCTCGCATTGGTTGGGCTGCATGAACGAAAGCAGGTACAACCTGTGGAAAGTTCCTGAAGTCACAACCCGACGCGAAAGCGAGGGATCACTCCTTCGCTTGTCAGGAAATTGCATCGAGCGGGATAATACCCGGTTTTTTGCATGACATGCGATAAATACAGACACAAAGCACTAACGAGGGAAAGTGTTTGCCGTCCCTTCAGGGCGAACGCTGCAGAGAGCTTCATACCTGCCACTAAAGTGACAGGCTAACACATTGCCGAGCCTCCGGCTCTCAGATGTGCCCAACATCAAAGCTTGCTTGCACGGAATCGGTGGTGGCCCAACACTCCGCACAGGGATTGCCCTGACTGCACTGGTGGAAAGCTGCCTTTCTACAACCGGAATTGATTCACGCTGCGGACTGGAATGTTCAGGTTTGTTATGGTCGAATGGAGGGACATCGCACTTGCTCTCAGTGAAGGATCATGAGAACGCACCCCTTTTCATTTCGACTTCTTGCAATGGTCGCGTTCAGCTTTTGGGCTGCAACGGTCAGTGCGGCGATTCCACTTCAGAATAGTGCAGCTTCGGTTGAAGTTCTGCCATCGAACGTCGGACAGAGCCTGCGAAATATGGTGGCGACGGTTTCTCCAATCGCGACGCAGGCTGGGCTGGATGCAATGGAGTCTGGCGGTAACGCTGTCGATGCAGCAGTTGCGGCCGCTCTGACGTTGGGGGTTGTGGATGGATACAACTCGGGAATTGGCGGTGGCTGCTTCATTCTTATCCATTCGGCTGATGGGAAGCTCTATGCCATCGACGGCCGCGAGACGGCTCCTGCGGCGGCGTTTCGCCATTTCTACCGCGATGCAAATGGAAAGCTCCAACCAGCAGATTCACAGGACGGTGCAAAAGCGGTTGGCGTTCCCGGCGCACTGCTGGCGTTTGAGAATGCGATTTCGCGACACGGAAAAAAGAAGCTGAGCGAACTGCTGGAGCCCGCCGCAGCGATTGCCGAGCAAGGATTCGAGATCACGCCGCTCTATAGCAGTCGTATTTCCAAAACCCGTGAGAAGATCAGCGCCTTTCCAGCGACGGCCGCTTTGTTACTGAAAGAGGACGGCACACCGCGCCTGGCTGGAGAGCTGCTCGTACAGCCTGACCTTGCTCAGACGTATCGCAGTATCGCCACCGAAGGGACGGACTGGTTTTATCGTGGTCCGTTTGCCAAAAATGTTTCGCAGTGGATGCTTGAGAATGGTGGGGCGATTACTGAAGCAGATTTTGCCAACTACGAAACGGTTGATCGGGCACCCGTCGCCACCCTGTATCGTGACTACTGTATCGTTGGCTTTCCGCCGCCGAGTTCCGGTGGAATTCATGTGGCACAGATCCTCAACATTGTCGAACACTTTGACCTGCAGTCCATTCATCAACGCAGTCGTGCCGAAGCAATGCACATCGTTGCCGAGGCCATGAAGTTGGCGTTCGCGGATCGTGCCCATTGGCCAGGCGACCCGGCTTACGCGCTCGTGCCCAAAGGGCTGGTCGCCAAGCCTTACGCGTTCGAGTTGGCAAAACAGATCGATACCGGATTTGTGTCTCGTGTGGAGTCTCATGGCTGTCCTCCGAATCCGGCAGACGTTTTTAGAGATCGACATACGACGCACATTGCTGCCGCAGACGATCAGGGGAATTGGGTTGCGATTACTTCCACCATTAACACAACCTTTGGCTCAAAAGTGATCGTGCCCGGGACGGGAGTTATTCTCAACAACGAGATGGACGATTTCGCAATTGCTCCGGGTGTTCCCAATGCTTTTGAACTTATCGGTGCCAACAGCAATGCGATCGAAGCCGGAAAACGCCCGCTTTCGAGTATGAGTCCCACGATCGTTCTCAAGGACGGCAAGCCAGTTATGACGTTGGGGGCCGCAGGGGGGCCAAAGATCATCACCGAAGTTGCGACGACGATCATTCGGGTTGTGGACTTCGGGCAGCAGCCCTGGGAAGCGATTGGCGCGGCTCGGTTTCATCACCAATGGTCGCCAGATCGTTTGCGAATCGAAAGGTCCATGGACCAGTCGCTCAAAGCGGAACTCCGTTCGTTCGGTCACGAATTGACGATCGCAGATTCTGACAACGTTGGCGTGAGTCAGCTGATTTCCCATGATCCGGAGACGGGTATTTTCACAGGTGTTCATGATCCGCGAGTCCCGGGATCAGCAATGGGAAGCCAGACGCCCAAAGAGTGATTCTCTGAACGCGCTTCAAAACAATCGACTCAACCTGGTATGCTCTCTCGCGTTGATGCTATTTCGGATATGGGATTTGGTTAGGCAAAACACGTAGCAAGGTTGACGAACCCCAATCGAAGAAGTCTGGATGTAAGGCAGCGCGAGTTTCAGCCGTCAGAAAGGTGTGCAAATTTTAGAGGCCACAACTTTCGAGTTCAGCAATGGATACTTCAAAACGTTTTCAGGAGTTGCAAACGCAGCAGTCCGCAGGACAACCATCGGTTGCTTCAACTCGCCCTCGAGGAACGTCGAGCCGTTGGGAGGGAGCGAGTGCTCTTCCGCGTGAACTGGTAAAAGAGTTTCACACGCTTGACCAATCGCCGCTGCGACAATTTGCAATTCAGTTTGCCGCGATGGGAATGGTGTCGCTGTTCGCAGTTGTTGCATGGAACGCCGGAATTCCACTGCTCACCTTTGCGCTGTGGGCCATTGCTGGTTTCCTTGCTCATGCTCTGCCACTGGCAACGCATGATGCTTCGCATGGTACGCTCCATCGGTCGAAGCGAATCAACGAGTTTTTGGGTTTGATGATGGGTACAATGATCTTGGTGCCACGTAGCGTGTATCGATATGCCCACGCTCAACATCACAAACATATCGCGACCGAGAAAGATCCGGAACTGTGGCCATTTACAGTGACCACGATGCCACGTTGGCTGCGATTGCTGGTCGCCATGACAGAAATCGTCTTTGGTTTTATGTACACACCAGTGCTTTTTGTTCGATCTGTTTTGGCAGCCGACGATATTCCCAAAGCTCAAATGAAGTTGATCAAGCGAGAGTACGTGATGGTCGCGTTGTTTTGGGGGAGCAGCCTGACGACGATCCACTATGTTCAGCTGTGGACTCCCTTTCTCGTTGGCGTGGTCGGTCCCTGGGTAGTCGCGGGCTGGTTTCAGTCGCTCAACAAGTATGTCGAACATATGGGCATGATGGGTGTCGGCGTCGTGGGCAGCACACGCAGCGTTGTGCCAGAAGATGAGATTGGAAAATCGTTGGCAGAAGCATGGCAAAACGTGGCTTACCACGGAACTCACCATTTATACGCAAAGATCCCGTATTACAAACTGCCCGACGCCAGTGAACATGTGCTCGCCGAACACGCGCCCGAAGGCACTTTGTTTACCAGTTACATCAGTGCGTTTCTGGCGATGGTCCCAACGTTGGTTAATCCGCGAATCGGAGCTCAGTGGCTGCGGTTGCAAGCGACCAGGAAAACGTGAACGGAAAACCACGCAGGGCCGGTTCCTGGCGGCCATGTTTAAAAAGAGGGCCGTCAGGAACCGGCCCTACATTCGAAGTCGGTTTTGAACAGAGGTGTCGGGAAGGCTCAGAACTTTTCCACATAAGGCGCTGAATGCGATTCGTCCTTGGTCCACGACAATTCCAGATCCATCACAGATTCGTCCTTGATTTCTATCGTTAGCCCGGAAGTGGCGGCCGAAGAATAGGATTTAGGAGCGTGCCAACGTTGCGATTCGTCATTGATTGGCTCAACTGCCAGGATCGTGACTTCGTACTTTCCTGGCAACAATCCATCGAATGCCGTGTAGGATGAAATCCGGTACTGCCCATTCTCGTCCAGAGAACCGCCACCAGCTCGATAGCCATCGCCTGATGCGATTGGAAAAAATGTAACCGAACCGTGTTTGAGAGGTTCTCCATCAATGGTGACCGTTCCAGAGATCGGAACACGAGTGCCGCGCCCGTCACTACAGCCAGCCGATAGCAACAGCAGGCTAAAGCCAGTCAGCATTAACGTTGCTGTTGCAAATTTTCGAATGTGGAACGGTCGAATTCTTAACCACTGCATCTGATATCCAAACAAATTACGGCTCAATTAGTCACTAAAAACAAGCCTGGCTCAATGACAGGCAAGTCATTCTAGAATTCCTGATTGACTTCACCGCCAGTACGCGTTGCAAGGTCACCGTAGGTATCGAGATCGATTGCTTCATTGATGAACACCACATGGCCATCACCAAAACCAAAATTGGCACCGCCTGGATGAGAGCTGGCAAAGCCGCCGTTGCATCTTCCGCCATCAGCACCTGAAACAAACCCGTCAAAGATAAGTCCGTCCGTTCCGTTCGGGTCCAGCGGGAAATTCAGAGGTGTGCGAGCGGCTCGCAATGATGAAGTGAACCTGTTGCCATTGGACCAGATATTCGATTGTCCACTGCGATGTCCTTCAACCGTTTCACCGAGGAAGAAAGTGTTACTGCTGCCGTCGGTCATGGTTGCGATTTCGAGTTTCGTGACATAGACGAACATGCCATTTGCCTGGTCGGGTGATGCGAAACCTGTGTACTTGTTTGCGTTGGAAGCACTCACTGCTGTGCCTCGAACATCGCCCATGCAGCCGGCGTAGCTTCCGGTTGCTGCTTCAACATCTGTTCCATGTGAACCCTGACAGATTTCTTCCAGGTTGTCACTCGGACAAACAAAAGCTGGAAGCTGCGTTCCGATAATTTCTCTTGAAGCATCAACGGTTGGAATACCTGATGGAGCCCAGGTTGTGTTGGCAGACCAAATCGGAACGCATCTCAAATCAAGCAGGTTCAGGGCGTTCGCTTGCTCAAGAAACGGCAAGATCGCGACGAAGAGGCTTGCTCCTTCGGTTTCAACGTTGAGACCGATGCTGCTTTCTCCCATTCTGGATCTGCCAAACTGATTCCAAACATTACCGTTTACACGGGTGTCGTAACCAAGTCGCCCTGCTGGAAAGTTCATGTTTGCGCTTTCAAAGTTGAGCAAGGCAAGGGCAATTTGCCTTACGTTGTTGGCGCATTGAGTTCTTCTGGCAGCCTCTCGAACCTGCTGAACTGCAGGAAGCAGCATGCCGATCAAAATGCCGATGATCGCGATGACCACCAGTAATTCAACAAGTGTAAAACCACGTCTTAAATTGAGTTGCCTCATTGACTCTCTCCTGAAACACCCTGGAAGTGAATTTGAAATAATTAATGACTTTAAATATCCCTGTATCTTAAGCTATATGAGGGAATGATTCAACAAATGTTTCCTCCGTCGAAATGCGTTTGTGCGCCGCTTGCCAGCCATGCCAATCTCTAAAGGCACAGAAAGTCACGTTTTTGCGCGATCATTCCCTTGGGATGCACCAAGTGTCCGAGCTCGAACTGATGGAACGGTATGTCACCAGCTTCCAGGTTTTGCGTCTGCACAAACAAAAAGCCTGCGAGAGTAATTCTCTGCAGGCTTTTATCTTGGAGTCTTCGGATTGTTTGACTTAGTCAAATTTTAACGAAGCCGTCGCCGAGACAACATTGCCAAACCACCCAAAGCCAGCAACGAAAGCGAACTTGGCTCAGGAACCGCAGATACGGTCAAAGTAAAGTTTGAAATCGTCGAAGCATTCGAGTTGTCAGCAGCGGAGCCACCGTCGGAACTGATGCCGACAAATGCGATGTCCGTAAACGCGTTTGCACCCAAAGTTTGTATACCCTGTGAAGTTCCGTTGAAAAAGTATTCGGCAGTGAGAGCAGCAGTGTCTGACGTATCAAGCACAATATCAAAATCGATAGGTCCTATTGGGCTAACGATGTCACCACCAAGAAAATTTGAACCCGTTCCAGCACCGCCAAAAATCTCCTGGTCGTTTCCACCTGCAGAATTTCTGAAAAGTCCCCAAGCATAACCTCCAAAAGTTGTCGCGGAGCCGTTGGAATGCCGCCCGTTGACACCATCCAAAGTCGCATCAGAAGAGGCGAAACCAAATGCTGTCCAGTTGGTGTTGTTGTTGTCGACTGTGGCCGAAAGCGTGTAAATGCTGTTGGCGAGCAGGCTACCGCCGGGTAGTGCAAGCAGTGCTCCGGCATCATTGGTTGCGGCTGTTCCATCTCCAACTTTATCCACCGAACCATCGGCACCAAAAATTGAAAAGGCACCAGCATCTGAGCCACCGTTAGCCCGGTCGAACGCCGTGATCCACGATTCGTTGAGTGAAGTTCCCAAGTCTCCAGTCCCGTCAAAATTCTCCTGGAAAATTACTGTTTGGGAATGTGCAGCTTGAGCAAATACGAAACAAAGTACTATGCCCAGTACAATGTCTTTGCATTTAATTGAAAAGGTTCGAGGGGTCATCAAATTTGTCCTTTGCTACTTTGCTATGAAGTGATTAAAACAAGGTGTCGATCTCTTTTCCGTGTTCAAAATTACTCGCATAAGAGCGGGCAATCAAGAGTTTATGCGACGATTTGAGGCCTTAAACTCATGAAAAGCGTAATACATTAATGAGCAGCGAACTGGTACTGAGACAATCTCATTGGCAGTCATCGGCCCCACAAATTCGCCCAGCGCACCTTGAATTGCCCTAAGTTTTAGTTCATGTTGAGAAAATTCTCTTGGTCTACCAAGACTACTCACCCCCAGAGAATTTTAAATTGGTCCCACACAGGCACAAGCTTCATGTTGACACACTTAATTCGGTTTGGCGTAGCTTCTCTTTTGTTGTCCTTGGCTGCTGTTAATCCAGTTTCCGGGCAAATCACCTTGTTTCAGGAAGATTTCTCCGGCAGTTCAGGCGCAGCGGGATCTCTAAACGGCAGCACAGAAGATTTCGCGGGCGAGACATGGACAGCCAATGGTTTTGCAACAACAAATGGCCAATTGAACGTTGGTCAATTCGAAGGATCGGCTGTCCTGCCATTTGAAGCTGCTACCGACCGCGTTTACAACCTGTCTCTGGATGTGACCACTGTTTCCAGTCGTTGGATTGGACTTGGATTCTCCGAAGGTGGTTCGTCTGGTGTTCTCGATAGGGCGCAAGATCGTTTCGCACAATCGCCAAGTAATGGAATTGCGTGGCTCATTTATCGGCCTGGAATAGGGAGCCTTGCGCAACAGGTTCAAATTTTTGGTGGGTTGAATACCAACAATGTGATTGCAGACAACAATGCAAATTTCTCGGGGGCGCTTACTACTCGCACACTTGAGGTCGTGTTGGATACGACGGCAGACTTGTCGGGGGATTCATTCCAGGCTAATTTCCTGATCGACGGTGAATCGGTTTCTGGTGGTTTTCAGACCATCAACCTCAATATTTCAGAAATCAACTTCGTCGGTTTTACATTCGAAGGCCCCAACGGCGGAGCCAACCCGCCAATTACGGTGGATAACTTTTTGTTCACGGTTACCGAACCTGTTTCGGAGCACACCTTTAGCGATGTTACCGCAGCGAAAAACCTGGCTGACTTCAGAGGTTATTCTGGAGACCTTCATGGCTCTGGAGGTGTCTTTACGGATTTGAATAACGATGGCTATCCGGACCTTTATCTCACCAGTAACGATGGAGCTACCGACTACAGCAAGTTGTACCTGAATGTTTCAGATGGGAGTGGAGGAAGAACTTTCAGTCTGCAAACCGATGGACAGGGCGATGATGCGCTGGGTGCGGTGAACGACACCAATAGTCTTGGTGGTGATGCAGTTATTCAGGAAATATACGAGGGAGCAACGGGCGCCGTGGCAGCGGACTACGACAATGATGGCGACGTTGACCTCTATGTAACAAACATGAGTGGCACCAACCGTCTTTATCAGAATCAACTCATCGAAAGTGGTACGCTCGGGTTTGTTGACGTGACCAGTGCTGCCGGGGTTAGCGGGATCAATACTTTGCCTCGTGCTGACGGACGCAACAACAATTCAGATGATTCTCTTGCAGCTGCGTGGTTTGATCCAGATCGGGATGGAGATCTTGATCTTTATGTTGGTAACCACAATGACCTCTCGGACAATTTTCCTTTTGACGGCGCCACTGACACGTTTTATCTCAATAATGGGGACGGTACTTTTACTGAAGCCACCGCATTGCACAATCTTGGTGGTTACGAAGAGCGAGATGGAGACACGAACAACTTCGCCGATACCAATGCCGTCGTCTCGGGCGACTTGAACAACGATGGTTGGGTCGATCTTTTGGTGACCAACAAGTCTGGTGTCTTTAACGCTGACCAGATTTACATCAATCAGGGAGCTGATAGCAACGGAAATTGGCTTGGCTATGAGTCGGTGACCTTCAATGGAAACTTTGAAAACTCTTTTGCCCGCGAAGATGACGGTGCCAGTCTCATCACGAGGTCAGCGATGGGTGCTAACCTGGGCGATGTCGATGGTGATGGTGATTTGGATATCTACATCAGCGATAACCCTGAATCCAATTTCTCGGGCAACATTGGCTCCAGTAATTTGTTCATCAATCAGTTCGTGGAAACCGGCACGTTGAGTTTCCTGCACGGTCAGGTGGATACGGGGTTGTCGTGGGGTGTCCAAATGGAAGACTTTGATAACGATGGCGACTTGGAGATCCACTCGACCAATGACATTGGTGCAAACAGTGGAAATGCAGCACTGCTTGAATTCGTTGGTGACAATCCGCTACGTGTGAAGACGGCACTTGATGAGGGTAATCCCCTGTTTCAGGGAAATGAAAACAACCCCATTCCTGTAGGTGCCCTGATCGCCAATGTTGAGGATGTTTCTGACGCCGCTGGAACAGGAAACGCTGGTGGCAATGGTCGTGCGAGTTTGGCGGCCGACTACAACCGCGATGGAAAACTGGATCTGTTCCTGGTCAATCTGAATAATGATATTCGGGAAGGGCTGGATAATCAGCAACCTGTTCTGTTGGAAAACACGACTCCTTTGACCAACAGTTTTCTGAGCGTAAAGCTCGTTGGGAACCCGGGTAATCCAAATGATTTGGGTTTCGCCACATCGCGTGACGCGATCGGATCCCGTGTCATTGTCGTGGCTGATGTTGATGGCGATGGCGTTGATGAAACCCTGATTCGTGAAGTGATTTCCGGTTCCAGTAACGCGACCAGCACCAGTAGCCTTGAACTGGAATTTGGTCTGGGAGAAGCGACTGATGCTCAGGTCAATGTGATTTGGGCTGACGGTCGGACAACTGATTTGGGGTCGGTTACGGTCAATGAGTTTATCGTCGTTGAGCAGACTGGTCCGACAGAACCACTCACGGTTGAATTCGCAATTGATGGTGATAACGATGTTCAGCGATCGATGGTAAGAAGCCTGGACCTTGCGTTCAGTGCGTCAGTCAATCTGGGCGAAGATGCTTTCGAACTGGTACGACGAGGAGTTGACGGTGGTTTGGTTGATGTGACAGCCACAGTCGATGATTCTGGTGCCAATGTTGTCCTTACATTCTCTGGAACGTTTGCCGAAGCTTCTGGTTCTCTTGTCGATGGCAACTATCAGCTTACGATCAATGGAAGCGAAATCACCAACGGTGCAGGAAACCCGTTTGATCTCGATGGGGATGGCAAGCCTGGTGGTTCATTGGTGTTCGGAGGCGTCGAGTCGGATGCTTTCTACAGGCTCTTTGGTGATATTAATCAAAGCCGATTGGTTGATGTTTTTGACTTGCTTGGTTTTCGGCAAGCGTTTCTGTTCGTGACAGGTGATGCTTCGTTTAATGATGGTTTTGATTCAAATGACGACGGGGTCATCAATGTCTTTGACTTGCTCCGCTTTCGACAGAACTTCCTGAAATCGTTGCCGTTCGATGGTTCGTCAAATTTGACCAAAGGTGTCCAAAGCGGCGCGAAACCTGGCACACTCAGTAAACCGGCTACGCTTAGTGAGCCCGTTAAACCGGCTACGCTCAGCAATCCTGTTACGCTCAGTGCGCCGACAACGCTCGGCAATTCCGTAACACTCAAACCTGGAACCCTCAGCGAACCTGGTACGTTCAGTAAGGCAAAGTGATCGGGCGTGGCGTTGGTCAATCCGCGGATCGGAACTCAATGGCTGCAGACCAACCAAAGTCCGAAAGTCACGGAGTAGTCCGTGCTTGGTCAGAGTTGAACTTAGACAAACGTCGTAAGAATTGCAGCGGTGACTCAGTGAGCCAGACACGCCAAGTAAGACCAAATGATCGAGCACGGTGTTGGACGAGCGAGTTTTTAGCCAATCGCCTTGTCATCACTCGCTGGCAATTCAAGCTTGTGTCAGACTATTTCAAAACCCCCATGTATTGGTCTCGGTGTATCGGGTCAAGAATTGGTTCAGTATCCTCGAAAAGTTGATTCATGAATGTTCTCCAATTTTTCCCCATCAGAAATCCGTTCTCCAGATTATCTTCGGGGCGCTGAGTGCGAAGATCTTTCAGAACCCAGAATTTCCCAGCGTCGATTTCCAGCAGTGCATTGTCCAGCGTGTTGATTGGCGCTGAAGAGTAAGCTTGATCTTTGAGGACCCCAACGATAAGCAATTGCGCATTGAGAGCCAGCACGTCAGTGACTCCCTTGTGGCTTCGGATGGCTCCGATTTTTTTAACGAGATCTTCGGTTTTCCAGACCGCGTCGTCCTGCCAACCACAAAGCGCAATTGTCGGGGTTGCTGAAAGTGTACTTCCATTGACAACCAGGGTGTTTGGAAAAACTTCACGAAAAGTCGCCGCGATAATTTCAAATTGTTTTCGATTCAATTGATGTGCGGGCAACCATTGACAAAAAAGGCCGTTGGAGCGAAGAGCCCGTTTGACATTCCGAAAATGTTCGACCGAAAACAGCCGGCCCTCGCCTGTTCCGTACGGGCGAAACAAATCGGCCACGATCAGATCGTATTCGCTATCGGCACAAGCCATGAAAGTCCGTCCATCTTCCACCACAACCTTGTTGCCATCCCGTTGGAAAAAGGACTGATGCTCCTCGCCAAAAAATTCTCGGGCGCGGTCAACTACCATTTTCGAAAGTTCAATGGAGGTAACGCTCGGTGGCGAATTCAGGGTTTCGAGCCCACTAGCGGAAATTCCAGTTGCAAACCCCAAACAACAGACGTTCTTGCACTGGGGGTTCAAAAGCCATGGCAACAAAAGCTGTCTTCGTTCAGCCGCAGTCGCGATGAGACCTGAGCTGCCCAGAATGTACTGGTTGTTCATCAGCATGCTTCGCGACTTGGCCGGAGCGGGATCCTTTACGACCAACAGAACACCATCTCGACCAAATTGGATGTCCTCGACCGCGTAGGTCTTTGTTGTATTTGGGCTCAGATACCGCAATTTCTGATACGGTCTTGCGGTACCGATGGCCACCAAAACCAATCCAAAAATCAATCCCAACGCCCAGGATCCGCGATTGGTAAACCAACAGGCCGCGATGGCCGTTGATGCAATAAAGACGGCAATGATTGCAAACCCGAGATAGATTCCTGCCTGGAATATCATCAGTAAATTGGCGACTTCAGTTCCTGCCAAACCACCCAGCCCGTTGACTGCAAGCAATAATCCAACCGACCGACCTTGCGGGTCAGATTTTGAGTGGATCGACAAAATGGACGGGAATACAAACCCACTAAAAAACATCGTCGCGCCCGAGGACAGCGCGACAATGCTGAAAAGTATCAACCAATAGTCGGTTAGCGTGTCAATCGTTTGGCCATTGAGCGACGCAAGATAACGAATGGAGATCAATTTATTGGTAGTCTGATAAAGTACCAATGGACACAGCACGCAGAAAAGCGAAGCTCCAACGGCTCCGACCAACAATTGAATCTGACTTGAAAGCCCCAGGCGATTCAGCGCGGCAACCACCACTGAACCCAGGGCAAGGAAAAAAATAACGCTGGCCAACAACGCACTTGTTGTTTGCAGTGACGAAGGCGCTACCAGAGCCAGCAATCTTAAAATCAGTACCTCGCTGGCAAGCACCAACGCACCTGAAGCGAACGCCAACAAAAAGACACCCTTGGCACCAAATGAGCCGTCTGTTTTGGTTTCAGTAGGCGATTCGGAATCCTGTTTCGCGAGGCTTTTTGTTTTCTCGGACGATTTGCCCAATACATGGCCCGACAGCGCCCAGGACAATACTCCAATGATGATGTTGCCAGCAGCCGCACAGAACATCGTGCCGCGGACACCGGCAAAATCCAGCAAGTGAGTTGACACAAACCAGAGGCCAACCACGCCGCCGAGCATATTGAGTGAATAAAGCCAAACTCCTCCACCTCGAACGGTTCCACCCATCCCAGTGATGACTCGAATGAACAGAGGCATCGTTGTACCCATGGCGATCGAGGGCGGCAAAACGACCGCTGCCGAGAGTGCCAACTTGATCATGCCACCTCGCCAGGTCGTTAGTCCTTCGGTTCCCAGTGTTGAAATCAGTCCGTCCGCCCAGATCGGCAAAAACACTGCTGGCAGCGAAAGGACTGCGATACCAAGCTCTGCAATTCCCAATCGGATTGCTGGATTCCCAACTGAATTGGCCCAACGAGTGGCCAACCAACCGCCCAGTGACAGTCCCAGAAAAAACAAACCGAGTACTCTTCCGGTGACTGACTCGGTCGCACCAAGCAAATCAATAAGCCGTCGGGTCCAAAGCAGTTCGTGCGAGAGTGCCACGAAGCCGCTGAGAAAGGCCAGTGCAATAAAGACGAGACGGAGCATGCAAAGATCCGGAAGACTGCAAATAAAAAGATCAACCCTGCCATCAGGCAGAGTTGATCTACGTACACGATCCAAATTGGAACGACTAAATCAAATTCGTCTTCGACGACGAGTCAACATGGCACCCGCTAATGCGGTGAGCACGAAACCCGCCGCAGGTTCCGGAACAGCAGCCAGGCCAAAAGCTGGCAACGCTTCATTCAAAAACTGTTCTTCTGACAAACCATTATTGAAGATCAGAAAGAACTTGTCAGAGGTGAAGTCAACAACTCCGTCAACTTCTCCTGCTGCATCAGCAATGTCAGCTTCAACCTGAAGCAGGATTCCGTAAGCACCAGTTGCTTGAGTCGCATCATCGAGGTTAAAGTTGAGGTGATTGTGAACCTCGCCCAATCCTAAAATTTCATTTTCATCGGGATCGGCCGCATTGCTAAGCTGATTCCCATCCGATGCCAGACTCAAAAACAAAGAGCTGTCGCCAGAGAGAGTTCCGCCGTCCAAAGTTGTGGTTTCGTCGTTCACGTTGGTGATCGCAATAGAGCTGTTGCCGACCTCAAGTCCACCAGTGTCAGGGTTAAAAAAAGTAACAAAGCCCTCACCAACACCAGTCGCATGCGCGGAGGCATCAAGAAACGCGATACGGATTTCATCAAACGGGTTGAATCGCTCAGTCTCGCCCTCAGTGGCAGGTGTGATAAACCCTGGATTATCTGTCTCCAGGTCATTTCCAAAAAGCTCTTCAAACTCACCCGCAACGATTCCCGTGCCGTCAGTCGTAAACATGTCAATACCGGTTACGATTGTCGTTGGGGCCATGAAATTATCGAAACCGATTTCGATATCAATATCTTCCTGACCAAAGGACATGGCCGGCAAAAGAGCGGCCGCTAGAGCTGCCAGTAAAAACTTCTTCATCTAAAATCTCCAGTTATCAATGTAAATTAATCTAGTTGTCAAGAGTTTCAACACGTCCGTCATTGCGGGCTCCCAGAGCCCACCAAACAATTTGATCGACATTTTCCGAAACGAATGTTGTCGAACCATCTGTACGGACAAGATTGACCCCGCCAATGTGTTCACTACTGGCGGAGACCAAAAAATCTCCTTGGGTTTCACTTTCGGAGTAGAAACCATTGGCCGATCCCGGAGTAAGCAGGTGCACATACGTTGGTGCCGCAAGCGGGAAGCCTGAACTCCAGGATCTACCTATAAACGCCGGTTCGCGATCGTGTCTGTCAGTAGATGCTTCCAACCGAGAGGCAATAAAACCGATCCGTTCTACACGACGCGGAGTGACATGGTGAGCAACGATCCTTGAGAAATTGGCCCGAATCTGTTCGCGGCTTGTTGCCGTTTGAATCAAACGCTCCGAAATCATGGCCGTATTGGATGTTCCGTCGGTAACCGACTCAAATCCAAAACGTGAATTTCCATGCCAGGGAACAGATGTTCCGGCCGGTTTCTCGAGCGGAATAACCCCGGTAAAGGTGTCACCGGCACGCTCACCAGAAAGACCCGTTGTGGGCGATGGCCAACCGATGTTCCCAGCGTAACTAC